>NZ_JAWIIP010000023.1:0-45032 GCF_034683865.1 Pseudomonas sp. C11
TCATCGGCATTCCCCACTGATTTGAATCCATCAAATCACAGCAAGGTCGATGCCAGCGTTTTTACACAGCCTGGGCCGGCTCCCGACTGTCATGACTGGCAGAGGTCTGCCAATTGCTGCCAGCTAAAAACAGTCAGCACTTGTGTGGTTAAAGCCATCCCCTTTTTAGCCTTTTAAGCGCTCTACAATGCGCATTTTGCCTGACGCCATCTCATGACACGATTGTTTGCCGCTGCGCTTATCCTGCTTCTTTCCATCACGTGCTTAGCCGACGCTCCTGCAGCCGCCTTTTCCGGCAGCGGCTATGGCACTATCGGATGGAGCAGAGCATGAGTCGCCGGGGAAACTGTTGGGACAACTCGCCAATGGAACGACTGTTCCGCAGCTTGAAATACGAATGGATTCCGGCGACCGGCTACCTGACAGCTCAGGAGGCTCAGCGGGACATCAGTCATTACCTGATGCACCGCTACAACTGGATCAGGCCACATCAGTTCAACGAGGGGCTACCGCCTGCGGTGGTCGAAGAAAAACTTAACCCACTGTCCGGGATGGGTTGACCACTACAGTTCCGCGCTCTAACCAGTCAAAAACAGTGATCAAGTGTCTAGGAAAGTCAGCGCGGTTCAGGAGGCTTCTTTCGACCTACCGTTTCTAATATCCTGTAGCTACTTAATATCTCTTCGACACACCTCAAAAAACTAGGGAAATATCAATGTCAATCATTGCCGAATACAAAGCTCTGGAAGCCCAAATCGCCGAGCAGCAAAAGCGCCTCGAAGCCTTGAAAGGCGACGAGAAACTCAAGCGTGAAATCGAGTTTGAAACCAAACTGCGCGCCCTGCTTGCCGACTACAACTACTCCCTGCGCAACGTTATCGCCCTTCTCGATCCGAATGCTGCCAAGGCCGCCGCAGCGCCGGTGAAAGTTGCTCGTCGTGAGCGTGCTCTGAAGCGTTACAAGAACCCGAATAACGGTGAAGTTGTAGAAACTAAAGGCGGCAACCACAAGGTACTGAAAGCTTGGAAAGAACAATACGGCGCCGAGACTGTTGAGAGCTGGCTGCAGTAAGCTTGAAGCTGCATGATAGGGCTGCGACTGCGGCCCTTGTTTTTTCTGGGTTAAGTAGCGATGGTGCTCATAGATTTGTCCTCCGCGTACGGGAGGACAAGGATGATTAGCCAGGGCATGGGGCGTTAGCCGGCCAAAAGCGGACGTGCAGTTAATCTTAGTATTCCTTTAAGCAAAGAGCGGAAGCACATACTCCGCAAACTCTTGAATACTTTCCTTAACTGGTCGGTGCGACACCCTCATATTCAAAGCAATGTGCGACACACCCTGGTCACGCTGTCGCTGCCAAAGACTGATGAGCGCATTTCGCCCTCCACGCAGTCCGCGTCCCCAGCGAATAGGAGCATTGGGGTCTCTATCCAGCTCAAAGAAGGTTCCATAGCCGTAGGGTTTGAACGTCGCAGGCCCACATGCGGACTGCCAGTAGCTAATTACTGAAGACAACTGTTCAGGATTGCTCTGGTGCCATATCCAACCATCCATATGCTCTGCCAGCCAAGTTATCTCTTGGCCACAGCGCCCCACTGCTATCATCGGCAGTCGTGTGTGAAATGCCTTGGGAACCAAATCTAGAGTTCCATCCAACATACCGAAGTGAGTCGACTTGTGGACGGGAAATGACCCGTTCGAGACGGAACGAATTACGGCATGCGCGTCACGAAAGCGAGACTCTCGTTTGTCGAAGTCGATTCCAAACGCCGGGTACTCTGAGGGACGATCTCCTGTCGAAACCCCCAGCATGAATCGCCCTTGGGAGAGTTGATCGACCGACAGCGCTTGCTTGGCTACAGCAATAGGTTCTCGCAGCGGAAGAACCACTCCGGCAGTGCCAATTGCAATGCTACGAGTGGCCGCAGCAAGCCAAGTCGCATACACCATGACGTCATATATCTGAGCTACATCCCCAAAAGCGGGGTCTCGCAACGGCACATCACGTAGCCAAAGTGCAGCGAAGCCCAGATCGTCCGCAAGAGCTGCTAGCTCTGTATGCTCTGCCATGGTCGGAGTATCGCTAAGAGGATAGCCCTCTAATGGCGTTAGTAACCCGAACGTCAATTTTTCCGGGACAAACACCCTGGCAAAAACACTCTCAGCCAGCCCATACGGGGGCTCTCTTTTCTCCAACATCTCCGCTCTCTCAGGTGTTAGCGCCGGTAAGCCAAGCGGTCGCACGACTGCCTCACTAACCTGACATCAAATGAACTCTGCCAAAAATGGGTAGGCACATTGAGGAGAGCTAACGCCCTGCTACAACAACCCATTGCAACGACTGGCGTAATATGCAGCTGCTGAGAGAACAGTACTCGTCGAGAAAGGTGAGATAAATTCGCAAAAGATTCATGGACTATTATTCAGTCCGATACCAATGAAACAGTACTAACGCCTTTTCTCTTGGAACAGCGCGCTGACCCACTCGACGAATACCCGCACATTCGGTGATAGATGACGTCGATCTGGGAACAATACGGAAACTGCCTTAGGCTCGACTGGAACATCAGGCAGCACCTCTACCAAGCGTCCGCTATCGATATAGCGCTGCAATGCAGGGCGTAGTCCCTGCACCATGCCAATCCCTGCCAATGCGCAGTAAAGTAATGCCTCGGCGCTGTCAACGACGATGCCGCTACGCATCTTTATGCTGATAGTTCCGCCGTCGCTTCTGAACCGCCAGGGCATGACCTGACGACGCTGTTCAATCATGAAGTTGACCGCGACGTGCGCCCGCAAATCGTCCAGTGTTCGTGGTAGACCGTGCTTCTTTACATAGGCAGGCGCAGCACAAGTCACCAAGGCAATGTCGCCAATACGCTTGGCAACTAGGCTTGAATCATCCAGCTCCCCCAGTCGCACGGAACAGTCGATGCCTTCAGCAATCAGGTCGTTCAGATTGTCGGAGGCACACAGGGATATTTCCAGCCCAGGGTAACGCTCCATCAACTCAGGCAGTCGTGGGATGATTACGGCGTGGCCGAGTACTGTCTGCATATCGACCCTGAGCTTTCCTCGCGGCGGACGAGTTGGTGAAAACCAGTCTAGTGTGTCCGCTAGATCAGCGAGTAACTTTAAGCTGCGTTCATAGAACTCGTCGCCAGCGGGAGTGGTGTTCACTCTACGCGTAGTGCGATGTAGCAGTTGCACACCCAGTTCCTGCTCAAGATTCTGGATGAGTTTGGAGAGTGCGGGACGATGCACATTGAGCGCCTCGGCAGCTTTGGTATAGCTACCATGCTCAACCACTGCAACGAACATTTGCATGGCTTCAATCAGGTTCATAGCCATCCTCTACACACCTCCGTACGGCGCCAGAACTACTCTGCACTGAGGATCATAGCGAAGCTGCTCTCTCTCAGGCAGCAGAGACAAAAAAGCCGTCGCTGTTCGTGAGCAAACAACGACGGCGTATGGCAGTCGATGACTGCCGTAGGAGTTCACTCAGTCAACCACAACGACAATCTTACCGATTTGCGCATTCGACTCCATGCGGCGGTGTGCTGCCGCGATGTCATTGAGTGAGAATACCTGGTCGATGACGGGCTTGAGCTGACCACCTGCCAACCCCCTGATGACGAATGCCTTTGCATTGGCCAGTTTCTGCATATCCGTGGTGATTTCAAACAACTCGTAACCGCGCACGGTCAGATGCTTGCCGAGAATATCGAAAACCGGAACAGGGATGTCGCGATGATCCAAGGCGCCATACTGGAAGAAGATCCCGCTGTCGGACATGGACTTGATCAGCTTGGTCGCTTCGGGGCCACCAACCGGATCGAAAACGATACGCGCGCCCCTGCCACTGGTGATGGCTGCTACCTCGGCAACCAAATCCTCTTCCTGGGTAGCAATGACATGCTTTGCTCCAGCATCCAGCAGCGCCTGCCGCTTGGCACTCGTACGGGTAAGTGCCACCGGTATGGCACCCAGCATGTTGGCAATCTGAATCGCTGCCAGACCGACACTGCTCGACGCTGCCGGAATTAGGACGGTATCACCAGCTTGTAGGTTACCGTACTCCACCAGCGCGCCGTAGGCGGTTACAAACATCATCCAACTTGCCGCCGCCTCCACGAAGCTAAGGTTAGAGGGATGTTTGACGACAGCATGCTCAGGCGCATTGACCACCTCGCCATACATGCCGTAATCGGCAAAGGAAAACGCTGGCACGACGCTGACCAAGTCACCAGGCGCGATGTCGCTGACATCACTCCCTACAGCACGGACAACACCGGCTGCTTCATAACCCAGCTTCGCCGGGAACTGGGGGTCAATAACGTACTGCCCTGTGCGATACATGATTTCAGCGCGGTTCAAGCCGATGGCTTTTACTTCAATCTGAACCTCGTGTTTTTTCGGCTGCGGTACTGAGACCTCTTCGAGAACCAGAACATCAGCGTCACCAGTACGGTGAAAGTGGACAACCTTGGGCATGGCACACCTCATTAATGACAAAAGATAAGAGCTACTACTGGGAGGTGATGTCGATGCTACTGACTCTGTTGCGGCTGATAGAGCGCTGGCCAGCTCACAGATTGGTATTCATAAAGAACCAATGTGCTGCTTAGATATCAATAAAAAAGCCACGACGAAGCCGTGGCCTTTCTCATTCCGCAGATGCTACTCAGCGTTCAGAGTTAATAGGGTTTCGGTACTCAACAGGCACCCAGCTGTAACCCTTTTCCTCTTTACGCAGATGTCCAATGCCAGGAAAAGGCAAGTGCGCTGCCGCCACCAGCCAGCGCTCCTTCGCGGCCTCGGCGAACAGCCGGGTACGCGATGCCACCGCAGCCTTAGGGTCGACGTCTACTGCTATGGTTACCTCAGGATGGGGCAGTTGCACCGAATGTACGTGCACGATGTCTCCCCAAAGCAGCAGCTTTTCGCCTGCCGAGCTGAGCAGGTAAGACGTGTGGCCAGGGGTGTGACCATTCGACGGAACGACCTGAATGCCCGGAGTAATGGAGTCGCCGTCATTGAAGGTCTTGAACTTGCCTGCTGCTGAGTATGGGGCAATTGCATCACGCGCCATCTTGAAGAAGGGGCGCTGATCTTCAGGCAATGAACCTTCCTGCTTCACATCGAGCCAGTAGCTTGCATCGCGACTTGCGGCCCAGACGGTTGCATTAGCAAAGGCACGCTTGCCGCCTGGCAGGCTTACACCACAGGCATGGTCAGGATGCATGTGCGTCAGCAGCACCGCGTCGACTTCTTCCGGCTCATAGCCGGCAGCCCGGATGTTGTCGACCATTCGCCCCATGGTTGGGCCGAAGCAATCAGACGAGCCCGAGTCGATAAGCACCAGCTGTTTGCCATCATCGACAAGGAAAGCATTGACTGCCGTCTGAACGAAGGGAGCCGCCTTCTGATATTCATGCAGAATGTGCTCCTGGATCTTTTCCTGCGACATACCCGCGAGGTGCTTGGGATCCAGGTCGATATAGCCGTCATAAACAGCAGTCACCACGGTGTCGCCGACCATCTGCCGGTAAAAGCCTGCTGCTTGCTGGTAGTGGTCAGCCGGAGCCGCCACTGCCGCTTGTGTGGCGACAGCCATAACCCCGATGACACCAAGCGTCTTCAGACGCTGCGGTAGATTCATTGCACCCATCACATACTCCATAATTAGGCACCATTGCCTGGAGCGAAATCGTATGAGCGTGCAGTACACAGACCTATAGCGTCACCGGAACCAGACTGGTAATAAAAACCCATACAGTCAGCCGGAGTCTATGAAGTGCCCAGACATGGGTGAATGGCTGCATTTGGCCGACTCCAGCCGATGGCGGCCAGCCGCACCCGGCCAAAAGCGGACATGTGCTCAGCGCAATTTCCGCAGAGGACAGACCAGCCATTAGTCCCGGCAAAAGCTGCTAGTTACACAGGGCTGGCTCCAAGGTGCTCTGCATTAGCATCGCTGATAACAAATGGTGAGTCGGCAGATCGTAGCCAGGCGTCTAAGGTGTTAATCTGCACAAAGTACGTTGGTACCTCATACGGGGGGAATCGTAACCAAAAGTGCATGTCCTTCGACACGTAAAGCTCCGTCATTAAGAGCGGTTTCTCCGCGGGTTCTGGCCACCCAAGCAAGGTTCGCAACGTGTCTGTATTCTTAGCTAGGAAGTTGCGCCTCCTTTCGACTTTTCCCAGCTGGCCGGAATCACTTCCCCGCCCGAAAATCCGATCCCGAAGTCGACGTGTGTCCTTCAGGCAAAAGGCGGGCTGATTGTATTTACACTCAGCGGTCAGCCATTGGTTCTCCTCCGGCAGGTAAGCCAGTACATCGAAATCACCCACGTCCGGAAATTGCTGTTTTGGAAAGCGGCGCTTGAAGTCTATGCCTTTAATGGCATAGGGGATGACGCGGGAACAAACTTGGTATGCGCGGTCTTCCAGTCCATCCTCCAACTCCTTCTTAAGCTGAGCTACGGCGGCATTTACTGCTGGCCAGGGGTAGTCAGCAGGCAGATAACCCGCTGAAATTGATCCAGTCCAGATACGTCTAGCCCTTTCCACTGCTGCTGCCCCCCATAGCAATCGACCGCCCGGTAACTCAATGAGCGGTCGTATTGTGTGGCGACTGCCTCGCTTGGAGTGCTCCCATACCGGGACATCGTCCTCAGTGACATCCCTGCCTAGCAAGCGCCAGGCCTGGTCGGGCGTAAGCAGGAGAAACTCTATTACCTTTAGTGCAGCGTCTATAGGCATTTCTGGGTAAGCGTTCACTATCCGCTCTGCCATAACTTGCCGGTTGGAGACGTAGCTGCAGGCGAGCTCTTGTTCGCCGCCGGCCGACACCCACTGGATGAGAGTGGAGAGTACCTGCAACATATGTGAGTAAGAGAACCGTAGGTCTTTCAAGAACGCGGTGTCTAAGAGCTCAATATATGCTTGTACTGAAAGCTCCGTCGTGACCTTGTCTTCCTCCGCCACGTTGATGCCCAACCGCAGGGCTGCCATCTCTCGCCCATACAAGCCTTCCTGCGAATTGCGCACTTCTGAGTAAAAGACCTCCGGAACGTACTGGTCGTCTACCCGAAGACCGCCCACATCAATACCGTGGTGTAGTACATCGCTGGCGCCATATAGAACAAAGAGCCAGTCGACCATAGCCAGAATAGAAAGGACCGCTTCAGCTTGTACCGGCGAATTTTGGGGCGAGGTCAAAACCAACGCACTCTCGAGCAGGTAGCGGTAGTTTCTACTCTCACGGACAAACTTTTCGTGAGCCTCGGCTAGCGTTTCCTCTCGGTCGAAATCAACCTCATGGCGAAGGCTCTGCGTGATTCTCAACTCGTCGCGGTCATATGAAGCGATCAGGGCGTCGTATTGCTTAACGCAATAGCTCAGCAGGCTTTCGCGATCTAATGCGCGAATGCGCTGGTGCACTGCGTCCCGGTATGCCACACGGGCCGGGTTGATCAGCGCCTTGGCGACATCAAGCTCATACACTCCCGGGGCCACGCCTTGCGCTTTAAGCAGGATGGCTAGATCGCGCCGGGCCACTTTGTAATCCTCAGCTCTCGGCACCTGCGATCGTGTGAAGTCCGGTACGTCCACTGTGCGCTGCATATGCTTGAGGGTAAAGCGTGGTCGGCGAGCGGCTGTGTCCGCCAAGGCTTGGCGCAGTTCGGGCGGCATTGAGTTGCCCATTACTGAAAACAGATGCTCGACGATCACCAATGCACAGACAGCTTCGAAACGCGCATCTTCAGCATCTTCCAGATCCCGTACCAGTTTCGCTAAATTGACAGTGACTCGGGCTTGGTAGCTGTAAGCGTCCGGGTTCGGCATATCTGCCCAACCTGTGATGAGAGGGGTGGCCACCGACTGCTGAGTCTGTTCTTCCCCAGCGGATGCCAGTAGGTGGTCTGCACTGAAGCAATGCAGATTTATCCGACGTAATGGGAGCTGTAGGAGCGGCGCGATAATCGATGCTCGTTCGGAGATGCTGTCTGCAGCACAGTGCACAAAGAGCTCAAGTAACGCGCCATCCTGTGGTTCTAGCCCGACTGCCTCGGCATCGAGGATAAAATGCAGAGTGGTTGTCCCGATCACTGACGACCATGCGAGTTTGGGAGCGTTTTTGGCAACAACCCGTGCCAGCGAGCTCATACCCTTGCGTTCATGTGTCTCCCAAACACTGTTCTCGTCCGGAAAGATGAGTGGCGCATGCTTCCAGAATTCTTTGAGTTGTCTGTAGCGCCAAGACGCTCCCCAGTGGGGGTCTAAGCTAAGGAAGTTAGGGATCAACGCTCCTACAATGATCTGCGCATGAACGTCCCGGAATGACCCAAACAGGTCGCCCAAATCGCTGAATGCGCCGCCACCAAATTCTCCTAGTCCATCCACGTACGTCCAGAACCGTGCCAGTTCTTCCACCGATACAATTGAATCAAAAATCGTGCATGCATCTACTAGGGGCATCAGGCGAGCGTCAGGGCTCGGCTGCTTAGCCATAGAAAACTCAGTAGAAACAGAAGCATTCACCAATAGGATATGCACCGCTTGGGGCCCGGGTACCTCGCCGTTGGCATCCCGGAGCTGGAACCCTTCGGAGGTGCCTGCGAACTGGAGACCCCAGTCCTTGTTTCGCATGATACGGCGCATAACGGTCACAGCCTTGCCGGCCAAGGCTAGTTGGCCGGGTGGTACGGGGACTACCAAGAAGTTGTGTGAACCGTCGAAGAGGGCGGCGGCAATGGGAAGCGGCGCACGCTCACTGCTCGAGCGTAGTAGCAGTGGCCCGGTCAGGCAGGAATGACTCTGGATTCGCTTAGCCACGTAGCTGCTCAAGCGCGTAGCAACTCGGGCTGGGGCGTCCTGCGCAGATTTGGACCAGGAGTCGATTACAACCGTCACTGCGTTTCGTAGCGAAACGGCAAAGAGCACTCCATGGATCCTAGCCGCAAGCCAAGGCACTGCTTTGCCTGTCATCACCGCTTCGCTGAAGCTACTTGCATCATGCCAAGAGGCAGGGTGCCCCAGCTCTGCGACGTAGTGATCTCGAAGCTTCTCAACCCCCGATAACTGTTTTAATGCCAGCGAGATGACCTCCCAAAAAGGCACGGGTGGCACCTCGACATGCCCAGGAGTTGTTTCGTCTTGATCTCCGCCATTGTTAGGAACTAAACGAAGAAGTTCGCCCTGCAGTCGGATTGCGCTCTCCAGATCGGCCGCGGCCTGGGTGCCATCCGCGTGGCAGATGCGGAATGCTTCAATATGATCGACGACGCGTTGTACGGGGCCACCATGCAGAATGGCAACCGGCTCTTGCCCGAGAAGAATCTTCACCTCGCCCCAGTCCAACTCCGGCACGTAATCCTCCAGCATGGAGAAATCTGGCAAGGCCTCGATTAGTGCGCTGCAGAATTCTGAGAATTCCTCGTAAGTGGTCATACGGGCAGGTGCGAAGCTATCAACCGGTGTGGACACCAACAGGCTGAAGGCGAGTTGGTGCTTGACCTGGCTAGCACGATTCGGTTGCCAGAGATCCAAGATGTTGACGGCAGTGAGCGCGTCACCTGGATGGAAGCGGGTGAGAACCTCACGCCCCCGGCTGCAGGATACTTGGAAGGCTTGGTCAAACATCTTCCGTCGTTCGTCCATAACACGCTGCATTTCAGCTGACAGGTGTGGCTTTTTAGCCGGTGAGCGAGCTGACCTCTTGCGCTTTTTCTTATTCAATTCCCTTCTCCTGATACCCGATCTGGCTTGACGAGATCACCGTGCAGACCGCGCCCCTAGGAGATCATCCAGATTCAGATGTGTAATTTACGCCTGTGGTTGCAACAACCGGCTCGGATATGGATACCTGATCCACTGCTTGCTCATCCTGCACTGATTGGGAACTAAGCACTCTCCTTTATGATGTCCTCATGACAATGATCGGGTTAGCTCACAGAAAGAACCCGGTAGAGCCCCTTTGCTATCAAAGAGCTTATGGTGCCTCGATCTTGATCAGGGAGGCCATAAGACTCTCGTCCAACCCGGCGTAATGGTCTTCCAAGCCATTGAAAGCTTCATCACCGTTCACCGTAAAATCTCCGCAATACAAGGGCGGGTACCTGAGCTGAAAGATTGTGGGGGTGAGTGTTTTACGCTCAAGTATCTGTTTGTTATTGCTAATCAGAGCCTCCTTGGCACTCTCAAAGTACTCTGGAGCCACCTTGGCGGTCTTAGCTACCTCCGCTAAAAAGCCTTCGTGGCTTCGCTCGAAATAACCAGCCCTGAAGGATTTCCAGCAGTCGAAAATCTCGTAGACCAGCTCTTCACGTAGGCTGCCACGTACTGAGAGCGGAATTGTGCGAAATTTATTCAACGTGGCAACAAGGATCGATTCGTATGGCCAGTTTTTCGCGTAGTCGGCGAGGTAATTATCCCCACTGTTCTGCCTATTCCATTCGCAGGCCTCAATTACGCTCGCCGCTAACATATCATCTGGCATGTTTAGCAACCAAAAGCAAAGCGAAGCGGCAAACTCATATGTGGCCAACATATCAGGCTCTTCAGCCGACGCAGCCAATGCATGGGCAAGACAGTGGTATTCAGCAAGGCTAGAGTTATAGATAAATGCCATTTCTTCCTTGGCGAATAAATGCTTATCAATCTCCCATGTGCCGGCCTTGCGCATATTGGGTGCAGCGTCTCTCAACTCCTGAAAATAAGCGCAGCACTCGAGCATACTCCCCAAATATATCGGTGATTTAAAAAGATGATTACGACCGCGCTTGTCATCCGGCTTGAAAAAGCACACAGAGAAATGCTCAATGTTTTCAGCAAAGATAGGCTTGCTAAGCCTTACCGAATGACGCCACGGGAAAGGAATACCTTCTGCTGGATCCATTATAAAAAACTTTAACCCTATATCCTTTTTTAGTTGAACAATGGACTGATTTTCTGGAGCTGGGTTCTTGACAAGATTAAATATATGCCAAAGAACTTTCATACCTCGAATCGAGCAGTTCATGTCAACCCAATGCCGTAGCTCATGCACCATAGGCCGCAGTAAATCCTTAGTCCCCTGCACTACTTCGACCCCCTGATTCTCTGGATCACGCAATGCAGCCCTAAACCTTAGCATCGCATCACGCTCTACTGTATGCAGATGTACTGTCTGTGTGAAATGGTTATATTCCGCGGCGCTAGATCTAAGGATATGTGTTATTCCATTATCAACCATTTTGAAATCCTGGTATGAAAAGGGCGAAGGCCCTAGTTTTTATACTCAAAAAGACTTACTGAACCAGGCCGCTATCGCCATAAGCGGACGACTTTGCCAGCCTACTTCTGCAACACAATGGCGAAAGATTCTTTCAAGTTTTTCGCGATGAAACTCGATACATCGCTGGTTTTTGCCGGCAATAGCCGAGTCTCGGTAGGCGATGCCCCCCTCCCGACGATCCATGTCAGCTAGAAGTCCGAGTTTATCCGCTCCAGATCGCCTGCGGCTGTGGATTTGGCGATTACCTAGTAACGTCAGCTCATCCCTTGGGCTCTGCTTAGGAGCCGGGGTTCGCTAGAAGGTAGGTTCGCCGGTGACGGCAAACTGTAGATCACGCGTTCCTGGGCGGAGTGAGGCGTCCAAGAGCAGATGTCCTGATTTGGCAGGAGAGCACCTTGGCTGCTTCTACGCAGATAGGTGCCGGTCACCGATTTTGCATTTCGTCTAGAGCTGCTCCTCACGAATGACCGCTCCTGGCCCAGGCTGTGTAAAAACGTTGGCATCGACCTTGCTGTGATTTGATGGATTCGAAATCAGCGGGGGGGTGCCAATGAAGCGCTTTATCCAGGGAGAGCATCGAGGGCAAAGCACGCTGCTTCCCGAGAGCTTGGATGACTACGTGGCGGACACCAACCCGGTGCGGGTGGTCGATGTTTTCGTCGATGAACTCGACCTTGGCCAACTGGGTTTCGAGGGTGTCGTCCCGGCGGAAACAGGTCGGCCCGCTTACCATCCTGCCGACCTCCTGAAGATCTACATCTACGGCTATCTCAATCGCATCCAGTCCAGCCGCCGTCTCGAACGTGAGGCTCAGCGCAACGTTGAGTTGATGTGGCTGACCGGACGTTTGATGCCGGACTTCAAGACTATCGCCAACTTCCGCAAGGATAACGGCAAGGCAATCCGCGGCGTCTGTCGACAGTTCGTGGTGCTGTGCCAGCAGCTTGGCCTGTTCTCTGAAGCGCTGGTGGCCATCGATGGCAGCAAGTTCAAGGCGGTCAACAATCGCGACCGCAACTTCACCAGCGCCAAGCTTCAGCGGCGAATGGAGGAGATCGAGTCCAGCATCAACCGCTACCTGACGGCACTCGATACCGCAGATCGTCAGGAGCCTGCCGTGGCGCAGGCCAAAGCCGAACGCCTTCACGACAAGATCGCGACCTTGAAAGCCAAAATGCAGGAGCTCAAGGAAATCGAGGTTCGGCTCAACGAAACACCGGATAAACAGATCTCCCTGACCGATCCCGATGCCCGCTCAATGAAGACCCGGGGCAGCGGCGTGGTCGGCTACAACGTGCAGGCGGCGGTCGACGCGAAGCACCACCTGATCGTGACGCACGAGGTCACGAACAACGGAGTCGATCGAGACCAACTGAGTTCGATGGCCAAGCAAGCGCTAGAGGCCATGGGTGTCGAGGAACTCTCGGCGGTCGCAGACAGAGGGTATTTCAAAGGCGAAGAGATCCTGGCGTGCCATGAGACTGGAATCACCGTTTTCGTGCCCAAGACGCTGACCTCGGGCGCGACAGCGGCTGGCCGCTTCGGCAAAGGTGATTTCATCTATGACGCAGCCAAGAATGAGTACCGCTGCCCTGCTGGGCAAAGTCTGATCTGGCGGTATTCAAGCGTCGAGAAAGGGCTGAAGCTGCATCGCTACTGGAGTTCGCACTGCCAAGGTTATGCGTTGAAAGAGCACTGTACGCCGAGCCCGCAGCGCCGGGTGAGCCGCTGGGAGCATGAGGCAGTGCTCGAGGCGATGCAGAGTCGCCTGGATCAAGCGCCCGAGATGATGCGGATCCGCCGGCAGACGGTCGAGCATCCGTTCGGCACGCTGAAATCCTGGATGGGGGCCACCCATTTCCTCACCAGAACGCTCGACCGGGTGAGTACCGAGATGAGCCTGCACGTGCTCGCCTACAATCTCAAACGCGTGTTGCGCTTAATGGGCAGCGATGCCTTGATGGCAGCGATGAAGGCCTGAGGCCTGTTTTACGACTCTTACCGTCCTCCAGCACGCGCGCCGAAGCCGAAAGTGCCATAACAACCAGAATCACCGATTGCGCCCGATTGGGCCTCCGACGGCCTCCTGGACACTGAGAAAATCCCCCGGCAGTTGATTGCCATCGCTTGCTGCGTTTTTACACGGTCTGGGCCGTTTGCAGCCGGTCGTAACGGGCAGAAAACGGCCAGAAGCAGTAGTACTAGTACTAGCCCTAGCCTCTGATAACGCAGACCATCGCATGCTGGGCAAAGAAGCGGCTAGGTAGCCAGCCAACTGCGAGTTGCTTCCCGTAGTGCTATGCGCTAACGGGGTAGAACCCGTGCGATTGATACGCTACTTTCGGGCGCGTACTGCTCGATAGCTGAGGCAAGGTCAGAGAGTGAAAGGCGGAGAAAAGCCTCTAGTTAGCGGCTGCCATAGCCCCGCTGGATCTATGGCAGCCGCTCAATAGTGTCTAGGAAAGCCGAGGCTATTCACACTGCATTCTATGCAGTCAGTTGTAGAAGGGGGGGGCAGCCTCCGCCAGAACCTCGACCTCCGTGGCAGCCGTTACCAGCTGTCGGGCAAGATCAACATTCACAAGACCGGCAAGAGCACTGCGGAGCTATGCGCAAGCCGGTACGCACCGACCATCGCAAGGCTTTCCTGGCACGCTGCCCTTAGTCGGCCGATGTGCTGTTCAGCCATCTCTCCGGCGAGCTGCTCGACTCGGACTACTACAATAGTGTCGGCGCGCCTGGAACCGTCGGGGCGAGCTATGAGCCAGGTCGTTTCCAGAAAAGGTCTGGTGTAGCCGGTCGATCACCATCGACCCCGAGTTCATCCTGCGCGGGTGATTAGCAACGAGATCTCGCCGAGTATCGGCATCGGGTTCTTCCGCTGGGAGGGTTGCCGATCATCCCGTTTTGCTGCTCGCCCGGCTCAGGCGTGGTGGTTGTCGTTGATAAAGGGGTGAGCAATTGCTCGGACTGACCCAGGCGTTCTCTGCACTCTATCTGGCCAGCCTGCTGATGCAGCTCGGCTCGACCCTGTTGATGACCTATCTGGCGCTGCGCCTGACTGCCGGCGGCGTCGCCGAGTTCTGGGGTGGTGCGATAATGGCCGCCAATGCCTTGGGTATGGTGATCGGCGGCAAGGTTGGCCAGGTACTGATCGGTCGTGTCGGCCATATCCGTACCTACGTGGCCTGCTCTGGCATCATATGTGCGGCGGTGCTGACGCATGCCTTCACTGAGGCATTGCTGCTCTGGTTGTTGCTGCGTTTTGTGGTCGGGATGGCGATGATGTGCCAGCTGATGGTGGTGGAGAGCTGGCTCAACGACTGCGCGCAGAGCGATCAACGTGGCAGGGTGCTGGGCATATACATGGTCTCGGCCTACGTCGGCATGATGCTCGGTCAACTGGCGCTGAGCATCGACGGCAATCTTGGCCTGCATGCGTTACTCGGAGTGGTCATCGCTTTCGCTCTGAGCCAGGTGCCGGTGGCGCTGACCCGCAGTACCCATCCGGCCATACCGGGTTCCGAACCGGTTGATCTGCGTCTGTTTTTGCAGCGAGTGCCGCAGTCGCTGTTCACCGTACTGATATCGGGGATGATCAACGGTGGTTTCTATGGGTTGTCGTCGATCTATGCCAGCCGACAGGGCCTGAGCACGGTCGAAGTGGGCCAGTTCATGGCCCTGGCGATTGCGGCTGGGCTGCTTGCCCAACTACCACTGGGCTGGCTGTCGGATCGCTTGCCACGCGCCAGCCTGATTCGCGCTGTGGCGGTGTTGTTGATCCTGACCTGTCTGCCGCTGGCGTTCTACCATGGCCTGTCGTTCGGTGTGCTGCTGCTGTTCAGCGCTTGCATCGGTTTTCTGCAGTTCTGCCTGTACCCGCTGGGAGTGGCCCTGGCCAACGACAACATGGAGCCACGTCTGCGCGTATCGCTGGCGGGGTTGTTGCTCGCTACCTTCGGCGTGGGGGCCTGCATCGGCCCGCTGCTAGCCGGTGCGCTAATGGGGCATTTCGGTCCCTCCAACCTCTACCTGTTCTTTGCCATCAGCGCGGGGGTACTGGCGGTTGCCGTGGGTCAGGGGCGTGTGACTGGCGAGCACCTGCAGGACGATGCGCCGTTGCAGCATCAGGCCACACCCAATGCCCTTGCCTGCACGACCCTGGCTGCGGTTATCGAACCGGCGGTCAGTGTGGAGGAGCGAGTCGAGGAGGCACCCAGCCAGAGGCTCTGAACGATCCATCCTTAACCACGAGTGGGTGCGAAAATTTAGCCAAAACGACGAGCCGGCTGTTTCTGCCTGGCGGCTCGCCAGCGCCCGTGAAGTATGGCTTTGAGGCTTTCAGGCGACACCCTGAGTGATCGTGCAGATTGATGATCAAAAGTCATAGGTCGCGCAGATTAAATGGTTTGTCGATGGATTCTCGGATAGCCCCATTCAACAATGCCACTTCACGTGGCCCCGGCCTCACTCGCTTGACGAACTAGCGAAGAGGCACGCGCGGCTTCAATGGCCGGACGATGTTCCTGAGCCCACAGCGAGAGCACCTGCAAGGGCTCGATCAGAGAGCTGCCCATGTCGGTAAGCTCATACTCAACTTTCGGTGGCACGGTCGGATACACTGTCCGCTTGACCAGCCCATCCTGCTCCAAGCCACGCAGCGTCAGCGTCAGCATGCGATGCGAGACGCCTTCGATCAGACGAAGCAGCGCATTGAAGCGGGTTGGCCCTTTGGAGAGGGCACCCACCACGCCGATGGTCCATTTGTCCCCGATACGGTCGAGCACCTGCCCGAGAGCCTTGCATCTTGCGTGATCGTCGTTAGGCGTCTCGCATCCAGCCGGATTTACGATCTGCGTTTTGGCCACCTTCCTGTTCCTCAGTAGTCGACAGGCACATTTTTGTTCGTTGAGAACGGATTTGTGCATTCTTGTCAATCCTATCGTTTGCGCGCATTTTTGGCACGAACATTTTGTTCTCTACGATAGAAAGGTTATCAGATGAAGATCGGAATCAGTGGTGCAAGCGGCCATCTTGGCCAGAAAGTGTTGTCGTTCCTGGCCGCACATGGTGCGGGCCATAGTGTCATCGGCATCTCCCGAACCCCTGCGACCCTTGCTGACCCAGCCGAAGGCCGTGAAGGCGACTACGACCATCCGGAATCGTTGGTGCGGGCCTACCAGGGGCTTGACCGCCTGCTCATCATTCCCAGCGCCGACCTGCGCCCCGGTGTGCGAGGCCGCCAGCTGAAGGCAGCCATCGACGCTGCGCGGCAGGCCGGGGTCGAACATGTCGTGCTCGTCTCCGCGGCAGGGACGAAGGAGGCCGAGGAGCCATCGATCGGCGCGCCGTACTGGGATGGCGAGCAGCACTTGATCCGTACGGCACCGCGCTGGACCATCCTGCGGATGAACTACTACGCCGAATCGATGGCCGACGAGATCAAGAGTTCGCTCGGCGCGGGTGTCTTGGCGGGCTTAGGTCCGGAGCGCGTCGCCTACGTGTCCCGCGACGACGTAGCCGCAGCAGCCGCAGGGATTCTGGCCGGAGAGGGCCACGCTGGCGCCATCTACAACGCGACAGGTGCGGCCGTCGTCACCGGCGAAGAGCGAGCCGCGATCGTTTCAGAACTCACCGGCGCGCCCGTAGGCTTTGCTGTTCTCACGCAAGAACAGCTCGCTGGTGGCCTTGCCCAGGCTGGCCTTCCGGAACCAGTCGTCAGTGTCGTCCTCGATATCAAGCGTAACTTCGTGGCCGGTGCATTCGACATCGTTACAAATGATGTAGAACGCCTTGCCGGGCGTCCTGCTACGCCGCTACGCGACGTTCTCGCCGCAGTACTGAAGGCGTAGTTGCACAACCGCGCCTAGGCGCATCGACCTCTTCGCTCCCGGCATCCAGGATGCCGGGCGTATCAGCGCGCTGATGGTGCTTCCATCGGACTACTGCGCTGGTGTGGACGGTCCGACAAGCGCCAGTCCATTGATCTAACTTCTCAACCTCGCGGCGGGAAAAATAATGGGAAAAACACACATCATCGTAGGCGCAAGCTCTGTCGGTATCGCAACCGCCAAATTGCTCGTTTCGCAAGGCGAACATGTCCGACTAGTGAGTCGCAAAGGCAGTGGTCCCGACCTTCATGGTGTCGAGCAGGTCGCTGCCGACGCCACGGACGCGGATCAGTTGACCGGGCTCGCAAGCAATGCCGAGGCCCTCTACGTCTGCGCAGCGCCTCCTTATGATCGCTGGCCGCAGGATTGGCCCCTCTTGGCTTCAGCATTACTGACCACTGCAGAACGCACCGGTGCCGTCCTGGTCAGCCACAGTAATGCATATGGTTATGGACCCGTCACCCAACCGATGACGGAACAGACCCCGACGGCCGCACAACATCCGAAGCTACGCATCAGGGCGGACATCTGGCACCAAGCCCTTGCCTTGCATGAAGCAGGCCGTATCCGGGCTACCGAAGTGCGTGCCAGCGATCACATCCAGCCGAACTCCGTGTTTGCTCTCGCGCTTTGCAAGCCGCTTCTCGAAGGCAAGAAGGCGGTCTCGCCCATTCCGCTGGACGTGCCTCACAGTTGGACCTCGGTCGATGATGCTGCACGATTGCTGATTGCGGTCGCCACCGACGAGCGCGCCTGGGGAAAAGTCTGGCACGCGCCCACCAACCCACCGTTGACGGCGCGCGAACTCGTTATGCGATTTTGCGAGGTCGAAAACTTGCCTACACCGAGGCTCTCGGCCATTCCCTATCCTTTGCTGTGGACCTTGGGTTTGTTCATGCCGATGCTGCGCGAAATGCGCGCTACGAGGTATCAGTTCGCGCAGCCCTTCATCCTGGACTCCACAGCCTCGGCCCAAGTTTTTGGCCTAACGCCAATGCCCTTCGAAGAAGCTCTTAGAGATACTGCCAGGATGCTCCGCACGCCATAGCCACCGTCGTTCACCACTGCTATGGCGACGATCCATTGATATAGCTCTGCCTCGGCACGAGCAGAGGAATGGATCTGAGCGACGTCCCTCAGGCTAGTGCCGCCCTGATGTGCATGAATCTGTCCTCTCGCTGACAATGGATCGTTGGTTTCAAAGGCTTGCTACCTTTTCCAAGGGCAAGGCAAGTAGACATCGGGCAGGCGTTGCCCACATTGATATGGCTACTGATGTGCGTGCCCCTGCGGCGAGATTCCACAGGGGCGAGCCCTGTTCTGACGCACAACAGAAGGTCGTCTCACGGCGACTTCAGGGCCGTGGCAACATAAGTCGCCAGAGATAATTATTTGTTGATAAATGATTGTCAACCATTAACCACGGTGGTAGTTTTTGCCCATCCCGCCTTGAGAGCGGATCTATGTGCAGTGACAACCAGCGGAGGATTAATCGATGGCAGAGTTCGAGCGGGCCACGTCGGCCAAGCCGCGTTTTACCCAAGAAGAGTGGAATGTCCGTGTCGACCTGGCGGCGATGCATCGCCTGGCTCACATGTACGGATACGACGACATCGTCTGGAACCACATTACCGCGCGTGTGCCGGGTACCGATCACCACTTCCTGATGAACCATTTCGGTCTGCACAACACTGAGATCAATGCGTCCAACCTGATCAAGATCGACGAGCACGGTAACGTGCTGGACGGTCCGCCCGAGGTGAACACCGCAGGTTTCGTGATTCACCGCGGTATTCACATGACCATCCCGAACGCCTTGTTCGTCTTCCACTCCCACGCACCGGCTGGCCTCGCCGCCACCGCTATTCGGGATGTCGTGCACTATGTGCAGGACTCCTCGATGCTCTACGGCAAGATCGGTTATCACGATTGGGAAGGCCTGTCGGTCGATACCGACGAAAGCCTGCGTATCGCCGATAACCTAGGGGAGAATAAGTGCCTGATCATGCGTAACCACGGCTTCCTGACCGTAGGCGAGACCGCAGGTGAAGCCTTCATGAACATGCACTACTTGGTGCGTGCCTGCGCCAACATGCTGCAAGTTGCCGCCACTGGCCTGCCGCTGGCTGAAACTTCCCCTGCCATGTGGGAAAAGGCTGCCAAGCAATACGCCGCCTTCGTTCCGGGGAAATACGAGTGGCCGGCTCTGCTGCGCCAGGTCGATCGAGTCGATCCGTCTTACAAGTACTGATCAATAAAAACGGCAGTCTGATTCTTGAGAGAGCGCGTTATGAAAATCGCTTTTATTGGTTTGGGTAACATGGGCGGTCCGATGGCCGCTAATCTGGTGAAAGCCGGCTTCAATCTCACCATTCACGACGTCGACCGCAGTAAAGCGGAGGCGCTGGAGCAAGCGGGGGCGCAGTGGGCCGACAGCATTCAGGCTGCCGTTCGAGACGCCGACGTGGTGATGACCTCATTGCCGTCGCCGACCATCATTAAGAAAGTTGCCGGCGCAGAAGATGGTTTGGTTGCCAGCATGCGCGAAGGTGCTATCTGGATTGAGCTGAGCACCAACAACCTGGATTCCTGGCGCGAAGTACGTGCGCTGACCGACGCGAAGGGTATCCGTACCCTCGATGCGCCGATCTCCGGCGGCTCCGAAGGCGCTGCCGCCGGCACCCTGACGATCCTGATCGGGGGTGATGAAAAGGTCTTCGAAGAGTGCAAACCGATCTTCGCAGCCATTGGCAAACGTATCGAATATCTGGGCGATTCTGGTGCCGGTTACGTCGCCAAGATCGCACAGGTGGTGCTCTGCTACCTGCACTCCGTCGCGCTGTCCGAAGCACTTATGCTCGGTGTGAAAGGTGGGGTGCCGGCTGACAAGATGCTCGCCATCATTCAGAACAGCACCGGTCGCAGCTACGTGGCCGATCGCTATGGTCCCTGCATTCTCAACGGCGACTACGATCCGACTTTCGACCTTGGCCTAGCCCTCAAGGACATGCGCCTGACCCTGGAGCTGGCTGGTCAGGTATCGGCTGAATTGCCGATGTGCGAGCAGGTGGAAAAACTCTACGCGGAAGCGGTTGGCCAGTTCGGCGAAAAAGCGCCGCACCTGATGGCAGTCAAGCTGCTGGAAGACGCCAACGGCAAGCCTCTGCGCGGCTAAACCTTATTGGCTCGCATGCTCGCTACACCACGTAAGTGGCATGCATTTTAAGCCCTGGCTCCCAGGGCTTTTTTTTTGCTTGAAACCGGCTGTCGAGGATTATGCGGGAGCGGCATCGTCCAAGCAGACGGGGTTGCAAATGGCGATAATTGCGATGCATGGCGTGACAATTGTTAACAATTATACGATAATCCTCGCCGTATAATGACGTCCATGGGGCGCAGCTCCTTGCTGACCGAGACCGCGATAATCGACGGGGATGCCCGTTGCATTGGCCAATGCAGCCTTACGAGACACCTAGTTTTCGGCGCTGAGTTGCCCTAGTGAACGTTTCCGCTTACTGCCTTTTTATTGGAGTCACCAAATGCCTGGAAGCAGTACGATTTCAAAGCAAAGCTTTGATGTGCAGACGGCGAATATTCTTCGCGAGATGATCGTGAGTGGCAACCTGGAAGCTGGATCTCGGCTGACAGAAGCCAAGCTCGCCGAGCAGTTCAATGTCTCACGGGGCACCGTCCGTGCCGCGCTTCATAAACTGAGCAACGAGGGATTGGTTACCCAGGTCCTCTACACCGGTTGGAGCGTGATCGCTATCGATGCTCAAGACGCTTGGGAATTGCACAATCTACGCCGGGTTCTGGATGGGCTGGCTGCACGCCTTGCAGCCGAGAGAATTGAGCCGGCGGGAGCGAAACTTCTGCAGGCTGCGTATCAGCGCCTGTGCCAAGCCTCCGAGGTGGGCGACCCCAAAGACATCGCCAACGCAGATTTCGAATTCCATAAGCTCATCGTGGCGCTGTCTGGCCATCGTCGCCTGCAAGAGCACTACAAGCTGACGGAGCAGCAAATTCGCGTCTTCATCGCATCGTGCGATTCTGGATACTCGGATTACCAAAACATTGGTCACCGTCATGAGGCTCTGGTCGACGCGATTCTTTCCGGCGACGCGGACGGTGCGGAGCGCTTGGCCAAAGAGCATAATGCAAAGCACGGCGACGCGCTGATCAGCAATATGCGGCAGATGGAAAGCCAGGCGTAAGGTTTCCTCTTTTCCACTGTTAGTGCGGGAGAAGAGGCAGAGGTAAGCACTAAAAGGGCCGCACGATGCGGCCTTTTTTGATTACGGGGTCATCGTCAGGTTCTGAACTGCATCACCAGCCGGTTCAATTCTTCACTCAAAACCGTTAGGTTTTTCGCATCGCCGCTGTTGGAGTCAGCCAGCTCGGCGACTAACTGGGCGTCCCGATGGATTTGGGCGATATGCCGGTTGATGTCCTCGGCGACCTGATGCTGCTCTTCGGCGGCAGTAGCGATTTGTGTGTTCATGTCGCGGATCACGTCCACCGACTCTCGGATCTGTTCGAAGCTCACCCGCGCATGGTCGATGGAGCTGACGGTCTGCTGCGAAACTTCCAGGCTGGCGTGCATCTGTTTGCCCATATCGTGGGTGCGCCGGGCAAGATTGCCCAACAGGGTGTCGATTTCCGCAGTGGAGTCGGCCGTGCGCTTGGCCAGCGCGCGCACCTCGTCGGCGACGACGGCGAAGCCACGTCCTTGATCGCCGGCACGGGCGGCTTCGATGGCTGCGTTCAGGGCCAGCAGATTGGTCTGCTCGGCAATCGAGCTGATGGTGCCGAGGATCGACTGGATATCATTGCTGTCCTGCTCCAGCTGCTGCATGGCCGTGGCCGAATGCTCGATCTCGTGACTTAGGCGGCTGACACTGGCCACTGCATCGTCGATTTGGAGCTGGCCGTCGTGGGCCTGGCGTTGCCCGCTGTCGGCGGAATTGGCAGCTTGGCTGCAGGAGCGCGCGACCTCGTTGGCGGTCATCACCATCTCGTGAAAGGCGGTAGACACCAGATCCACGGCCTCCCGTTGACGCGACGCCGCCTCAGCCATTTCCAAGGACAGTTTGGTAGAGCTGCTGGACGTGCTGTGAATCTGTGCTGCGGCCTGACCGATACGCTGGATTAATAGACGGATGGCGTTGAGAAACTGATTGAACCAGCCGGCCAACTGTGCAGTTTCATCGCGCCCACGCACGGTCAGGCTTGTGGTGAGATCGCCCTCACCCTGAGCGATGCCTTCCAGGCCGCTGGCCACCGCGCGAATGGGGCGCACGATCAGGCCCGCGAAAAAGGCGCCAACGAAGGCGAAGGCCAGCGCGGCAATTATGGCGATCAGGCCAATTGCCCAGGTCAGTTGGTTGGCGCCGGCCATCACCTCGCTCTCGCGAATCAGGCCGACGAACTGCCAACCCAACGGACCCGAGGCATACACGTTGGCCATGTAGTGCTCGCCGCCTAGCTCCACTTCTACCAGGCCAGGCTTCGCTGCCGCTAGCTGCGCGTAGCCATCGCCTAGCTCCCCAAGTTTTTTGAAGTTGTGACCTGGGTCATTCGGGTCCACCAGGACAGTACCGTTGTTTTCCATCAGCATCAGATAGCCGCTTTCGCCCAGTTTGATTTGCCGCACGATGTCGGTGAGTTGCTTGAGCGAGACATCGATGGTCACTACACCTCCCTGGTTTCCAAGCTGATTGGAGACACTACGTACGGTGCTCACGAGTACCACATCGTCGGCCTCCCAGTAATAGGCTTCGGTGCGCAGTGTCTTGCCGGGTTGAGCCATGGCGCGCTGGTACCACGGGCGGCTGCGCGGGTCGTAGTTGGCCAGACTCCGATCGACTGGCCAGACGCTGTATCCACCCTCTTGAGTACCCAGAGCCAGGTAGGCATAGGCCTGGTGGCTAGCCGCCAGACCGGAGAACAGTTGACGCACCGCGCGGTCCTGCTCGCCCTCTGGAATTTGTCGTGGATCAGCGCTGGTGTAGCGCTTGAGGTTCGCATCTATGGTCTTAAGCACAGGATGGTTGGCGAGGTACTCGACGTTCTGCGAAATACCCTCGAAATAGAGCTGCATGGCATTGTCGACCTGGCGAATCTCGCGGCCGCTGCTGTCGAGAAACGCTTGCCGCGCGTCGTCGCGCAGATTGAGGATCACCAGCAACGCGACCAGAATCACAGGGAGGCCTGCGATTGCAGCGAATGCCAGGGTGAGTTTGTGCTTGATGTTCATCCTCGCTCCTTAAATCGTATTGTTTTGGTGGAGAAACGCTTACTGCGGCTGTGCGGCGCGCCAATGGCTATGCGTGAGTTGCCGCCCTGCTTGTTCAAGACAACAGAGGACTTATGGTTGCGCTAGGCAAGGTTGACTCGCTAACTTCTATAGCCTTGCCTGTCCCCCTCAACTACCACTGAACACTTGAACCCTAAATTGGGCTACGGAGAGCTAAGTGTCCTGGAGGTGACTTGAGTGAATGGGCTCAGGGGATGGCGCCGTCAGTAAATCTGCCCGCCGCTCAATGCGTGCCCTTTGGGAATGTCGCGGTACTCGGCAAAGACTTGTTCCTGAGGAACCTTGAATACGTCTGCAACTACGCCGGCAGTGGCTGTCAGGATCGCCGCCTTGAGTTCGGCTGTGCGACCTTCCAGGGCTGCGATGGAAATCAACGGCGCAGCATTCCCGGCATTGGCATCAGTCCATACACAGTCGCCTTCGGCATAGGTACCGGGTTCGAGCGCCTGGAAGATCACCCAGCAATGGTTCTGTGGAATGGAGAGGGCTCCTGCTGCAGCGGCGGTGCATCGGGTCAGCAATTGACTGACATCGCAGTCTTTCGGGGCGATAGCTTGAATGCGGATAGTCGGCATATGGTTGTCTCCTAATGGATTGCTTGCATCACAACTTGCGTCCCTGAATGAAGGGCGCATGAGCAGTCAAACCGCCGTCCAGGACGAACAGTTGGCCGGTAGCAAAGGAGGCCTCGTCCGACACCAACCAGGACGCCAGATTTGCGATGTCCTGAGGCGCGCCAAGACGGCCGACTGGATGCTGGGCTATCACTGCTTCTTCAGCGCTATCCGCGTCTGCCTGGCTGCTCAGGTAGGCATCCATCATCTCGGTGCGAATCCAGCCCGGACAAATTGCATTACAACGAATGCCATCGGCGCCGTAATCCACTGCAATGGCTTTGGTCAGTGCGTGCACACCACCTTTCGATGCGCAGTAAGCGGCGAGTCCTGGATCGGCGGCGAAGCCATCGTAGGAACCAATGTTAACGATGACTCCATAGCCGGTTTTTCGCATTGGTCTCAGGGCTGCCTTGGAGCACAGAAACACGCCCTTGAGGTTGATGCTCATGAGCGAATCCCACTCTTCTTCGCTGGTCTCGCCAAGGGTTTTTTCCAGTTGGACTGAAGCATTGTTGACCAGGATGTCCAAGCGTCCGAAACGCTGGGTGGTGAAGTTCACCAACGCTTGAACGTCGCCTGCGTTGGCAATGTCGGCTTGGTAGAACAGGATGTTGCCGCCGTCATTTTGTGCTTGGGGTTCACTACGGCCTGCCACAACGACTTGGGCACCTTCGCTAGCAAAGCGCTCGGCGATGGCGCGGCCGATACCTCGGGTGCCGCCGGTGACTATCGCAACCTTTCCAGTCAACTTGCCGTTCATATCAGTCCTCTCTGGCTCAGTAA
This sequence comes from Pseudomonas sp. C11, assembly GCF_034683865.1. Lineage (NCBI taxonomy): Bacteria > Pseudomonadati > Pseudomonadota > Gammaproteobacteria > Pseudomonadales > Pseudomonadaceae > Pseudomonas > Pseudomonas sp. C11. The sequence continues at coordinate 24,896 of NZ_JAWIIP010000023.1, forward strand.
CCGCGCACTGGATCGTAGATCGGAAATGGCAGCTCGCCGGATCGCACGCGCTTTATGTTGTCGGTCATCAATTTGGCCGCCGAGTGGGCGTAATTGATGCCAGCAATATGGGGGGTGACGAATACCTTCGGGTGACTCCAAAGTGGGCTATCGGTAGCCAAGGGCTCGCTACAGAATACGTCCAGTGCAGCAGCCTCCAAGTGACCGCTGTCGAGTGCGGCTACCAAGTCTTCCTCTACCAGGATAGGTCCGCGGCTGATGTTGATTACGCAGGCACCTGCTGGAAGCTGCGCGAAGCGCGCGGAGTTGAGCAGACCCACTGTGTCGGGAGTGAGGGGCAGTACGTTGATCAAGATATCCGTGCGCTGCAGGAATTCCTCGAAATGGTCATCGCCGTGAAAGAACTCCACGCCCTCGATGTTTACTGGGTCTCGCGCCCAGCCTGCAACTGAGAAGCCCAAGTCACGAATGAACTTCGCGGTGACGGCCCCCATTGCGCCCATGCCGAGGAGCCCAATCCGGCGCCGGTTCGGGGCGAGGTGTGGATGGCGACGCCAGAGCTTCTGCGGTTGGTCCTGTTGGTAGAGGTGGTAGTTGCGATGGAAATGAATGACCCAATGCACTGCGTGCATGGCCATGTCACGGACGACCAAGTCATCAACCAGTCGAACGATGGGCACTCCTTCAGGCAGGTCTGGGTCGCGAATGATGTGTTCCACGCCAGCACCAAGCGACAGAATCATCTTGAGGTTCGGGTAGCGGCGAAGGTCGCCGAGCGGATGCATCCATAGCGCCGCATACTCGATCTCCGCCGGATCGCCAACATCGGGAAACACCCGGAAGTCCAGATCGGGGATGTGCTTTTCGAGCTCGAGGTGCCAGGTTTCGGTGTTGGCGCCGGCGTAACTGAACAGCAATGCCATGAAAGCGTCCTCTGTTTGCAGGATTGAGGTCAGCGGACGCGGAAGCGATCCACAGCATCAGCATCCAAGGTGAAGCCCAGGCCGGGACGTTGGGGGATAATGATTTCGCCGTCGACGATCTCCATCTTTTCTTTGTATAGAGGGGAGAACCAGGAGACGTGCTCTACAGAAATGCAGTTGGGGGCCGATCCGGCGATGCTTAGGCTCTGTTCAGTAAAGATGTGAGTGGAGATGGGCATGTTATGCGCGGCTGCAAGGCTGGCCGCACGCCGGAACTCGGTAAGCCCGCCAATTCGCTGCAGGTCAGGCATCAGAATGTCGGCAGCCTTCGCCTCGATCATTGCGCGAATGCCATGGCGGGTCCATTCGGTCTCGCCGGAAGCGATCGGTACGTCCAGCGCTGCCGCCACAGCGGCATGGCCTTGGTGGTCATAGGATGCTACGGGCTCTTCGAACCAGCCTAGGTTGTAGGGTTCTAGTAGGCGACCAAGCCGAATTGCATCATGAACCGCGAAGGCCTGATTACCGTCTGCCAGCAATTCGATGTCCGGACCAATCTCCTCACGCACGGCGGCAACACGAGCCACATCCTCTTCCATGCTGGGTTTCCCCAGGCGGATCTTCATGGAGCGGAAGCCTTGAGCCAGGAATATCCTCGCCTCATCAACCAGCTCGTCGATGCTCTGCGAAAGCCATAGGCCGCTGCTCGCATAGGCCTTCACTGAGTCTCGGTGGCCGCCGAATAGCTTGTAGACCGGCTGCCCGGCGGCCTTGCCGATGAGATCCCAGCAGGCGGTATCAAGCGCGGCCATTGCGCCAATGGTTATACCCTCGTGACCAATGGGATTGATCTCACGCCACATGCCCTCCCACATCCGCTCTACATAGTGGGGGTCCTGACCCACCACGTGGTGCGCCAGGGATTTGATCATTGTGTCGAAGATGCTGAGACGGGCCGAGTTGAGAGAAAAGATGTAGTTCTCCCCTACAAGTCCGGTATCGGTTTCCAGATAGACCAACACGCAGCCAACCGATCGAGTCACGTGAATGGCCGTGATCATCGGCTTCTCCAGCGGTACCTCGACTAACACGGTACGCAGATTCGTAATCTTCATTTGCACTGTTCCCGATTCGCTTGGTTTTGAGTGCGCCACCGAGGCGGAGCATCTGTCATGCAAGGGGCTCGGGCATCCGCGTGACGGAGCCAAGGAGCAAACCCGGTTGCTTGGAATGGAGAATAGCCTCATTGATAATGGTTGACAATCATCTGTCATCGATCTACAAATTGATCGTCGACGTACCGCAAGCGCATCTGGCGCGATGATGGAAACCGGCGTGGCTGTACTAACCCATCAAAAAAATAACTAGGGCACCTACGTGCTGGAGGAGGGTTTGAAGATGACCTCTACCGCTCCCGTGGCGACGGCAATCGAATGCCGCAACATTTGGAAGATTTTCGGCTCTCGGGCCAACGAGGCTCTTGCCGCTATCAAGTCCAAGGGGCTAGGCAAAGAGCAGGTCCTAGACCAGTACAAGTGCGTTGTGGGGGTGGCTGATGCCAACTTCAGCGTTAAAGAAGGCGAAATCTTCTGCATCATGGGGTTGTCGGGCTCCGGAAAGTCCACTCTGGTGCGGCACATCAACCGCTTGATCGAGCCCACGTCTGGCGAGATTCTCATTGACGGTACGGACATCAGTAAACTCAGCGCCAAGGCGCTGCGTCGGGTGCGCGCTGAGAAAATCGGCATGGTCTTTCAGCATACAGCTCTGCTTCCGCACCGCACTGTCCGCGACAACGTGGCTTTCAGTCTCGAGCTCCGGGGGGTAGATAAAGCCACCCGTGACCGGATCGCCGACGAGAAGTTGGCTCTGGTTTCACTGGCGGGGTGGGAAGATCGCTTCCCAATTGAGCTATCCGGCGGTATGCAGCAGCGAGTCGGCCTAGCGCGTGCGATGGCAGCAGACCCTCGCGTCCTTCTTATGGATGAGCCATTCAGCGCTCTTGATCCCCTGATTCGCCGGCAGCTACAGGATCAATTCCTAGAGTTAGCTGCCGTGATGAAGAAGACCACTCTCTTCATCACTCATGACCTCGATGAGGCGATTCGAATCGGTAATCGCATTGCCATCATGAAAGATGGGCGAGTCGTTCAGGTTGGCACTCCTGAAGAAATCATCACCAATCCTGCAGACGACTACGTGGCTAAGTTCGTGGAGGGTATTTCTCGTCTGCATTTGGTTTCCGCTAGTTCGGTGATGCAATCGGTTGAGCGCTACAGCACAAGGCATGGCGAGCTACCGCTCGGCTGTCCGGTTGCTGCACCTGACGCCGACCTTAGCGACCTCATTCGTTTAGCGGTGTCCAGCGACAGCCCAATTGTGATTGCGGCCGACGGTCAAACGTTGGGTGTCGTCACTACTAGGGACCTCCTGAATGGAATTCAGGGCGATAGTTGCCAATGTACAGAGGAACTCACCGAGTCCCGAGAAGCCAATTTCGTAGAACCGGAATACCGTCCACACCGAATCTGCAGCAGGAAATTTTCATGAGCGCGTCCGATAAAATTCCTAACCCATTTGACTATGTATCAATACCCCTCGGCGACTGGGTCTCATCCGGCGTGAACTGGGCAGCCGAGCATTTCAGGCCGTTCTTTCAGGTGGTCAGGGTTCCGATCGACTACCTACTGAATGGCATTGAGAGCGGCCTGCTTTCGGTGCCGCCGTTGGTCATGCTGGTCTTCCTCGGACTGCTCGGCTGGCAAGTTTCTGGGCCCCGTCTGGGTTTTACCCTCTTTGCGCTGATGTTCGGTGTGGGCGCGATCGGCGGCTGGGATCCCGCGATGACTACGTTGGCCCTGGTCATCACCTCGGTGCTGTTGTGCATGGTCATCGGTATTCCGCTGGGCATCCTGACGGCCAAGAGTGACCGCCTGGAAGCCATCGCTCGCCCCATTCTCGATGGTATGCAAACCATTCCTGCATTCGTTTATTTGGTGCCCATTGTCATGGTCATGGGTATTGGCAACGTTCCGGGCGTGATCGTCACGATCATTTTTGCCATGCCGCCCCTGATTCGCCTGACCAACCTCGGCATCCGCCAGGTTCCTACAGAAGTGTCCGAGGCCGGGATCGCCTTTGGCGCGAGCCCTATGCAGATGCTCGTGAAGGTTCAACTTCCGATGGCCGCTCCCACCATCATGGCCGGAGTTAACCAGACTTTGATGCTCTCTCTTTCGATGGTGGTGATCGCTTCAATGATCTCGGTTGGTGGATTGGGACTCATGGTTCTGCGCGGCATCGGCCGTCTGGATATGGGAATAGCAGCAGTTGGCGGACTGGGCATTGTCCTGCTCGCCATCATGCTGGATCGGCTTACTCAGGAACTGAGCAAGCCGTTTGAAAAAAAAGGGCGCAAACATTGGTATGAAGGAGGCTTTATCGGTTTGATTCTGGCCTGTTTCAGACTGAAAAAAGCGTCCAGCTACTGAAATCTTAGAAAACTGCCGTGTATCCAAGCAAACAACAAGCATAACAGCGGGAGAGCACCATGAAAGATCTGATCAAGTCGGCAATTGGTTCCAAGAAAACCCTGATCCTGGTTGCAGCTATTAGCGCGGCTACTTTGTCCCACAGTGCGATGTGTGCAGCGTTGCCGGGAGAAGGGCGCACCGCCACCCCGGTCGGTATCCCACTCGATGAAGAAATTTTCCAGTATCAAGTCGTCACGATTGGCCTGGAGAAGCTTGGTTATAAAGTCAAGGATGTGAGCCAGGTCCAGACTCCGATTGCTTTTCTATCCATCGCTAATGGAGACGTCGACTTCAACGCCGATGCGTGGATTCCGCAGCACAATACTTTCTATGAGAAAGCAGGCGGCGACTCGATGATGGTGAAGCTCGGCCCTCTTTCTGAGGGTGCCCTGCAAGGCTATCTGATCGACAAGAAGACCATGGATAAATATGGAATCAAGAGTATTGATCAACTCAAGAATCCAGAGATCGCCAAGCTCTTCGATATCGATGGTGACGGGAAAGCCGATCTTACTGGCTGTGAGCCTGGTTGGGGCTGCGAGAAGATCGTTGAGAAGCAGCTGGATGCATACGGGCTGAGAGCAACGGTCCATCACAACCAGGGCTCTTACTTTGCCCTGATGGCCAATACCATTTCCCGTTTCAAGGAAGGCAAACCCATCCTGTATTACACCTGGACTCCTCTTTGGGTGAGCGGTGTGCTCGTTCCGGGCAAAGACGTTGAATGGCTGACTGTGTCTCACACCGCACTTCCAGAAGATATGAAGGGCATCCCGACTACCTTGCCTGATGGCCGCAACTTGGGCTTCCCGGTAAACGATCAATATGTCGTTGCCAATAAGAAGTTCATCGAAGAAAACCCGGCGGCCAAAAAACTCTTCGAGAGCATCAAGATATCCGTCGACGATATCAATGCGCAGAACCTCAAAATGAGAGATGGGCAAAACAGCCAGGCGGCTATTCGTAAACACGCAGAGGAGTGGGTTAAAGCGCATCAGAGTGAATTCGACCAGTGGATCAACGAGGCAAAACTAGCTGTAAAGTAAAACGCACCAGACCTTTTCACCCATTATTTTGCTAGGTTTGAGAGATTATTATGAGCAATAAGAAAACTGTTGGCTTCATCGGCACTGGTCGTATGGGTCGCCCGATGATCGAAGAACTCCTCAAGAAGGGTTACCTGGTCAAGGTCTACGACAAGTACAAGTCCACCGCTGATTCTGTCGTTGCCGCTGGCGCGACCTGGACTGACTCGCCCAAGGAAGCTGCTACTGACAGCCACATCGTAATCACCTGCCTTCCGCTGCCGGAGCATGTCCTGGAGAACATGATGGGTGAGAATGGTGCGCTCGCTGGCATGGCGCCTGGCAGCACCTGGGTGGATACCTCGACCACTGACTATCACAACACTGTCTACCTCGCGAGCGAGGCCAAAGCCCGCGGTGTGTACAGCATCGAAGGCCCCGTCAGCAACCTGTCCCACATGGGCGTGGACTTTGCCAACAGCAGCATCTACTGCGCTGGTGACAAAGAAGGCTATGACGAGGCCCTGGAAGTACTGAACACTGTCACCAAGATTTCGTTCTTTACCGGTGACAAGATCGGTACCGCACAAACGACCAAATTGCTGACCAACCTGCTCTTCTACGGACCGGTCTCGATCGTTGGTGACTGTTTCGCCATTTCCCAAGAAGCCGGTATCCCGAACTACTGGATGTGGGAATTCGCCAAGAAGTCCAAAGGGCACTCCGTAGCTTCGGGCCAGTTCATGCCGCTGCTGCTGGACGGTAGCTACGACTCGTCCTGCACCCTCGAAATTGGCGTGAAGGACATGAGCCTCACCGAGTCGCTGGCTAATGAGTTGGGTGTGAGCCTGGAACTCGGCCGTGTAATCAACTGGCGCTACGCTGCTGCCGGAAATGTTTATAACCAGCAGGACAACCACCTGAAGGTTATCAAGCTCACCGAGACTGCGAACGACATCGAAATCCGGATTCCAAACTTCAAGGCGCCGTCGCGTTACGGCATCGACAAGTCCTACACCCCGTCCGGAGAAGTTGTGATCGACCAACACGGTCGTCAGACTCCCAAACTGCCAGACTACATCAAGGCTCCGGCGTTTACCCCCACTTCGGAGCAACTTGAACTTGCCAACACGCTGGTCGGGTTCATGGAGCACACCAACTACATCTTTGTAGAAGAAGCTTACGCTCTCGGCCTAGCCATTGGCCTGAGCCGTGAACTCATCCAAAAGATGATTCTGTGGAGCGTCGGTACCTGCTGGGTATTCGAGAATTTCGAAGGCTACACACCGTCTTATTCCAATGTTGAAAAAATGAAGAAAGTCCAGACCAAGCTGTACCTGCCCCTGATTAGCAAGTCCATTGAGGCTCTGGATAAAATTCAGGCCAAGCGCTAATCGAGCTATGAAAAGAAGCCCGCCAATAATCCTGTTGGGAAAGTTGCGGGCTTCCTTTAGTAGTACTGGAACTTTTCGCTAAATAAGCCATATATCAAAACCCACTGAAATACAACCGCCGTGATCTGCAGTGGAAACTAATGATGAGTACATCTCCATTCTCGATTCCTTCGCATCAGCGCAAGATTGATCCCAGCAAGCGGGTGTCCACCGGACTTAAACCCGATGGATCAGAAGACAATAATGATCGGGTGGAGATTGGCCCGACGCCCTTGGCAATGGCCGAATGGGCTGAGCTGGGGCTCGAAGCCCCCCACCTGCCTACGATGCGCGAATACCGCTTGCGGCGGATACGGGAACAGCTTGTGGCCCGCGACCTCGGGGGAATCCTGCTGTTTGATCCCCTAAATATTCGCTACGCCACTGACACGACTAACATGCAGCTCTGGATTACCCATAACCCAGCGCGCGCTTGCTTCGTCTCGGCTGATGGCTACATGGTGCTGTGGGATTTCCATAACTGTGATCACCTCTCTGCGCACCTGCCGCTGGTTCGCGAGCTCCGGGGGGGCGCGGCATTCTTTTACTTTGAGTCGGGCAATCGCACCGAAGAACACGCCACGAAATTCGCCCAGCAGGTCGATAGCTTGTTGCGAGAACACGCGGGAAGTAACCGCCGCCTAGCTGTCGATCGGATCGAAATGGCCGGTTTGCGTGCGCTCGAGAAGTTAGGCATTGAGGTTTCCAATGGCCAGGAGGTAACCGAGTTTGCGCGGGTCATTAAAAGCCCTGACGAAATCAAAGCTATGCGCTGTGCCATCGCTTCGTGCGAAGCGTCGGTTGCGGAGATGCACAAGGCCTTGAGGGCCGGAGCTACCGAGAATGATGTATGGGCCGTCCTGCATGCCGGGAACATTCGTCGTGGCGGAGAGTGGATTGAAACGCGGATTCTGAGCTCTGGCCCACGTACCAATCCCTGGTTTCAGGAATCGGGCCCACGGATTATCGGCGACGGTGACCTGCTTTCTTTCGATACCGATCTAATCGGCGTTTATGGAATGTGTGTGGATATCTCGCGCAGTTGGATCTGCGGGGGCCTGGAGCCGACCAAGGAACAGAAGCGCCTCTATCGCGTAGCTCACGAGCACATCACTACCAATACCAGCCTCGTGAAACCAGGTATGAAGTTCGCCGAGCTTACAGCGAAAGGCCACCGGCTGCCTGAAGAGTTTCGAGCCCAACGTTACGGTGTCATGTTCCACGGAGTTGGGTTGTGCGATGAATACCCCTGCATTCGCTATCCCGAGGATGTGGAGTCCTACGGTTACGAGGGTGAGCTGCAGCCTGGAATGGCCCTTTGTGTTGAGGCTTATGTCGGGGCAGTGGGGGGTAAGGACGGAATCAAGTTGGAGAACCAGATACTTGTCACCGAGGATGGTTGCGAGAATCTGACTTCATATCCGTTTGATGAGAGTTTCCTGATCGACTGATGAGTTCAGCCATATGGGAGAAGTCTACGTGTGCAGTTTTGCTTCTATTCGCTTGCTATCGCCCTCGCGAACGAGAACTTAGACCAGCTACTCAGAGTTCCCGTAGCCGGCATGTTGGTCGTGATGTTCGGTACTGGGGCCACATGTGGTGCGCTGATGGATCATGCTGGGCCACGGGCTCTCTATCAGTTCGCTCTTACGGTGTCAGTAATTGGGCGGTGTTTGTCGGAGTGAGATCTGAGGCACTGGTATCTGGGCGTCGTCCCTTGGAGTGCACGGGTGAGAGGTGAGTCTCTCCACATAATTCAAATACCAAGGGTACAGACCGCGCAGCATCATCGAGGGCCGAACGAGTGACATATCTGGATCAGGCGATTTGTCCAATCTCACAGGAAGCCCCGCAATCCATCGGATTCCTGCTTTTGGATGATTTCACCCTCATCTCCCTGGCTTCAGCTATTGAGCCGTTGCGCATGGCCAATCAGCTTGCGGGCAAGGAGCTGTACCAATGGTTCACCCTGAGCAAGGCTGGTGGGGCCGTATGTGCCAGTGATGGACTGCAGATAACCCCGGATTGCAGCATGGAAGCGGCTCCGATCCTCGATATTGTTGTAGTGTGCGGTGGGGTGGATATCCAGCACCGCGTGAGCAAGGAGCATCTGAGCTGGCTCCAGAATCAGGCTCGTATGGGGCGTGGATTGGGTGCCGTTTGCACGGGCAGTTGGGCATTGGGCAAGGCCAGTTTGCTGGATGGTCGTATGTGTAGCGTGCATTGGGAGTACCTCGCGGCGATGCAGGAGGTCTTCCCGAGGGTGGAGGTCACCACACATCTTTTTTCCATAGACCGAAATCGCTTCACCTCCTCGGGTGGTACCACGCCGATGGACATGATGCTGCACATGATCGCTCGCTCGCATGGCCGTGACCTGGCAGCTGGCATTTCCGAGATGTTCGTTTATGAGCGCATCCGAAATGAACAGGACCATCAACGGGTGCCTCTCAGGCATACCCTCGGCACAGATCAACCCAAGCTGCAGGAAGTCGTCATGCTGATGAAGGCCAACCTGGAAGAGCCCATCGATCTCAGTGAGCTGGCTGCTCACATCGGCGTCTCGCGTCGTCACTTGGAGCGGTTGTTCCTTAAGTATTTAGGCTGTTCGCCGTCACGCTATCACCTCCAGCTGCGATTGGTCCGGGCGCGTCAGCTATTGAAGCAAACGTCGATGTCCATTTTCGAAATAGGTGCTGTGTGTGGCTTTGTTTCCGCGCCACATTTCTCAAAATGCTATCGCGGCTATTTTGGTATGACGCCCCGCGACGAACGTTCCACTTCAAATGCCGATGTGCTGGCGCTAATGCCCGCACCAGATAGCTTTTCGAGGAAGCAAATATCCACGTCAAGTTTGGCCCTGAGTCGAGCACAGGGTGAAGCTACCTTTGCCAGTGTGAAGGTCTGATCAACTTCCAGATGTCAAAAAAACGACATGGTGCTTGAGTGCGAGCAGAGCTGGCGAGATCGACCTACCAAGGGAGAAGTGCTGTGATAGTGATTGTAAAAACTAAGATTTACCGCAAGTCGCGAGATCACACCTCAGCCGGGCTCGCCCGTATCCCGCATTTCATTCCAAGCAATATAAAAACCGTCACTGGTGATGGTCACTCCCTCCTCTAAGCTTAGTCTATAAGCTCCCTGTAGCATTTAACACAAACTTAGTACCGTCTTGTGCAGTTTTCGAACACGGGTCGCTTTCGCATGTTCGTGAATTGCCGGTGCGTGTTGATTGCTCACATTCACACTTCATGCGAAGTGAATAATCTTCCATTTATGCACAAGGATAAGCTCATGCGGTTTGACATACCCGAAACCATGCACGCGGTACTCTTAACCGGTCACGGTGGTCCGGAAAAGCTGGAATATAGAAGCGACGTAAAGGTGCCACGGCCCAATCGGGGTGAGGTTCTTATCCGAGTTGGCGCTACCGCCGTTAATAATACAGATATCAACACCCGCATTGGTTGGTACTCAAAGCAAGTTAAAAGTGCGACTCAGGCTGGCAACTCCACAGGTTTCGACCAAGTCGACAATGAAGATGCCTCTTGGTCGGGTATAGCGTTGCAATTCCCCCTGATCCAGGGCGCTGATTGTTGTGGCCGCGTTGTGGCAGTTGGCGAGGATGTCGACCCTTCTCGAATTGGCCAACGCGTCTTGGTACGCAACATGCTCAGAACGCCTGTAGACGGGCGCCCGTTCGAATGTTGGACCTATGGCTCTGATATCAATGGTGCTTTTGCACAGTACACGGTGGCTCCCGACGCCGACATCTGGGCTATCAACAGTGAATTAAGCGATGTTGAGTTGGCCTCCTTCCCCTGCTCATATTCCACCGCCGAGGTGCTAGTACAACGGGCCTCTGTCAAAGGCAGCGATACAGTACTGATCACAGGGGCGAGCGGCGGCGTTGGCTCTGCTGCTGTACAACTCGTCAAATGCCGCGGGGCACGGGTGATTGCGATTGCCAGCAATACCAAGCGTGAAGAAATACTCTCACTTGGCGCAGACCAAGTTGTGGACCGGGGTGCTGATTTGATTGAAAGCCTCGGCAAAAACAGCGTGTCGGTCGTGCTCGACCTAGTGGGCGGCCCTGACTGGCCATCGCTGTTGCAAGTGCTCAGGACCGGCGGACGTTACGCCGTCGCCGGTGCCATCGCGGGTCCTCTGGTGGAACTAGACCTGCGCACGCTGTACCTCAAAGACCTCACCTTCTTCGGATGTACCTGGCAGGACGACCAAGTCTTCGACAGCTTGGTCGAGCACATCGAGGCATCCCGCATCCGCCCCTTGGTCAGCAAAGTCTACCCACTGTCTGAGATTGTGCAGGCCCAAGCGGACTTCGTTGAAAAACGCCATACCGGAAAACTAGTTCTCGTCCCACCACAGGAGTATGGCCATGAAAATCGCTGAGATCGAGGTATACCAAGTCAATCTTCCTTATGCCGGCGGCGTATACAAGCTTTCGGGGGGGCGAACGTACACACAATTTGATGCGACATTGGTGTGCATCCGAACTGACAACGGATTGGAGGGATGGGGCGAGTCGACTCCTTTCGGCCCCAACTATATTGCTGCGCATGCGCTAGGCGTAAGGGCAGGCATTGCCGAGATGGCCGACATGCTCATTGGGCGCGACCCACGTCAGGTCGACCGCATCAACGAGGTCATGGATGCCACTTTGCTCGGTCATTTACACGCCAAGGCTGCGATCGATATCGCCTGTTGGGACATCCTCGGCAAGTCAGTAAATCTGCCTGTATGCGAACTGCTCGGCGGCAGTACTGGGCTGTCAATGCCGATCATCGATTCCACGTATGCCGGTGATCCTGAGGACATGCGTCGCCGTATCGCAGAAACCCGCAAGCAGGGGTATCTGGGGCACTCGGTCAAGGTAGGCGCGTCGCAGGAAGAGGGTGGCCCTGCCCTTGATGCCGCCCGTATTGCGGCGTCCCTGGCGGATGCTCGACCGGAAGAGTACTTCATCATCGACTGTAACGGCGGACTCACGGTAGAGCATGCGTTGAGGATGCTCAGTCTGCTGCCATCCGGCCTGGATTTCGTGCTGGAAGCCCCCTGCGCGACATGGCGCGAGCACATGTCGTTGCGCAGTAAGACGAGTGTGCCGTTGATCATGGATGAACTGGCGATGGAAGACGCCTCGCTCCTGCAGCTGATCATTGAAGATGCGGCTGACGGTATCGGTTTGAAAGTCTCCAAACAGGGTGGATTAACCCGGGCGCGCCGACAGCGAGACATGTGTATCACGGCGGGCTTGACCATGAGCGTTCAGGAGACTGCTGGTTCGCGAGTTGCATTCGCTTCCTTGGTGCACCTCGGGCAATCTATTTCTCATAGAAACCTGCGCTGTGTTCTGGACCTACGCGACATGTACACCCCGGAGACCGCTTTCGTTGACGTCCCTATTATTGACGGGCGTATTCGCGCTCCTCAGGCTCCAGGACTGGGCATCACAATCAATCATGATGTAGTAGGTGAGCCTGTAGCCATATATCGCTGACAGCTTGAGTCCAGCACTCAGCAGACGTCCAAAAAGCGCTGCTTACTTCCGGATGGTAGGCAGCCCACAGCCAGTAACGCCAGGCATGGCCTAGCGTTAAGCATAAAAACGAGTGTCTACGGAGCGGGCAGTCGATCCACGGCGTAACGAACCCACAGAATGTCCGCTGCCAGGGTTTCAACGCAGAGCATACGCAGACAGCGGCCCATCGCTGGCAGCTCATCGGCTGATGTGCCGTGATACTCGAAGATACTGGGAATGCCCGCCAAGCCATCGATGCCTGGGTATATCAAAAGGCTGATTTCATCTATCAAATCAGCCTTGAGGAAGGCGCCATTGATCGTGCCGCCACCCTCAAGTAGCAGGGTTTCGACGCCAAAACTGCTGCCTAGTGTCGCTATTGCGGCCTCAAGATCGAGGCCATCAGTGCCGGCAAATAAATAGGACACGCCATCCTCACGCAGTTCCGCCAGATAGTCATCTGCAACCTGCTCACTCACGATTGCGACCAGGTGTTCGTTCCCGATGTGATCCGTGCCGTAGTGGAGCTTGCCACTGGGATCTACCGCAACAGCCAGTGGCCGATTCTGGCGATTACCGATGTAGGCAGTGCGGGGCGCTGAAGTGTCGGTAGTACTGTGCAAGTGAGTAGTACCGCTCACAAGGTCGGCCATGGTTTTCCTGCCAACGATCCACCCGTCTGCGTTCAAACGCTGCGCAGCTTCGTCGTACACCCTGAGCACCGTATTTGGCTCCGCCTTTTCTGTGAGTGGAGTCCAACGATTGGACAGAAGCCGACCGTCGATGGAGCCGATCATGTGGCAGATGATTTTGGGGCGCATGTGCTTTATCGCTCGGTGTAAGTGACTGAAGACCTGCCCCCCTCAATGGCTTGCTCGGAGGCCTGTTGAGGGAGCGTGTGCTTGTCATTTTGGCTGGAGATCAGTGATTCGATAAGCTGGTAGAATAGGGACGCACATATGAAGGAGACTCACGAATGGCGCGTGACCACTACAGCGGTTTGCTGGCCTTTGTGACCGTTGCCCGTGAAGGAAACTTCACTCGTGCTGCAGCTCAGCTAGGGGTCTCTCAATCGGCGCTGAGCCATAGCATCCGCAACCTTGAGACCAATCTTGGGATTCGGCTGTTGACGCGTACGACCCGCAGTGTATCGCCCACTGAAGCTGGCGAGCGCCTGTATCAGAACATTTCCCCGCAGATGGCCGAGATCGATGCCCAGGTCCAGGCGCTGAGCGATTTCCGAGACAAGCCAAGTGGAACCATCCGTATCACGGCTACGGACTATGCGATTAAGACGATCCTCTGGCCGAAACTGGCGAAGTTCCTTCCCAGGTACCCCGACATCAAGGTTGAGCTGGTTAGCGACTACGCCAAAGGCGATATTGCGGCAGATCGCTTCGACGCAGGCGTGCGCTTCGGCGAGTCACTCGCTCAGGACATGATTGCAGTCAGGGTCAGTCCCGATATGCGCTTTGCCTTGGTTGCGACAAAGGGCTACTTCGCCGAAAACCCACCCCCCACGTCACCCCATGATCTGGTTCATCACCGCTGTGTAAATCTTCGATTGCCCACCCATGGTGGCCTGTATGCCTGGGAGTTCAAGAAAGAGGGCGGACGAGAGTTTACGGTTAGGGTGGATGGCCAATTGGTAGCCAATAGCATCTATGAGGTGCTTGACGGGGCACTGGCTGGTTTCGGGCTCGCGTATGTACCCGAGCCCATGGTGGAGGCTTATGTTGCCAACGGCGACCTTGTACGTATCCTCGAGGACTGGTGTCCCCTCTGGTCTGGGTATCACTTGTACTACCCCAGCAGGCGGCAGCCCTCACAAGCGATGAAGCTGCTGATCGAAGAGCTGCGATTTCAGCCCTGATTAATCATGAGGCTGCAGCTGGACGCTGTAGCAAGCGAACTGCGACACCAGCTGTGCAAAGCACGACTAAGGCGCTGACGATGAAGACGGCGCCCAGCCCAGCCCGAGCAGCGACCCATCCCAAGGCCGGGCTTCCGACGGCCATGGCGACATCAAGGAACGCTGTATACATGCCCATGGCAAGTCCACGGCTCTCCGCAGAGGTACCGCGCACAGCCTCTACGCCTAATCCTGGATAGACCAGCGAATAGCCGAAGCCTGCTATCGCTGCGCCAGCCGACGCGAGGAGCGGACTAGTGGCGATCCACATGAAGGCCAGCCCTGCCGCCTGAACAAGCACGAACACCAGAGCCACCTGCGCACCGCCGAATCTGTCGGGCAGATGGCCGGCAATCATGCGCGAGGCGATGAGGGCGACGCCGAAGGCAGTAAATGCAAGCCAGATGGGTTGCCAGTGTTGCTCCGCGTAAAACAACGAACTGAATGCCAGGATCGCGCAGTAGCCGATGCTTGCTGTAGCTGCTCCCAGTCCGGGTAGCCAAACAGCCCCCATGACAGACCAAAGCGTGGTATCCGCCTTCTGCGGCAGCGATGGCAACGCAGGCAAGCGCAGTAGGCCGATTAGCACCAGAAGAGGAAGCAGAGCGGTGACGATGGCGATCGACACGAAGCCATAGGAGGAGAACATCATGGTACCGAATGGGCCGCCCAAGGCCATGGCAGCGAACATTGCGGTACCTACCCAGGAAATTACCTTGCCTGCGTGCCCTTTATGGACGAGGCCAAGCCCCCAGCTAATCCCCGCAGTGATGATGAAGCTTTCTGCGCCACCGAGCAGGGCGCGGCCTATGAGCAGAATCGTGACAGACATAGTCGGCATGCTGACGAAGGCCAGGGAGAGAAGGTAGAGCAGACCAGACACCGAGGCCGCAATCAGCCCCGTGATGACACCGCTTTTGGTGCCGTACTTATCCGAGAAGGAACCGGCCCATACCCGCGAGAGCAGTGATGCCGCGAACTGAGCCCCAGCCACCAAACCGATAACAAAGGTGCCATATCCGAGGTCACTCCTGACATGCAGGGGGAGCACCGGAAGAGCCAGGCCGATGATTAGAAAGCCGGCCAGAACCGCAGCCATGATTGGCCACAGAACAACGATGACCGAGCCTGATGATTCCGACGGTAGAGATGTTTTGTGTGTCATGAATGAACTCTGTATACAATCTGCACCGAGCCTCGTGACACCTATTCAGTCGCCGTGCTGAGACGGCGAAACCCGGAGCGAACAGTGCTACAAAGCGAGGCCGTGAAGGAGGCTTTTGCCGAGAAGCCCATTTTCGCAACGGATTGAGTGTTTGATAATCCAGCTAAGCTGGGACTCGGACATGAGAAAATCTCATTAGTACGAGTGCCCGTTTGACGACCCGCTGCCCAAGCTGACCGCCTAGCATCACGCTGATGTTTCTCACGCAAGCTCGGCTCAGGGCGAGTGTCTTCAGTCCTTCAACAGCTCAAACGTGACATCGACATCCCCGACATGCCTGAGTACGTCTACATCCGAGTCGACTGTTCCGACTTTCTGCAAATCACTGATCCGCTCGCCGTTCTGCGCATACATGATGACGAAGCTATGGCGAGGGGCCCAATAGACGATATCTCCCACTTCATAGCCGCTAGTCTTCGTCTCGTTGGCAGGCAACGCCTCCGGGAAGCGATACACCAGTTCGCGCGAATAGAGATCCATCATGGGCAAGGTTAGGGGGAGCTTGGCGACAAACGCCTTTGTTGTGGCATTGTCGAGCAAGGTAGCGGTGAGCACATGCTCGCCTGTCGTGATCTTCACCTTCGTCAGCATTCGGGCGCTCCTATTGCATTGATCTTCTGCGAGCCTGCTGCGTATTGCAGGCCCTGGACAGAACACTTGACCAGGTGGCACTGAAGTCCACCTGGTAGGCAACTGGGTCACTTTTTTGCGGCAGCGCCAAGGTGCTGATCGAAGAAGGCGGTCAGCTTGGCCCACGGAATCATTTCGGTCCGGTCATAGAGATCAATCCGATTGGCTCCTTTGATGACGACCATTTCCTTTGGCTCGGCGGCCAGCTTATAGGCTGCCTCGGTGTATCCGCGCGACGGAGCGATCTCACCGACGACGAAAAGGATCGGGCGTGGTGAGATGGACTCGATTCCATTGAACGGATAGAAGTTGATGAACTTCGCGTAGGTCGCGGGTGTGGTTCTGCGGTTGTTGGAGGGAACCTTGCCGCGCTCGGTCTGATAGAAGTCGTTCGACTCAGCGGCCTCTAGAAACACTGGGTCGTTCTGGCCTGGCCCGTAAATGGGCTCTCCGGTTTCGAACTCTTTGTAACGATTCTCCGCCGCGATCAATAGATCGCTGTTTCGAGTTTCCAGCGCACGTTCGTGTTTTATCCCGGTCCGGAAATATTCGCCCATGTCATACATGCTGACTGTCGCGACGGCTTTAATCCGTGGATCGACTTTGGCTGCCGCCAGAGAGAACCCACCGCTGGCACAAACACCGATCACACCGATCTTCTCGCGCGATACGAAGTCACGTGTGCCCAGGAAATCTACAGCCGCACTGAAGTTCTCTACGTAAACGTCAGGGAGAACAGCACCACGGGGAGTGCCGGCGCTTTGCCCCCAGTACGACTGGTCAAACGTCAGGGTGACAAACCCCTGCTCGGCCATTTTGGTGGCGTAAAGATTGGCGGCCTGCTGGCGAACAGCCCCATACGGGTGGCCCACCACCAAGGCAGGGTATTTCATACCGCTGACGATGGTCTTGGGTTTGAACAACGTGCCGACGACTTCTAAGCCGTATGTATTCTTGTAGCGCACCTCCTCAGAGGTGACTTCGTTGCTCTTATAGAAGTTGTCGGCGCCGCGCGACATGTCGGGGCTTGCCGCGTAGGCTGGACTTGGCTCGCTCGTCAGCGCGACTGCTGCTAGGGCGGCAACTCCCGCTAGGAACTTGCGACCAGTCGATAGCGATTTTGGTTTAGGTGTATCAGACATAAAAAATCTCCTTCTGCACCTACTGAGGTGCGGACGTATAGGAATGAATGGGGTTTGGCGGCGCCGCTGGCATCAGTTGTCACTTCGCCCCTTGTTCAGGAGCACTAGCTGCGAATAGAGGCTCGCCTTCTTCGGGTAGTAACGCGGCATGGAGAAGTGATGACGGAGCTTGGCCCAACTGAACGCTTTGCATGCGGTCGAGGGTGAACAGAAAATCGCTGCTCGACTTTGCCTTGTGGCAACTCATGCAGCGCGTAACGTTTTCCGACTGATTAACGGTTCGATCAGGCTGGAAAGACTGGAACTCCCAGTCGCCATTACGTATGTCCTGGGCATAGCGTTCGCCCCAGCCCTCGCGCTTTTCCATGACGACGTAGCGGAACAGACGACCATCGCGATAGTCCTCCATCGTAATGACGGTGCCGCTTGGCAATGGCCCTCCGTTCTTCGCTGCCTCGATAGCTTCTCGGTTAACGTAGAGCTCCTCCCGGATGTTCCCTCGCTCGACGGTTGTATAGTGGACGCCGTCTTTGTAGTGCTGCGGGAACTCTACGCGGTCGTTACCCTGCGCCAATGCAAGGGTCGCAATTCCTGTGGCGGCACTTGCGGCAAGGAGGATTACTGGCACTTTCATGAGTAACTCCTATTGATCCTGTTGCGCATCTGGACGCATGGCGAAGACGTCTTTCACCACCGACATGGCGGAGAACACGTTTGGCCAGCCGGCATAAAAAGCCAGTTGCGTTAGGGCTTCTGAGGCTTCAACGCGGGTCAAGCCGTTGTCCATGGCCTTGTTCAGGTGAACAGGCACCTGTGCAAGATTGCCTGCGGCTACAAGCGCGCTGACGGTGACTAGTCCGCGATCGCGCGGGCTCAGGCCCGGCCGAAGCCATAGATCGCGAAATAGAGCGTCCGTGGTGAGCGCCACTACGCCCGGTGCTATGGCACCGAAACTGGCCTCAACACGAGCTGCTCGCTCTGCTTCAGATTGCTCATTCATGGGCAGCAAATTGCCTTGGGCTGCTGGTAGCTGGGTTGAATCAATGCCGTGCTGTGCGAACACTGGCTGCGTCGCGAGCACGGCGCTCATGGCGTTACCAATGCCTGAGTAAAAGGCAAGGTGTGTGATAATTTCAGACACTTCAGCTGGCGTGACGCCATTCTTGAACGCCAACTCAATCTGACTGGGTAGAGTGTCGACCTGATTGCGGGCAATCAGCGCTGACAAGGTGACGATGCTCCGGTCTCGGAGAGAGAGGCCTGGGCGGCTCCATACCTCAGAATCAATGGTTTGACTCTTGATGCGTGCCAACCCGGGCGAGACGGAATGGATGTCCTCCAGCGAGGCGGCGGTGACGCTGAGCGAGGCGCTGCTCATCGCTGTATCCTGAGTGCTGGAGCACGCGCAAAGCAGCACGGAAACGGAGATGCCGAGCAGAGTATGAGCGTTCATGTCAGTGCCTTTCTTTGATCGAATAGGTGCCGAGCGATCAGCGCTTCAGGTAGATGGCGTCGCTAACTTGTTCTAACCACTCAACGTTTTTTCCTTCGTGGAACGGCGTCACTGCAACGTGGCTCATCGTGTTCTGATCCGTTGCGCCATGCCAGTGCTTGACTCCGGCAGGAATCCAAACCGCATCACCGGATTTGATTTCACGAACTGGCTGGCCCTCTTGCTGAACCCAGCCGCTACCCACAGTCACATAAAGCCACTGTCCAGCTGGATGTGTGTGCCAAGCAGTTCGTGCACCTGGAGCGAAGGAGACCAGCCCAGAACCTGCAAACTCTGCGCTGCTTGGGGTTGTCAGTGCGTCCACCAATACCTGGCCGGTGAACTGGGCGGGATTGCCTGCTCGGGTCGGGTTCACCCCACTGGCAGCGATTTCGATGGTTTCAGCATAAGCGGGAAGCGTTGTGGCGCATGCCAATGCAGCGGAAGCCAGAAGCGTCTTCATCGTGTATTCCCTCTCGGATCGACGGCGTACAAGCACGCTAGTAAGCAATGACCGAGCGGTGCATCTGCTGGGGGGTTACCCAGGTTCAGTCAGGTTCAGCGCTTACTGATAGGAGAACTGCGTGCGTTTGAAATACTGGCAGCCCTTATCATTTCTGATAACGGATTAAATACGAACGCAGACATGAGAATTACTCATGAGTGACTATCAGCCTTTTAGGGATGGTCTGAAAACGCCCTTTCTAAGGAGTCCGGCTGAAGTACGCCTTCATCAGCAAGCTGTCGGTGGAGTACCGGCTGTTCCAGGCGAAGCACTTGGCTCGTATAAAAGGCGTGCAAAACCTGAAGACGGAGATCCCCATGCAGAAGGTCAAGCTCACAACGGAGCTTCTGTGTATTGGCGTGAGAGGCCTCTAAAAATTGTCATCAGCACTGCGCTTGCTGGGCTAAGGCTGACTTCAAATGTCAGTGGGTAGGGTTCCTAGTCCAAGCCTTCGATGCCATCCAGTTCGCCCAACACCTCCCACCAGGGGTGATCAGCTCGCAGCAGGATGCGGGCCCAGCCCACATGTTCGGGGCGGTGCTCACGACTCGGCCCCAGTTGGTACAGCAAGTAAGGGGGCGTCTTGGTCGCGCGCTCGATGCGCTCCCACTGGCCGGCCGTATGACCAAGGCAACTCTCCCTCCTGGGGGCCAGAGACTGCTTATGATCGCCTGCAACTGCTGACGATGGACCGCTATTGGCCCAGGCTGTGTAAAAACGCTGGCATCGACCTTGCTGTGATTTGATGGATTCAAATCAGTGGGGAATGCCGATG
>NZ_JAWIIP010000024.1:0-44371 GCF_034683865.1 Pseudomonas sp. C11
CCATCCTCAATGCGATGCTCCGTGATCAGGCTCATTTCAGGCCTCAAGTGACTTGACGCTGGACACGGTTGCTCGCCTGGGAAGGCGAAACCAAAACTTTCAACAAGAACGCGGCGATTCGGAACAGAAACCAGTACAACCAACACACAAACTTGCCAGTCCGGTATCAAGACCATTGGTCGCGGCTAAAGAAAGCGCCTCCCACAACTGTCATGCCGTGGGAGGCGCTAGGCGGCGATTACAGACGCGGGTAGTCGATATAGCCGACCGGGCCCGAGCCATAGAAGGTCTCCGGGTGCGGCTCGTTCAGCGCCGCGTCCTGTTCCAGGCGTGCCGGCAGATCCGGGTTGGCGATGAAGGGGATGCCGAACGCCACGGCATCGGCCTTGCCCTCAGCCAGCCAGGCGTTGGCCTGCTCCTTGGTGAAGCGCTCGTTGGCGATGAACACACCACCAAACTCCTTCTTCAGTTGCGGCGTCAGGCTGTCGTCACCGGCCTTCTCACGGGTGCAGATGAAGGCGATGCCGCGCTTGCCCAGCTCACGGGCGACGTAGCCGAAGGTTTCGGCACGGTTGGCGTCGCCCATGTCGTGGGCATCGGCACGCGGTGCCAGGTGCACGCCAACGCGGCCGGCGCCCCATACGGAGATGGCGGCATCGGTGACTTCCAGCAGCAGGCGGGCGCGGTTCTCGACGCTGCCGCCGTAGCGGTCTGTGCGCTGGTTGGTGCTGCTCTGCAGGAACTGGTCGAGCAGGTAACCGTTGGCGCCGTGGATTTCCACGCCGTCGAAACCGGCCGCCTTGGCGTTCTCGGCACCTTGACGGTAGGCCTCGACGATATCGGCGATCTCCTCGGTTTCCAGGGCGCGCGGGGTGACGAATTCCTTCATCGGGCGCACCAGGCTGACGTGACCGGCCGGCTGAATGGCGCTCGGTGCCACCGGCAGTTCACCGTTGAGGTAGATCGGGTCGGAAATACGCCCGACGTGCCACAGCTGCAGCACGATCTTGCCGCCGTTGGCGTGTACGGCCTGGGTGACGTTGCTCCAGCCACGGATCTGCTCGTCCGACCAGATGCCGGGGGTGTCGGGGTAGCCGACGCCCATCGGCGTGACGGCGGTGGCTTCGCTGATGATCAGGCCGGCCGAGGCGCGCTGCACGTAATACTCGGCCATCAACGCGTTGGGCACGCGGCCTTCGTCGGCGCGGCAGCGGGTCAGCGGCGCCATGATGATGCGGTTGTTCAGTTGCAGATCGCCGATCTGAATAGGGTCGAACAGGGTAGGCATGGTGAATCCTCCGGTTGTAGCTTCAGGTTCAGAGTTGCTGGCCGAGACGCTCGACGAAGGCCTGGATCAAGTCGTCGTTGCGTTTGAAGAAGTGCCACTGGCCAACCTTGCGGCTGGTCACCAGACCGGCGCGCTGCAGGCTGGTGAGGTGGGCGGAAACGGTGGATTGCGACAGCCCGGTGCGCTGATAGATCTTGCCGGCGCACACGCCGATCTCAAGCGGATGATCCTGTTCGGCGAAGTGCCGTTCGGGCGCCTTCAGCCAATCGAGGATGTCGCGGCGAACCGGGTGGACGAGGGCCTTGATGATGGCGTCGAGATCGATATCCATGGTGTGCGGGCCGTGTTTCGTCATGCGGCGAACCTTATATCGTCTCTGAGCGATATACAGATCGTTTGTTCCGATAGTCTCCATCAACCGCTTCGATTGTCCCGCTCGCGGCGGTAAGCTCAGCGGATGAACTACCTGGCCCACCTGCATCTTGGCGGCGACGCCCCGGCACAACTGCTCGGCAGCCTCTATGGCGACTTCGTCAAAGGCCCGCTGGACGGACGCTGGCCGGCGGACATCGAAGCAGCTATCCGCCTGCATCGGCGCATCGATGCCTTCACCGACAGCCATCCGCTGCAGGCGCGCGCACGCTCGCGCTTTCCCGCTGAACGGCGGCGCATGGCCGGCATGCTGCTGGATCTGTTCTTCGACCATTGCCTGGCCCGCGACTGGGCCGACTACGCCGCACAGCCGCTGCAGCATTTCACCGGGCGGGTGTATCGGGTGTTGGCCGCCGAGCCTGAGTTGCCCGGGCGCCTGGCGCTGATGGCACCACGCATGGCCGAGCAGGACTGGCTCGGTAGCTATCGAGAATTCATGGTGTTGGAACAGGTGATCGCCGGCATGCAACGGCGCCTGTCCAAGCCGCAATTGCTCGATGGCAGCCTGGTCGAGCTGGAGCGCCTGTACGAGCCGCTCAGCAAGGACTTCCGCGCCTTCTATCCGGAACTGATGGCCTTTGCCGAGGCCGAGCTGGGTAGGAGCAAACCGTAGCCCGGAGGCAATTCGGGGAGCGCGGCCATAGTCGCCGCTGAAGCGCCTCCCACAGAGCTCCGTGGGAGGGGCTTCAGCCGCGACGCTCAGCGCAGATGCCTTGCACCGTCATATCTTGCTACCCCGCTCACCGAGCATTTTTTGTGCAGTCAATCCGTTCCATGCGTGGTCACTCTCTTTAGAGGGAGCCGCACAGGGATGTCTGTTCCGCACTCGACCTGGCTGCCTCGCAGCGCTTTGTGGCGCCCGGCCTGACCTGCATCAAGGAGTGAACCGGCAGGAGCGGCTTGAATGTGACTCGGTATGAATCCCATGGAGGAAACGAGATGATCAAGATACTGGTGGCGACCGACCTGTCCGAGCGTTCGGCACATGCGGTGCAGCGTGCCGTGCAACTGATCCGTCGCCAGGGTGGCGGCGAGTGGTGCCTGTTGCATGTGATCGATGATGATGCCCCCGGCGAGCTGGTGCAGCGCCAGGTACAGCAGGCCGAAACTCTGTTGCAGGCCCAGGCCGAGCGTCTGCTCGAACAGGCCGGCAGCCGCCCGCGCGTGGTGGTGGCCGTGGGCGAGGTGGCTGAGGTGGTGGTCGAAAGTGCCAAGGGCATGGGCGCCGATCTGCTGGTGGTGGGCGCGCATCGCAAGTCGGCGCTGCGCGACTTCTTCGTCGGCACCACGCTGGAGCGGGTGGTGCGCAGCAGCCATCTGCCGGTGCTGCGGGTCAACGGGCCGGTGACACACGATTATCGCCATGCCTTGCTGGCGGCCGACCTGTCACGTACCTCGATGCAGGCTTGGCACCGTGCGCGCGAACTGGGGCTGATCGAAGAAGGGCAGGTGGAAATTGCCAGCGCGGTGGAACCCCTGGCCGCCGGGGCGATGATGGACGCCGGCATCAGCGCCGAGGTGCTGGAGAACCAGCGCGACCTGATGCGTCAGCAGCTGCTTGAACGCCTCGGTAAAGCCGGCGTCAACGTGGCTGATGCGCACCTGCATGTGCAGATCGGGTCGCCGGAAGGGGTGATCGGCGATGCGCTGCGCAAGTCCGGCGCCGACCTGCTGGTGCTGGGTACTCACGCACGCGAAGGGGCATCGCGTTTCTTCCTGGGTAGCGTGGCCAGCCGTTTGTTGGCGTCGCTCGACGGTGATGCGTTGATCGTGCCGCCGGCCGCTTAGGCGGCTGCGGCCTGTTCCTGCGGCATGTCCGGCTGCAGCACGTTGGCGATCATTGCCTGGCAGTGCCGCGCCAGTTCGTTGCGGCTACGGCTCTCGCTGGACACCGGCGCCAGCAGGCGGATCTCCACCTCGCAGGCCGGGCTGGCCAGCAGGCGCAGCAGGTGCGAAAGCATGTCGTCGTCGCCGATGAAGGGCGCCACCGGGCAGGGCTGGCCAGCGCGCAGGTAACGGATGGCTACCGGCTGCAGGGCGACGCCGCTGTCGATGGCGCTGCTCAGCAGGCGGCCATGGAAGGTGCGCACGCCAAGGCCGTCGGTTGTGGTGCCTTCGGGGAAGATCACCAGCGGGCGCTTCTGCTGCAGGTGGCGCGTGAGCTGCTGGCTGATCTGGCTGCTGTCGCCCGAGCCACGGCGGATGAACAGGGTGCCGGCCTTGTGCGCCAGCCAGCCGGCCACCGGCCAGTCGCGCACCTCCGCCTTGGACAGGAAGGACATCGGCTGCAGGGCGCCGAGCAGCGGGATATCCGTCCACGACACATGATTGGCGACCCACAGCATCGGCTGATCGGGCAGCTCGCCTGCGACCTTCACGCGAAAGGGCAGGGCGCCGCCCAGGCGGGCCAGGAACCAGCGCGTCAGGCGTTGCCGCAGGGGCATCAGATCATGCTGGACGATGCGTTCGCAGAGGCTGACGACGCCCGCCAGCAGCGTGCCGAAGAGGATCACCAGGGCCAGGTGAACGAGGCGCAGGGACAGACGCAGTTTGGCCATCGAGGCCTCCGGTTGAAAGCGGGTGCCGGCATTATCCATAGCTAGGCTCGCTTGGCGAGGCTTGGGAGCATGTGGGCGTGTAGGAGCGAGCTTTGCTCGCGAATGCAGAACACTCCTGTTCGCGAGCAGAGCTCGCTCCTACGGTCAGGCCTCAGACTGCTGCCTTGAAGTGGCGGGCGTAGCGCGGGCACAGCTCGTCGCGCTTGAGCAGGATGAACACGTCGGCCACCTGGAAGTCCTTGTCCCAGCACGGCTCGCCGCAGATCTTCGCGCCCAGGCGCATGTAGGCCTTGAGCAGCGGCGGCATTTCGGCGATGACGTTGCCCGGCAGATCCAGCTGAGGCAGTGGGTGCTTGGGTTCGGCGCGCAGGTGCTCGGTGCACAGGTAGCGCTCGCGCAGGCGCTGCATGATGGCCTGGGCCTGGATGCCTCCGTCCTGCATGGAGATGCTGGCGCAGCCCATCAGGTAGCGGTAGCCGCCTTCGTTGAGCACCTCGGCCAGCTCGCCCCAGAGCACGGCGATGGTGGCACCGTTGCGGTAAGCGGTGTCGACGCAGGTGCGGCCAATCTCCAGCACCGGGCCTTCCAGCTTGGCCAGGCCGTGCAGGGCGAATTCCTCTTCGCTGTAGTAGCGGCCTAGGCCGGCGGCGGCCTGATGGTCGAGCAGACGGGTGGTGGCTACCAGTTGGCCGCTCTCCAGGTCACGTACGCCGATATGGCGGCAGTGAATGTCGTAGTCGTCCATGTCCAGACCCAGTTCTGCGCCGTTGAGCTTGGCGTCGAACTCCGCGCTGAACACGCGGTAGCGCAAGGCCTGGGCTTCTTGCAGGGCGGCGGGGCCTTGCAGGCGTTCGGCCTGCAGTCGGCGAGCGTTTTGAGTCATGCCAGATCCTCCGTGTGCCGGCTGGCTGCTTGCAGCCGGTCGATCTTGTTGGGCAAGCTCAGGCTAGATTCACGTGGTGTCACCACCGTGACGGTTTTTTGATGCTTATGTGACGGCGCCCGCGCGCTGCTGCGAGGAGGTCTGCGATGCCCTGGTCGAGCCTGTTTCAGCCCATCGAACGCCAGTCCGCCGAACAGGGTCTGGAAGACTGGTACGCACGTCTGCTGAACAACCTGGGTGGCCGCCCGCAGCCCTTCGACCTGGCGCTATTGGGCGGCCTGCAGGCGGCGACGCCGGGGCTGGCCTTTCTCGCCGGTTACCAGGCGGCGTTGCGTATGTTGTGGCCGGCGGCGCCATGGACGGCTGGCGCCCTCTGCGTGACGGAGAACCGCAGCACCCGGCCGGCTGACATGAGCACGCGCATCTATGGCCTGTACATCAGCGGGCGCAAGGATTTCGTCACCGCCGCCGAATGCGCCGACTGGCTGCTGGTGGCGGCGCGCGAGGAACAGGCCGAGGAAACGCCGCGGCTGGCCCTGGGCGTGGTACGCCAAGGCGCGCCGGGCGTGCGCATCGAAGCGCTGCCGGCATTGCCGCTGATGCCGGATATCGGCCATGCCCGTCTGCACCTGGATCAGGCCCAGAGCGAACGTCTGGCCGGCGATGGCTGGGATGACTACGTGAAACCCTTCCGCACCCTGGAGGACGTGCACGTGCTCACGGCGGTGAGTGCCTGGCTATTCGGTATCGGTCGTGAAAGCGGCTGGCCGGATGCGTTGCTGCTGCGCCTGCAGGGGCTGCTCGCTGGCTGTGCCGAGGTGGCGCGGCAGGCACCCAATGCGCCCACCACGCATCTGCTGTTGGCCGGGTTGTTCGCCCAGCAGCAGGCCATGGCCGATGAGGTGGAGGCCGCTTTGGCGAGCGGGCCGGCACACTGGGCCGAGTTGTGGCAGCGCGACAAGGGCCTGCTGCGCATTGCCGAGGCGGCGCGCAGCAAACGCCTGGAGAAAGCGCGGCAGATTGTCGCCGCGCGTTGACCCATATCAGTACCGGCTGGCTCGCCTGCGCATAAGGTGATCTCGCGATTCATCAACGAGGTTTCCATGCGCCGCGAGCCCATCGTGCTGTTCGATAACGGCAGCCACCAATGCCTGATGTTCGATGACCTGGTCAGCGGCGAAGGCGTGCAATCCAACCAGTTCCTGATCACCGATAACGAGCAATATCTGCTGCTCGATCCTGGCGGCGACCTGACCTATACGCCTCTGTCTCTGGAGTTGTCCAAGCATATTCCGGTGCAGGATCTGACCTACATCTTCGCTTCGCACCAGGATCCGGACATCATCGCCTCGCTGGACAAGTGGCTGCTCCACACCCGCGCGCGGGTGATCTGCTCCAAGCTGTGGGCGCGCTTCCTGCCGCACCTGACCGCCAACTACCTGGCTTTGAGCCGTGGCATCAACACCTACGACCGCATCATCGCGTTGCCGGATCGTGGTCAGAGCATCCCCTTGGGCAAGAGCATCCTCAAGGCCGTGCCGGCGCACTTCCTGCACTCGGTTGGCAACTTCCAGGTGTACGACCCGGTGAGCAAGATCCTCTTCTCCGGCGACATGGGCGCCTCGATGGTCGACGATGCCACGCCGGTGCGCGACTTCGTCAACCACGTGCCGAACATGGAGGGCTTCCATCGCCGCTACATGGCCGGCAACAAGGCCTGTCGTCTGTGGGCGGCGATGGTGCGTAAGATGGACGTGGCAATGATCGTGCCGCAGCACGGCCGGCCTTTCGTCGGCCCGGAGATGATCAGCGCCTTCCTGCACTGGATCGAGAACCTTGAATGCGGCCTCGACCTGATGGGGCCTGAGGATTACCAACTGCCCAAGTGAATGTAGAGGCCGACGCTTCAAGGCGTCACCGTCGGCATGCTAGGGTGCGCCTCGATTTCTTGTCGAGGCCACCCATGCCCACCTTTTCCCTTCGTCGCCTGAGCCTGGTGCTCGGCTTCAGCTTGCTGAGCGCTGTCGCCCACGCAGAAAACTGGCCGCAACCCGACTGGCATAGCCAGCCCGCACCCGCGTCCGCCGCCATTACCGAGCTGGAGGCCTACGCCTTCGCCCCGCGCGACGATGCCGAGCGCAAGGGCGTTCGCACCGACGCGCTGCTGGTGATCCGCGACGGGCAGATCGTCTACGAACGCTATGCCGAACCGAACACGGCGCAGACGCCACATCTGAGCTGGTCGATGGCCAAGAGCCTGTTCGCCACCGTACTCGGCGTGGCCTATGGCGAAGGGCGCTTCAAGCTCGATGCGCCGGTGGCGCAGTACTACCTGCCGATGGCCGACCACCCGCAGATCAAGATCGGCCACCTGCTCAACTGGGCCTCGGGCCTGGACTGGCAGGAAGACTACGAATACGCCCCGCTGAAATCCTCGGTGGTGGCCATGCTCTACACCCGTGGCCGCGGCGACATGGCCGCGTTCACCGCCGCGCATGAGGCCGGTGCTGCGCCGGGCACGCGCTTTCGCTATTCCAGCGGTGACAGCAACCTGCTGGCGGCCGCGCTGCGTGGCATGGTTGGTGAGCAGGCCTACGCCGACTACCCCTGGACCGCGCTGTTCGAGCCACTGGGCATCACCCATGCGGTATGGGAGCGCGATGCCAGCGGCACCTTCATCGCTTCGTCCTACGCCTACCTGAGTGCGCGCGACCTGGCCCGTGTCGGCCTGCTGATGCAGCGCGGCGGACGCTGGGGCGAACGGCAGTTGCTGCCGGCGGCCTGGGTCGATTTCGTCTCCACGCCGTTCGCCGCCTACCAGCCGCAGGGCTTCGCACCGGGCGATGCGGTGCCGGGCGGGCAGTGGTGGCTCAATGCCGAACTACCCGGCAGCTCGCGCCCCTGGCCGGATGCGCCGGCTGATACCATCGCCGCGCTGGGCCACTGGGGCCAGGGTCTGTACGTGATGCCGAAGGAGAACCTGGTGGTGGTGCGTTACGCCGATGATCGCGATGGCAGCTTCCAGCACAACGAACTGCTCAAGCGCGTACAGGCGGCCTTCGCCACGGAGGTACAGCCATGATCCGCCGTCACCCGATCCTCAGTGCGCTGGTGCTGCTGCTCGTCCTGCTGCTGGCCTGGGCCTGGCCGAACCGCGTCTACCTGCAGGCGTTCCCCGACATTATTGGCGCCTACACGGCCAAGGAGTATTGCTCCTGCCGTTACGTCAGCGGCAACCCGGCAGCCTATTGCGAGGGCTATGTGCAGCAGTACGTGCCAATTAGCAGCCTGCTCGACGACGCGAGTGCCAAGCGCGTGACCGCCAGCGGCCTGGGCCGTACCCACAGCGCCGCCTGGTTGGGCGAGCGCCAGGGTTGCCAGCTGCTGCCGAACGAGTAGGGCGGGTGAAACCCGCCAGATCGCAGTGGCGGGTTGCACCCGCCCTACGATTCACTGATTCGCGGCTGAAGCTGCCTGGCTTGGCCATTCTTGCGCTGGACTTTGCAGGGCAGGCCATGGCGACTATCGTTGCGGCCTGGTCATGCCGTTATTCGAGTTCTCATGCGCCGTTCGCTTGTCGCCCTGCTGCTGGCTGCCGCCTTGCCCGTCCACGCCGACTGGTATCTGGACAACGAGTCCTCGCGGCTGTCGTTCATTTCCACCCACTCCGGCAGCCAGTCGGAGGTGCATCGCTTTCGCACCCTGCATGGGCAGATCGGTGCCAAGGGCAATGCCCGCCTGCGTGTCGATCTCGATTCGCTGAGCACTGGCGTTGCGCTGCGCGACGAACGCCTGCGCGCGATGCTGTTCGATACCAAGCGCCTGCCCGAGGCGCGTATCTCCGCCCAGATCAACCTGGATCAGTTCACCGACCTGGCTCCAGGCGCGCAACTGGAACTGCGCCTGCCGCTGCAACTGACCCTCAACGAGCGTATGCACGAGCTGCAGGCGGAACTGCTGGTCACCCGCCTCGATGACCGACGCTTCCAGGTGGTGACCCTGGCGCCGCTGGTGCTGCACGCCGAGGATTACGGCCTGGCGGGCGGTATCGAAGCACTGCGCAAGCTCGCCGGCCTCAGCGCCATCAGCCTGTCGGTGCCGGTCGGCGCCGTGCTGATCTTCACGGCGCGCTGAATCGTGTCCGTGCGCGGCACCATCTTCCCCTGGCGCGGTGGCAACCGTTTCGAGCTGCTGCTCGATGGGCCGATGTTCTTTCCGCGCATGCTGGCCGCCATCGACGCGGCGCAGCGTCAGGTGGAGCTGGAACTGTACCTGGTCGAGGATGGGCAATGCAGCGAGCAACTGGTCGAGGCCCTGTGCCGGGCGGCGACGCGGGGCGTGAGCGTACGCGGGTTGTTCGATGCCTATGGCGCTGCTGCGCTGGGTGCCGCCTCACGTCAGCGCTTGCTGGCGGCCGGCGTGCAACTGCGCTGGTACAACCCGATCCGCTGGCGCCGTGGCGTGCGCAATTTCCACCGTGATCACCGCAAGCTGTTGTTGGTGGATCAGCGCCTGGCCTATGTCGGTGGCACTGGCGCCACCGATGAATTCTGGACGCCAGACGCGCCACAAAGCGCCTGGCACGAGGCCATGGTCGAGATCGAAGGGCCGCTGGTCGGGGATTGGCAACAACTGTTCGAGCACCAATGGCAGACGCGTTCCGTCTGGCGTCCGCGGCAATCATCCGCGCCGCTGCGCCTGCCCGAGTGCCCGCCGGCAGGCCAGGGCCTGGGCCGTGTCGCCTATGCCGATGCCGCGCAACACCGCGACATCCTGTTGTCGCTGCTGCGTGCCCTGCGTGGGGCAAAGCAGCGCGTCTGGCTGGCCACGCCCTATTTCCTGCCGACCTGGAAGGTGCGCCGCGCCCTGCGCCGTGCTGCTGCCCGAGGTGTCGAAGTGCGCCTGCTGTTGGCCGGGCGCAATACCGATCACCCGCCCGTGCGCTTTGCCGGCCAGCGCTACTACCCGCGTCTGCTCAAGGCTGGAGTGCGCATCTTTGAATACCAGCCGCGCTTCTTGCACCTGAAGATGGTGCTGGTGGACGACTGGGTCAGCGTTGGCTCGTGCAACTTCGACCACTGGAACTTGCGTTTCAACCTCGACGCCAACGTCGAAGCGCTCGACCCCGCGTTCACCCAGGCGGTGGCGAGCAGCTTCATCGAGGACTTCGGCGCCAGCCGCGAGATCACCCTCGACGACTGGCACCAACGCCCCTTGTGGCGCCGTGTGCAGCAAAGGCTTTGGGGTTGGCTGGATCGCCTGGCGGTGAATCTGCTGGATCGCTGGCGCTGATGCAGGCCCGCTCATTCTTGCGAGCGGGCCTGAGGACACTCAGCCGAGGAAGTAGAAAGCGCCGCAGATCGCCACGCCCGAGTACAGCAG
The DNA here is from genome assembly GCF_034683865.1 of Pseudomonas sp. C11. NCBI lineage: Bacteria > Pseudomonadati > Pseudomonadota > Gammaproteobacteria > Pseudomonadales > Pseudomonadaceae > Pseudomonas > Pseudomonas sp. C11. Next base: position 10,544 of record NZ_JAWIIP010000024.1, read on the forward strand.
CATGATCAGGCAGTAGCCCATGATGTCGCGGGCGCCGAGGCCAACGATGCCGAGCAGCGGCAGCGCCCAGAACGGCTGGATCATGTTGGTCCAGGCGTCGCCCCAGGCAATCGCCATGGCGGTGACGGTCGGCGAAACGCCCAGGGCCTGGGCGGCTGGCAGCATGATCGGGCCCTGCACGGCCCACTGGCCACCACCGGACGGTACGAACACGTTGACCACGCCAGCGCTGAGGAAGGCCAGCAGCGGGAAGGTGTCGGCCGATGACCAGGAAATGAACGCCTCGGTGATCTGCCGGCCGAGGGAGATGCCGTCGGCATTGGCGCCCATCATCATGCCCATGATCCCGGCGTAGAAGGGGAACAGCAGGACGATGCCGCCGATGCCGCGCACGCTCTCGTCCACCGCACGCATGTAGCGCTCCGGGGTGCCGTGCATCAGCAGGCCGCAGAACAGGAAGATGGCGATGACCACATCCAGGCCAAGCACGAAGCCCTTGCTGGCGAAGTGATTGAACAGGTAGATACCGGCCATGGCCACCAGCGCCAGGCCGAGGATGCGGCTGTCATCCAGGCGCTGTGCCGGGGTTTCGCGGGCCGGCAGTTCGGCGCGTGATTCCACCAGTTTGGCGGCATCGGCGACCTTGGCGTTCTGCCGTGGGTGCATGGCGCGGTTGAGCAGCGGCAGGCCGATGAACAGCAGGGCGACGATGGTCAGGTTGAGCGGGCTGAACAGGGTTTCGCTGATGCTCACCGGGTTGGTCAGCACGCCGGCGGTGATGCGTGCCAGATCCGGGCCGCCGGTGGCCATCGACAGCGGAATCGAGCCGGCCAGACCGCCGTGCCAGACCAGAAAGCCCGAGTAGGCCGAGGCCACCAGCAGCGGGTAGTCGACGCCAGCGACCTTGCGCGCCAGTGCTCGGGCGAACACGGCGCCGATCACCAGGCCGAAGCCCCAGTTGACCCAGCAACCGACCAGCGCCACCAGGGTGACCATGATGATCGCCTGACCCGGCGTGCGCGCCAGGCTGGCCAGACGGTCGAGCTGGCGGTTGATGATCGGTGCGCTGGCCAGGGCATGGCCGGTGACGAAGATCAGCGCCATCTGCATGGCGAAGCCGAGCAACGTCCAGAAACCGTTGCTCCAGTGTTGCACCATGGCGGGCAACGACTGGCCGGTGGAGAGGATGCCGGCGAGCAGTACGCCCAGCGTGAGCAAGGCGGAGAAGACGAAGGGTGAGGGCAGGTACTTCTGTACCAGGCTCACGCTCATGCGGGTGAGGGTATTGAACATCGATGACGCCTCTTTCTTATGGTTGTGTAAGGGCTGTTCCAGGCATTCAGGTCGGTTGTGCCTGGCGGGTGGAAATGACAACGCCCGGCCGGAGCCGAGCGGGTGGTTGTGTTGCTCCGTAGGGCGGGTGAAACCCGCCGGTTCCGATAGTGGCGGGTTGCACCCGCCCTACGCGTTGCCGCTTTATTCGCGTTCGATGGCCAGGGCCACGCCCTGGGTGGCCAGGCCTTACTTGGCGTCGCGGCGGATCATTTCGCTAGTTCTGTAGGGCGGGTGAAACCCGCCACCCTGGTAAATGGCGGGTTGCACCCGCCCTACGGTTTCGCGCTTTATTCGCGCTCGATGGCCAGGGCCACGCCTTGGCCGCCGCCGATGCACAGGGTGGCCAGGCCTTTCTTGGCGTCACGGCGGATCATCTCGTGCAGCAGGCTGACCAGCACACGGCAGCCCGAGGCGCCGATGGGGTGGCCGAGGGCGATGGCGCCGCCGTTGACGTTGACCTTGTCGGCATCCCAACCCAGCTCCTGGCCGACCGACAGCGCCTGGGCGGCAAAGGCTTCGTTGGCTTCGATCAGGTCGAGGTCAGCCAGGCTCCAGCCGGCCTTGTCCAGGCAACGACGGGTGGCGGAGACCGGGCCGATGCCCATGATCGCCGGGTCGACGCCGGCATTGGCGTAGCCGGCAATCTTCGCCAGCACCGGCAGGCTCAGCGCTTGGGCCTTGGCCGCGCTCATCAGCAGCACGGCGGCGGCGCCGTCGTTGAGGCTGGAGGCGTTGCCGGCGGTGACGCTGCCGTCCTTCTTGAATGCGGGTTTGAGCTTGGCCAGGGATTCGGCGGTGGTGCCGGCTCGCGGCTGCTCGTCACGAGCGAAGGCGATGGGATCGCCCTTGCGCTGCGGGATCAGCACCGGGGTGATCTCGGCATCGAAGCGACCGGCCTCGATAGCCGCCACGGCTTTCTGTTGCGAGGCAGCGGCGAAGGCGTCCTGGGCTTCACGGCTGATGCCGTATTTCTCCACCAGATTCTCGGCAGTGATGCCCATGTGGTAATCGTTGAAGGCGTCCCAGAGGCCGTCGACGATCATGCTGTCGAGCATCTGCGCGTGGCCCATGCGCAGACCGGTGCGGGCTTTCGGCAGCACGTAGGGCGACAGGCTCATGTTCTCCATGCCGCCGGCGATCACCACCTCGGCATCGCCGCAACGGATGGCCTGGGCCGCCAGGTGCAGGGCCTTGAGGCCCGAGCCGCAGACCTTGTTCAGGGTCATGGCCGGCACGGCATGGGGCAGGCCGGCGCGGATGGCGGCCTGGCGCGCGGGATTCTGGCCGCTGCCGGCGGTGAGCACCTGGCCGAGGATCACCTCATCGACCTGGGCGGCGTCGAGGCTTGTTTGCTCCAGCAGGCGCCTGATGACGATGGCGCCGAGTTCCGGCGCAGGAATATCGGCCAGGCTGCCCTGGAAGCTGCCGATGGCGGTGCGGGTGGCGGCGACGATGACGACGTCTTGCATGGGAAATCCTCTGGGTGCGGTAGGACGGAACGCTTCGCGGATGAATCCGCTCCTACAGGGAGTGCAGCAGATAACACCAAATAAAAACACCCCGCAAAACGCCAGGCGTGGTGGCGTTCTGCAGGGCGGTAGACAACCTAGAACTGCATTTCTGGCACGTGCTCGGGAACGATCAGCTTGCCGGCGGTCTTGGCGACGATTTCCTCGACGCTCACGCCCGGTGCGCGTTCGCGCAGGATGAAGGCGCCGTTTTCGATCTCCAGATAGGCCAGGTCGGTCAGCACCTTACGGATGCAGCCGCAGCCGGTCAGCGGCAGGCTGCAGTGCTCCAGCAGCTTGGATTCGCCGTCTTTCGAGGCGTGGGTCATGGTGACGATGATGTTGTCGGCGCCAGCCACCAGATCCATGGCGCCGCCCATGCCCTTGACCAGCTTGCCGGGGATCATCCAGGAGGCGATGTTGCCGTTAACGTCCACCTCGAAGGCGCCGAGCACGGTCAGATCAACGTGACCACCACGGATCATGGCGAAGGATTGCGACGAGTCGAAGATCGCCGCGCCCTTGATCGCGGTGACGGTCTGCTTGCCGGCGTTGATCATGTCGGCGTCCACTTCCTCTTCGGTGGGGAAGGCGCCCATGCCGAGCAGGCCGTTCTCCGACTGCAGCATCACCTGCATGCCTTCGGGTACGTAGTTGGCCACCAGGGTCGGGATGCCGATGCCGAGGTTGACGTAGAAGCCGTCCTGCAGTTCGCGGGCTACGCGCTGGGCCATTTGTTCACGGGTCAGTGCCATGGTCTTGTCCTCAACTGCGCAGGGTGCGTTTTTCGATGCGTTTCTCGAAGCTGCCGCAGATCAGCCGGTCGACGTAGATGCCCGGGGTGTGAATCTGCGTGGGGTCGAGTTCACCGGGTTCGACGATCTCTTCGACCTCGACCACGGTGATGCGCCCGGCGGTGGCGACCACCGGGTTGAAGTTCTGCGCGGTGTGGCGGTAGACCACGTTGCCGAAATGGTCGGCCTTCCAGCCTTTGACGATGGCGAAGTCGCCGGTGATGGCCGGTTCGAGGATGTAGTGGCGGCCATTGATCTCGCGCGCTTCCTTGCCTTCGGCGACCGGGGTGCCGTAGCCGGTGGCGGTGAAGAAGGCGGGGATGCCGGCACCGCCAGCGCGCAGCTTCTCGGCCAGGGTGCCTTGCGGGGTCAGTTCGACTTCCAGCTCGCCGGAGAGCAGTTGCTGCTCGAACAGGGCGTTCTCGCCGACATAGGAGGCGATCATCTTGCGGATCTGCCGGTCTTCCAGCAGCACGCCGAGGCCGAAACCGTCGACGCCGCAGTTGTTGGACACCACGGTCAGGTCGCGCACGCCGCGACGGCGGATCTCGGCGATCAGGTTCTCGGGGATGCCGCACAGGCCGAAACCGCCGGCCAGCACGGTCATGCCGTCCTGCAGGCCGTTCAGGGCTTCTGCATAGCTACCGACGCGTTTGTCGAGTCCGCTCATTCGAGGCTGCCTCTTTGTTGTTATCAGGAGTGAGGCCAAGCTTCTGCGCTGTGAGCTTATTTGTTAAGTTTGTTTTTCCTCTTGATTGATCAGGTAAATAAATCAATGACCGTCAAGCAGCTACGCGCCTTTCTCGCTGTGGCGCAGAGCCTGAGCTTCGCCCAGGCCTGCGAGCGCCTGCATCTGTCGCAGCCGGCGCTGAGCCTGGCGATCAAGAACCTGGAGCAATCGCTCGGTGGCCAGTTGCTGGTGCGCACCACCCGCAGCGTGGCGCTGACGCCCGAGGGCGAGACGTTGCTGCCGATCGCCGTGCGCCTGCTGGCCGACTGGGACAACGCCGAGGACCTGCTGCGCCAGCATTTCACCCTGCAGATGGGCAAGGTGGCGGTGGCGGCCATGCCGTCGTTCGCCGGCAACCGCCTGCCGGCGGCGCTGCGCGCCTTTCGCGACGCCTATCCACGGGTCAACGTGGCGGTGCATGACGTGATCAACGAACAGGTGATGGAAATGGTGCGCGACGGTCGCGTCGAACTCGGCATCGCCTTCGAGCCGGCGACCCTAGACGGGCTGCAATTCACACCGCTGTACGAGGATCGTTTCGTCGCCGTGGTGCCGGCAGCCAGCCATCTGGCCGACCACGAAGCGCTGACCTGGGCACAGTTGCTGGAGCAACCCTTCATCACCTTGCAACGTCCTTCGGCGGTGCGCCTGCTGCTGGAAGACAGCGTCACCGCCCGCCACGGCAAGCTGCCGGTGGCCTTCGAGAGCCATCAGTTGGTCACGGTTGGGCGCATGGTCGCCGAAGGTCTCGGCGTCAGCGCGGTGCCGCAACTGTGTCGGCAACAGATGGAGGATCTCGGCGCCCGCTGCCTGCCGCTGAGCGAGCCGCAGGTGTCGCGCCGTGTCGGCCTGCTGCACCAGGCCGGGCGCCAGTTATCCAGCGCCGCGCAAGCCTTGAGCGAGGTGCTGTTGCGGCCGGCTCAGTAGAGGCGCAGCCGCCCCTCCAGATAGGCCTCGCACAGCGGCAGGCAGCGGCTGGCCCAGTCCGGCCCCAGCTCCTGCACGGTGCGGGTTTCGGCATGGGTGCCGGTCCAGGCCAGCAGTTGCAGGCGGCGCTGCACGACGAAGGCGGGAATCATCGCCAGCTCGGCGTCGCTCAGGCCGTGCTCGCGGGTGTAGCCCTGCAGCCAGTGACTGACCCAGCGCGGCACGTCTGGATGATCCTCGTGAAAGCTCAGCGCCGAGGCGAGGTCGTGCAGGTACCAGCCGAAGCCGCAGTCGTCGAAGTCGATCACCCGTGTGCGCTCACCCTGCACCAGCAGGTTGGCCAGGCGCAGGTCGGCGTGGATCAGGCCGAAACGTTCGCTGCCCTGGCCATAGGCGGCCAGCTCCTCGGCCAAGCGTCGCAGCGTGGCCTCGATCAGTGGCTGCTGCGCCGCGCTCAGGTTGGGTGCCTGGCGCCAGTCGCCCCAATGGCCATCGGCGCCGAGCATGCTGGCGTGATCCCAGCGCAGGCGCTCGAAGCCTGCTGGCAAAGGCCAGTCGCGCGCCTGGCGATGCAGGCGCGCGTTGATCGCACCCAGGCGCTCGAACGAGGCCAGCAGATTCTGCCGGGGGTCAGGCTCCGTGCCGTCGATCCACTCGAAGATCACGGCATGGCGTTCCTGGCCGGCCAGTTCGAGCTGTTGCAGGCAGTCGCCATCCAGGCCGGGCAGGGCCTTGGGCACCTCCACGCCCGAGGCGCGCAGGGCATCGAGCCAGTGCAGTTCGCTGCGGATCGCCTGGGCGCTGTGGTAGGCCGGGCGATGCAGGCGCAGCACATGGCGTATGCCATCACCGTGCACGGCGTAGGTGGCGTTCTCCGACAGGCAGAGCAACTGCAGGCGGCCACGGCATGACGCGGGATAGCGCGCGAGCATGGCCTGGGCCAGGTGATCGAAGGTAGCGGCCTGAAGCATGGCGAGCACTCCTGAAGGCTGACGATGAGGCCAGCATCGCCATGGCTCGACCAGGCAGCTTGACCGCGCCTGGCGAAAACTTGACCGCTCGGCACAGACAGAGCCCCGCCCTGGGTGGATTTGATCGGCCGCCGCGCAACTTGTGTTCTGCGGTCAAGTGTCCGGCGCGGGGGAGGGCGAGGATGGCGTCATCCATTCGATGAGGAGCCCTCCATGTTCACTTCCCTGCAAGGCAAGCGTGTACTGGTTACCGGCGGCAGTGCCGGCATTGGCCTGGGTATCGTCCGCGGCTTTGCCCGCGAAGGGGCGCGCGTGGCGATCAGCGCCCGTGACGGCGAACGGCTCGCCGCCTGTGTGGCGGCCTTGCGCGAAGAGGGGCTGGACGTGCAGGGCTTCGTCGCCGACGTGGCCAATGCCACGGCGGTGCGTGGCCTGCTCGACGAGGTCGCGCAGGCCTTCGCTGGCCTCGATGTCTTGTGCTGCAATGCCGGGATCTTTCCCTCCGGCAGCCTCGACGAGCTGAGCGAGGCGGACTGGGATCAGGTGCTGGCGACCAATGCCAAGGGCTCTTTCCTTTGCGTGCAGGCGGCGTTGCCCTACCTGCGCCAGGCCGAGTACGGGCGGGTGATCCTCACCTCGTCGATCACCGGGCCGGTCACCGGCTTTCCCGGCTGGGCCCATTACGGCGCAAGCAAGGCGGCGCAACTGGGCTTCATGCGTACGGCGGCGATCGAACTGGCGCGTGATGGCATCACCATCAACGCGGTGCTGCCCGGCAACGTGCTGACCGAAGGACTGCAGGAGATGGGCGCGGACTACGTGGCGAGCATGGCCGCCTCGGTGCCGCTGCGGCGCCTCGGCAGCGTCGATGACATCGCCGCTGGCGCGCTGTTCTTCGCCTCGCGCGAGGCGGGCTACATCACCGGGCAGAGCCTGATCATCGACGGTGGGCAGATCCTGCCCGAGTCGTTGCAGGCGCTGGGCTGAGGCGGAGGCGCAGGATGCTCAAGGTCAATGCATTCGAGAGCGCGCAGCTCGCCAGCCTGGATGCCGCGCGCCAGCAGCAGGTGGAAAGGCGACGGCGTCTGTTGGGGCCGGCTTACCAGCTGTTCTACGACCAGCCGCTGCACCTGGTGCGCGGGCGTGGCGCCGAGGTGTTCGACAGCGCCGGTCGCGCCTACCTGGATCTGTACAACAACGTCCCCTCGGTGGGGCATTGCCACCCGCACGTGGTGGCGGCCATGGCTCGCCAGGCGGGCGAGCTGAACATCCATACCCGCTATCTGCACGATGGCATCCTCGACTATGCCGAGCGCTTGCTGGCGACCCTGCCGGAGATGTCCGCGCACGTGATGTTCACCTGCACCGGCAGCGAGGCCAACGACCTGGCGCTGCGCATCGCTCGTGACCATAGCGGCGGAACGGGTGTGATCGTCACCCGTTATGCCTATCACGGCATCACCACGGCCATTGCCGAGCTGTCGCCCTCGATGGGCGAGTACGTGCCGGTGGCCGGCGACGCGCGCCTGGTCGATGCCCCCCTGCACCGGCCACAGCTGCCTGAACAGGTGGGCGCGCAGTTCGCCGCGCAGGTGCGCGCGGCGCTGGCGGACATGCGCCGGCATGGCATCCGCCCGGCTGCCCTGCTGGTCGATACCCTGTTCACCAGCGACGGCGTATTCGCCGATCCGCCGGGCTTTCTCGCCGAAGCGGTAGCAGCGGTGCGCGCGGCAGGCGGGCTGTTCATCGCTGACGAAGTACAGCCCGGTTTCGGTCGTACCGGCAGCCATTTCTGGGGTTTCCAGCGCCATGGTCTGGCGCCAGATCTGGTGACCCTGGGCAAGCCGATGGGCAACGGCCACCCACTGGCCGGGGTGATCTGCCAGCCGCACCTGGTCGAGCGCTTCGGCCAGTGCGCGGCCTATTTCAATACCTTCGGTGGCAACCCGGTGGCGGCAGCGGTGGGCCTGGCGGTGCTGGAGGTGATCGAGGCGGAAGGCTTGCAGGCCAATGCGGCGCGGGTCGGGGCCTTGCTCCAGACCGGGCTTGGCAGCCTCGCTGTGCGTTATCCGCAACTCGGCGAGGTGCGCGGCGCCGGTCTGTTCATTGGCGTCGACGTGCTCGATGGCGAGGGGCAGGCCGATACCCGTGGCACGCGAAGCCTGGTCAATGCCCTGCGTGACGAGGGCGTGCTGATCGGGGCCTCCGGGCCGGCCAGCAATGTGCTGAAGATCCGCCCACCACTGTGCCTGAGCGCGGCCCAGGGTGAGCGTTTTCTGCAGGTGTTGGAGACCGTCCTGGCCAGAAGCTAGCTGCGTTCAGTGCCCTGGCGCGCCTGCCGCCACTGCCGTGGGCTGAGCCCATGCCAGCGGCGGAAGGCGCGGGAGAAGGCGCTCAGTTCGGAATAGCCGAGCAGGGCGGTGATTTCGGCCAGGGCGACACCCTGTTCCAGGTGCAGGTTGGCCAGCTCGCGGCGGGTCTGGTCGAGCAGGGACGAGAAGCTCAGGCCTTCATCGTTGAGGCGGCGTTGCAGTGTCCAACTAGGCAGGCGCAGGGCGTCGGCCAGTTTCTCCAGGCTGGGTTCGCCGCTTTCCAGCAACAGACGAATCTGCCGCCTGGCCTCGTCCATCAGGCCGTTGCGTGGCGCGCCTTCGCCCGTGCTGCCGGCCAACTGGCGCAGGTTGTCGAACATCAGTGCCAGCAGGCGACCATCGCGCCCTGGCATCGGCTGTTCCAGCACGCTGCGCTGGAACACCAGAGCATTGCTCGGCTGGTCGAAGAATGCCGGCGCGTCGAAGGCCTTGCAGTGCTCGTACCAGGCCTCCGGGCGGGCGTGTTCGAAGTGCACCTGCTCCGGTGCCCAGCGCGTGCCCAGCGCGTGGCGCATCAGGTTGAAGAACATGCCTAGCGACAGCTCGGCATCCTGGCGCTTGTGCCGGATGCCGCCGTGCTGCACCTGATAGTCCAGCTGGCACAGCGGGCCTCGCTCGTCGAGCCGGAGCAGGCTGCCCTGCTGGTGGTAAGGGAAGGCCCGCACCACGTTGCGCAGGGCGTCACCGAGGGTGGCCGAGCTCATGCCGATGTAGCCGAGCAGGCCGAGGGCGTCGGGCTTGAACTGGCGCCCGTAGCGCAGGCCGAAGTGCAGGTTGTGCGTTTGCCGCGCAGCCTCCTCGAACACTGCGCAGTACTGGTGCAGGTCGAGGCTCAGGGTCGGCTGGTCGAGGCATTCGGGGTCGATGCCGGCGCGGCCGAGGATGCTATCCGGGTCGCCGCCGGCCTGTTGGATGAACTCCACCAGCCCGGTGGCCGCCGAGGCCAGAACGCCGACGCGATGAGACCTGTCCGTTGCTGTGCTGGGCACCTTGATTCTCCGCTGGGACAACGCTTGTCGGAGCTATTCAAGAAGCGTTCCACGCCCGTGCCGAGCGGTCTCTGGCCTCGTGCCGGGCGGTCATGAGCCGGTATGCGCTCCGTTTTGGCGCGCGTCGCACAAGCTTGTGCGCGACCTCAGATGCGAAAGCGCGCCACCATGCCATTGAGGTCGTCGGCCAGATTGGCCAGCACGCGGCTGGCGGTGTTGGTTTCCTCCGAGCCGGCCGATGTCTGCAGCGACAGGTCGCGGATGTTGACCAGGTTGCGATCCACTTCGCGGGCGACGTGTGCCTGTTGCTCGGTGGCGGCGGCGATGACCAGGTTGCGATCACGGATGTCGCCGATGGAGTGGATGATCTGCTGCAGGGCCTGACCTGCGCCTTCGGCAATTTCTCGGGTCTGCTTGGCCAGGCCGTTGCTGGCTTCCATGGAGCGTACGGCCTGTTCCGTGTCGCTCTGCACGGTGCTGATCATGGTTTCGATTTCCTGGGTCGACTGCCCCGTCTTGTGGGCCAGTGCGCGCACCTCGTCGGCGACCACCGCGAAACCACGCCCAGCTTCACCGGCACGGGCAGCTTCGATGGCCGCGTTGAGGGCCAGCAGGTTGGTTTGTTCGGCGATGCTGCGGATGACGTCCAGTACCTGGCTGATACCGCGGATCTTGCCGGCGAGCTGGCCGAAGTTGCTCGAGGTTTCATCGACGTTGGTCGCCAGTTTACCGATGGAGGACAGGGTCTGGTTGATCCGTTCGCTGCCCTGTTCGGCGATTCGTCCAGACTCGCTGGAGCTTTCCGAGGCGGCGGCAGCATTGCGCGCGACGTCGTCCACGGCGCTGCTCATCTCGGTTACGGCGGTGGCGGCCTGGTCGATTTCCTGGCTCTGTCGGTGCAGGGCCTGGGTCGTGCTGTCGGTGACGTTGGTCAGCTGCTCGGCCGCCGAGGCAAGTTGGTTGGAGGCATCGGCGATCTGCTCGATGGTACTGCGCAGGTTGCCCTGCATGCCTTTGAGGGCTTGCAGTAGTTTGGCCGGCTCGTCGTTGCCCTGTGCATCGATGATGCGGTTCAGGTCGCCAGCGGCCACCGAGTTGGCAACCTCCACGGCATCTGCCAGTGGGCGCGCGATGCTGCGTGTCAGTAGGGTGGCGAGCACCAGCGTGGCGACGGCGGCCAGCGCCATGACAGCCAGGGTACCGCTGAGTGCCCGGTCATAGATGGCGCTGGACGCCTTCGCAGCCGCGCTGGCGCCATCACGGTTCTGCACGATCAGGTCATTGAGGGCCGTGACCATCTGGTCGGCATGGCTGTTCAGATCGCCTTCGACCAGGGTGCTGGCGGCTTTATGGTCGCCCGCCTGAGCGCGTTCGAGCACCTGGGACTGGGCTTGCAGATAGTCGCTCTCGAGCTGTTTGAAACGCTGGTACTGGCTGCGTTCCTGCTCGGAACTGATGAGCTTTTCATAGACCTGCTGCCGATCCTGCAGGGTGCTGCGCAACTGCTGTGCCTGCGTCACGCTGGTCTGCAGATGGGCGTTGTCCTCGGTCAGTACTGCACGCAGGGTGCTGGCTTGCAGGCGCATGATCGATTGGGTCACGTCGTTGAGTGCATTGAGGCTGGGCACCCAGTTCTCTTCGACCTCGCCGGATCGCTCGTGCATGCTGGCCATCTGCAGCAGTGCGAAGCCTCCGAGGAGGAATACCAGTAGGGCGATCAGGCCGAAACCCAGTGCGGCCCTTGGTGCGATGGAGAGCGAGCGGAGGTTCATAGCGGCAATACTCGTACGTGGAATGGGTTACGGCCATAACTGCGGAAACCGAGTGTGTACGAGGGGAAGTCAGCCTCCTTGCGCGAGGTCGCTGAGATCACGCTGCAACGCTTCGATCTGCTCGTAGAGCCCCTCTGTGATCGCGACCAGCAACGGATCGAAGTGCTTGCCGGCCTGCTCGTGGATGTAGCGCTGCGAGTCTTCGCACGACCACGGTTGTTTGTAGGGGCGTGGCATGCGCAGGGCGTCGTAGACGTCGCAAATGGCGACGATGCGCCCCGACAGTGGAATCTGTTCGCCGCTGAGCCCCTGCGGATAACCGCTGCCGTCCCATTTCTCGTGGTGGTTCAGGGCGATTTCCGCCGCCAGGTTGGTCAGCTCCGAGGGGTGTTCGTCGCTGAGGATGGCGTGGCCGATGGCCGGGTGGGTTTGCATCAGCGTGCGCTCTTCTGCCGTGAGCGGGCCAGGCTTGAGCAGGATGTCGTCGGCAATGCCGATCTTGCCGACATCATGCATCGGCGCGGCCTGGCGGATCAGTTCGACCCAATGATCGTCCATGCCGTAGGCGCGGGCGATCAGGGCTGCTGACTCGCCGATACGGCGGATGTGGTTGCCGGTTTCGTTATCGCGGTAGGCGGCGGCGCGCGACAAGGTGCGCACCACTGAGCCGTAGCTATTGGCGAGCTGCGCGGTCCGTTCGCGGACGCGGTTTTCCAGCAGCACGTTGGACTCCTGCAGGGCCATGCTGGCGTGGCTCAATTGCAGGTTGCTGCGCACCCGCAGGATGACTTCGGGCAGGTCGACCGGTTTGCACAGGTAGTCGTTGGCGCCCAGCTCAAGACCGGTGCGGCGGTTGGCCGTGTCGCCCAGCGCGGTGATGATGATGATCGGGTTGGTGCTGCGATCACGCCCGGCGAGGGCGCGCAGGATGTCGAAGCCGCTGGGCGCCGGCATGTCCAGGTCGAGCAGCAGCAGGTTCCAGCTGTTGTGGCGCAACCAGTCGAGCGCAGCGGCCGAGTCGGAGAAGCTCAGGGTATCGCGCAGGCCAAAGGCCTTGAGGCTCGACTCCAGCAGACGGCTGTTGGCAACAACGTCATCGACGATGACCACGCGTGAGGTGCTGAAGTCTTTAGACAGCATGGGGATTCTCCGGAGGTGCCAGGGCATTGACCAACTGGCGCAGGTCGGCTGGGTCGAGGGGAACGGCGAGCAACGCGCTGGCGCCGAGGGTAACCAGTTCTTGTAGTTGCTCTTCGCGGCTCAGCAGCACCACCGGCAGGTCGGCCAGTTCGGGGGTGCGCTGAATCGCTCGCAGCACTTCACGGCCATCCAGGCCATGCATGTCGACGCTGAGCAACAGCAGATCGGGGCGTTTGTCGCGCAGGGCGTCAAGCAGCGCTGCACCGTCATCGAATTGTTGCAGGTCACGGTCGGCCAGAACCTGGCTGACGATGCTGCGGTTCTGCGCATCGTTGTCACCGTGGTAGATGCTGGCGCGAGGGGCTGCAGCCATCGCCTTGGCCTTACGGGTGTTCGGTCGATGGCGGCTCAGTTCGATCCAGAAGTGGCTGCCCTGGCCCGGCTCGCTGGTCAGGCCGACCTCGGCCTTCATCAGCGCCGCGTACTCCTTGCACAGCGACAGGCCGATACCGGTGCCCTGAATCGAACCATTCTCCTGGCCCAGGCGCTGGAACGGCTCGAACAGCAGTGGCTGGAGCTCACGGGCGATACCCATGCCAGTGTCGATGACGCTCAGGCGCACGCGTTCGCCGTGTTCGCTGCACGCCAGGGTGACGTGCCCGGCTGGTGTGTACTTGATGGCGTTGGACAGCAGGTTGAGCAGCACCTGGCGCAGGCGTCGTGGGTCGGCCACCACTGTCAGCGGCTTGTCGGGCAGATCCAGGTTCAGGGTCAGGCCATGGGCTTCCACCTCCGGCGCGACCATGTCGGCGCATTCGCGCATCAGCGCCACCGCATCGACCGGCTGCATGTCCAGCCGCGGCTGCTCGCTCTGCAGGCTGGACCAGTCGAGGATGTCGCCGACCAACTGATTGAGGTGGCGGCTGGCGAGGAGGATTTCCTCCAGGTAGTCGGGGGCGTTGGCAGCCGGTTTGGCGCCCTGCATGCGCATCAACTGAGCGAAGCCCATGATGGCGTTCAGGGGGGTGCGCAGCTCGTGGCTCATGCTGGATATGAACTGGCTCTTGGCCCGGCTGGCCTCCTGCGCCTCATGGCTGGCGCGCTGCAGTTGCGAGGCACTGAGTTCGAGCTTCTGCCCCATCTGCTCGACATCCTCGACGATGGACGCCAGCTCGCTGATATGGGTTTCGGGGCGCTTGGGTCGCCAGTTGCTCTTGCCGATTTCGCGCAGCATGCCGACGATGCCGCCGATCGGCGCGCGCAGGCGCTCGGTGAGAATGCGGATACGGCTCCACATCACGGCGAAGAACACCAGGTAGAACAGCACCAGCCCGGCGATCAGCAGATAGCCGATGTTGCGGTAGTAGAGCGCCAGGTCGTTGGTCTGGCTGAAGATTGCGTCTTCGTCCACCACTGTCAGCAGGTGCCAGTTGGTCGAAGGGATCAGCGCCCAGGCCACCAGTTTCTGCTGGCCGTCGAACGGCATGGCAACGACGCCACTGGGTTGCGTTTGCATGGTGTTGACCAGGGCGGCGGTGTCGGCGCGTTTGCGCAGGTTGAAGTCTTCAGGCTTGAACTGCTCGGAGCTGATGGCTTCGTCGTAAGAGTGCGTGGTCAGCTCATCCAGGCCGAAGTCGCGTTCGCCAGCCGGTGGCAATGCCATGATGTTCATCTCGTTGCTGACGATCACTGCGTAGCCGCCCCAGGGCACCGCCAGTTGCTCAATATGCTCGAGCAGCTTGTCGACGGTGATGTCCAGGCCGACCACGCCTTCGAGGAAGTCCTCGTGGTATACCGGTGCGATGGCGGACATCATCCAGCCTTGCCCGGCCGGGTCGAGGTAGACATCGGTCCAGACCACCTGGCGATCGGGGTTGTGCTTGGCATCGGCCAGGTAATAGAAGTTGTAGTCCGGTATCACCATGTCGTGCGGGTACTGCGCCGGCGTGTCGAACCAGGGGTAGATGCGGTTGTAGCTGTCCCAACTGTTGAAGTAGATGCTGGCGATCAACGGGTTGTTGCGCACCGTTTCACGCATGAAGGGATCAAGCTCCCTGAGGTGGGCGACCTTGCTCAGATCCTGGCGGTCAAGCGGCGTGGCGTTGGAGTAAAAGGAGGCGGCGCCGCCATCGTCGCGTTGGCTATGGCGTACGCCGCTGGGCGTGATGGACAACTGCGCGGGGGCGACCGTGTTGGTGTCGGTCAGGGCATCCTGGGTTAGCGCGGTGTAGATGCCGGTCAAGCGTGCGATATGGGTCAGCTCGCTTTGCACCAGCGACGCTTCCTGGTTGGCCGCCGCCTGCAGGTCGACCAGGGCGGTCTGACGCAGGTGGTCGACCTGGGTGTCACGGATCGAGGCGTTGGTCAGCAGATACACGGAGATGAGCACCGTTTCCACCAGGAACAACGGGATCAGTGCTGTTTGTACGAAGGCTCTCCATATCCACGTCCGAAGGGTGACTTTCGAGCCCTGTTGCATGGCGCGTGCTCCTACTTCCCGGATAAGGGAGAGAACGGAATGATGGCTATATGATATCCGGAGGCTTCTTAAGTGAATCTTAGCTCAAGGTCGAAAGTTGCGAGTCGACGTAGCTCAGCTTAGTGCTTTGCAGACCATCAGCACGGCAAGAGGCGCGTGATGCCGGGAGGGGCGCTTTCAGCTGCGC
The DNA here is from genome assembly GCF_034683865.1 of Pseudomonas sp. C11. Taxonomy (NCBI): domain Bacteria; kingdom Pseudomonadati; phylum Pseudomonadota; class Gammaproteobacteria; order Pseudomonadales; family Pseudomonadaceae; genus Pseudomonas; species Pseudomonas sp. C11. The sequence goes on from NZ_JAWIIP010000024.1 coordinate 25,748, forward strand.
ATAAAGGGCCAGGCGCCCTGGTTGCCAAGGCTGTCGGCGCAGAAGAGGCCGCGTGGCGAAGAGCGGTTATGCGCGATAGAGCTTGCGCAGCAGGTGCAGCAGTTGTTCGCGCTCCTGGCCGTCGAGCGCGGCGGTGGAGTCGAGGTCGCTCTGCGCGGCCAGTTGCTTGAGTTCCTTCAGGCGCACTTCACCAACTTTGCTGAGGAACAGGCCGTAGGAGCGTTTGTCCGGTTTGCAACGCACACGCATGGCCAGGCCGAGCTTCTCCAGCTTGTTGACCAGCACCACCGCTTGCGGCGGCTCGATGGCCAGGGCACGGGCCAGTTCGGCCTGCATCAGGCCGGGGTGCTGTTCGATGATCATCAGGGCGGTGAACTGTGCGGGGCGCAGGTCGAAGGCTTCCAGATGCGTCGCCAGGTGCTGGAAGACCTTCATCTGCGCGCGGCGCAGCACATAGCCGAGGTAGCTCTCCAGAGCCTGGTCGAGCAGCGCCGGGTTGAGGGTCGTGTCGCTCGGTTCGGGTGTCTTGGCCATGGTCTCTGTATTGATCATCTTTAAGTTAAGCGAGTTAATTATTCTGCTGGCTGCAATCCCAGGATGCCAGCACTAATTCCGCGCGGTTGGCTGCACGCCGTGTTTCTTCAGGCGGTAGGCGAACTGCGCGCGGGTCAGGCCGAGCAGGCGCGCGGCGGCGGCCAGGTTGCCCTCGGCCTTGTTCAATGCGTCATCGAGCAGGCGCCGTTCCAGGCGTTCGATATCCGGCTCGATATGCAGTTGCTGGAGCTGTTCGAGCAGGTTGTCCGGGCCGTTTGCATCGCTGTCCGTGCTGTTGGAGAGGGTGCCGCTCTGGCTCAGCGAGTACAACTGCGGCGGCAGCGGTTCGTTGTGGAACAGATGCAGGATGTCGATGGGGCGGCCTTCGTCGCTGGCGATCAGGCCACGCTCGATCAGGTTCTGCAACTCGCGCACATTGCCGGGGAAGTCGTACAGCAGCAGTGCCTTGAGCGCGCGCATGGTCAGCCCGGCGGGCGTGCGCTGGTATTCACGGCAATAGCGGCCGAGGAAGGCATCGACCAGCAGCGGAATGTCGTCGCGCCGTTCGCGCAGTGGCGGCAGGCTGATGGGGTAGACATTGAGGCGGTAGAACAGGTCTTCGCGAAAGCGTCCGGCCTGCACTTCCTGGCGCAGGTCGACGTTGGTGGCGGCGACCACGCGCACGTCCACGCGGATCGGCTGACCGCCACCGACGCGCTCCACCTCGCGCTCCTGCAGGGCGCGCAGCAGCTTGCCCTGGCCGGGCAGGCTGAGGCTGGCGATCTCGTCGAGGAACAGGGTGCCGCCATGGGCCCGCTCGAAGCGCCCGGGGCGTGAATGGCTGGCGCCGGTGAAGGCGCCGCGCTCGACGCCGAACAGCTCGGCCTCGATCAGGTTTTCCGGGATGGCGGCGCAGTTGAGCGCCACGAATGGCTGTTCGCGCCTGGGGCTGAGGCGGTGCAGCTCACGGGCGAACAGCTCCTTGCCGGCGCCGGATTCGCCGCCGATCAGCACCGTGGCGGGCGTTGGCGCCACCCGTTGCAGGGCATGGCGGGCGGCGGTGAACGCGGCGCTGGCGCCAATCGGGATCAACTCGCCCGGCTCGCTCGGGCTGCTGCGCATCGGCACCGTTGCCTGGCTGTTGGCCGGTGCCGGGGTGGCATTGGCATAGAGCAGGGCGAGGTCGGCGCTGACATCGCCCCACTGCTCGGCGGTCTTGCCGATCACCCGGCAGACCTTGTGGCCCATGGCCCGGCATTCCACCTCGCGGAAGATCACCAGGCGCCCGAACAGGCCGCTGACGTAGCCGGTGGCGTAGCCGATCTCGGTCCAGCAGGCCGAGTCCTGGCCGATGCCGTAGGCGGCGATGTGTTCGTCCGCTTCGCAGGAGTGATGCCAGAGGAACTCACCTTCGTAGAGGCCGACATCGGCGTCGAACTTGAAATGCAGCGGTTCGACCTTGGTCATGCCTTCGAGGGTGTGCAGGCGCGTGCCGGCGAAGAACACCGCAGTGCGGTCGGCCTGCGGCCAGCGCGTGCGGATCAGGTGCGCATCGCGTGCGCCGGACTGGTAGCCGGTGCGGGTGAACAAGCCGCGCGCACGCTCCAGGCCGAGGCCGTCGATGAACTCGCGGCGCAGCGCGCCGAAGGAGGAGCCGTGCATCAGCAGCATGCGCTGATCATTGAGCCAGATGCGCCCGTCACTGGGGGAGAAGAACAGGCACTCGGCCAGTTCCGCCGTGGTCGGTGACTGATCCTGCTGCAACTGCGAGCTGTCGCCACGCAGCGGGCTGGGATCCTTGCCCTGGGCGAAGTCGCTGAACAGGTGTTTGGGCATCTCCATGGTCAACGCCTCGCTTCATCAAATGATCAAAGGATTAATGGTTAATTAGCATAACTTTGATCATTTGCGTAATTCGCAGCGTTGCGTCGACCTCGTAAAAATCCCCCTCGATACCTTGCAAGCCCCGGGTTAGAGCCTCGCGTGAGATGCGCGTAAAGACTGGGCACAGCGCTTGCTCTAGTGCTGGCAGGGCAGGGCTCGTGAGCGACGCAGCGAGTGCCGCCCTCCACAAGTACAAGAACATCGGAGTGCGATATGTCCGCAGTCAAAGAGGCCGGTTTCCTGCGTGAAGCGCAGTGGCGCGAGAAGATTTTCAATGGCGGCTGGATCAGCCCGCTTGGTGGCGTCAACCCGGTGCGCGAACCCGCGACCAACACCCAACTGACCAGCACCGGCCTGGCCAATGCCGAAGACATGCGCATCGCCTGTGCCGCCGCAAGCAAGGCGCAACCGGCCTGGCATGCCCTGGGCCCGCGCGACAAGGCGCTGATCTTCCGCCGCGCGGCCGACCAGGCTGAGGCGCACTTCGCCGAGCTGGCGCTGTTCGTCGCGCGGGAAACCGGCGGTAGCGTGCTCAAGGGCAGCCATGAGGTGCGCGAGGCCATCGTGCTGCTGCACCAGGCTGCGGGGATGCTCTCACAGGGTCATGGCCTGGTGCTGCCTAGCGAGGCTGGGCGCCTGTCCTATGCGCGGCGCGTACCGCATGGCGTGGTCGGGGTGATCTCGCCGTTCAACTTCCCCCTGGTGCTGTCGCTGCGTTCGGTGGCGCCAGCGCTGGCGGCAGGCAATGCCGTGGTGCTCAAGCCCGATCCACAAACGCCGGTCAGTGGCGGTTTTCTGATCGCTCGTCTGTTCGAGGCTGCGGGGTTGCCGCATGGCCTGTTGCAGGTGCTGCCGGGGCAGGCCGAGGCCGGTGTGGCGCTGTGCGAGAACCCGCAGGTGAAGATGATCGCCTTCACCGGTTCCACCGCTGCCGGGCGCAAGGTGGCCGAAACGGCCGGGCGCACGCTGAAGAAGGTGGCTCTGGAACTGGGCGGCAAGAACTCACTGATCGTGCTGGAGGACGCCGATCTGGAGCTGGCCGCCAGCAACGCCGCCTGGGGCGCCTGGCTGCACCAGGGGCAGATCTGTATGGCCAGCGGACGCATCCTCGCGCATGCCTCGATTGCCGACGAACTGACCCGTCTGTTGGTGGAAAAGGCTCGCGCCCTGACGGTGGGCAACGCTGCCCGTGGCGAAGCGCATCTCGGCCCGCTGATCAACGAACGCCAGCATGCGCGGGTCTGCCAGATCGTCGAGGCCAGCGTCGCCGCGGGTGCGCGCCTGGAGGTGGGCGGCCCGCATGAGGGCCTGTTCTACAAGCCCAGCGTGCTCTCTGGCGTGCGCCCGGGCATGCGTGCCTTCGACGAGGAAATCTTCGGCCCGGTGGCCTGCGTGGTGCCGTTCGAGGACGACGACGAGGCGGTCGAGCTGGCCAACGCCACCGAATACGGGCTGTCCGCTGCGGTGATCTCGCCCTCGCTGGGGCGCGCCATGGCCATCGGCGAACGCCTGCACTGCGGCCTGCTGCATATCAACGACCAGACCGTGGCCGACGAGTGCATCAACCCCTTCGGCGGGCGCGGCAACTCCGGCAACGGCGGCAACGTCGGCGGCCCGGCGGACTGGGACGAATACACCCAGTGGCAGTGGGTCACGGTCAAGGACACGCCGCCGCGCTATCCCTTCTGACCGAGCCTTTTAGCGAACACAACAAGAACAAGAGGACGCGAAATATGAACCTGCAAGGCAAGACCCTGGCAGTCACCGGTGTCGCCTCCGGTATCGGCGCCGAGACCGCGCGCCTGCTGCGCTTCCACGGCGCGCGGGTGATCGGCCTGGATCGCAGCGAACCGCACATGAGCCTCGACGGCTTCGTCGAGATCGATCTGGAACACCCGGCCAGCATCGACCAGGCCGTGGCCCAGCTCCCGGCGCAGCTCGACGGCCTGTGCAACATCGCCGGCGTGCCCGGCACGGCCAACCCGCACCTGCTGGCGCGGGTCAACTACCTCGGCCTGCGTCACCTGACCGAGTCCGTACTGCCACGCATCAACGCCGGCGGCAGCATCGTCAACGTCGCCTCGATCCTCGGCGCGCAGTGGCCCGAGCGCCTGGAGCAGCACAAGGCGCTGGCGGCCGTCGAAGGGTTCGCCGCTGGCGAAGCCTGGCTGGCCGCCAACCCGGTGCCACCGCAGACCTGCTACCAGTACTTCAAGGAAGCGCTGATCGTCTGGAGCATCACCCAGGCGCAACCCTGGTTCCTGGCTCATTCGGTGCGCATGAACAGCGTGGCACCAGGGCCGGTGTTCACGCCGATCCTCGGCGATTTCGTGGCCATGCTCGGCAGCCAGCGCACCGAGGCCGATGCCCACCGCATGAAGCGCCCGGCCTATGCCGATGAGGTGGCGGCGGTAATCGCCTTCCTCTGTGCCGAGGAGTCGCGCTGGATCAACGGCGTCAACCTGCCGGTCGATGGCGGCCTGGCTTCTACCTACCTCTGAATCCACGGGAGTGAATACCCGCTGATATCGGCTGCCTGCCCGGCAGCCATTGCGTCCGTACAACAAAAACAATGAGGAACGACATGAAGCACACACAAGCGAATACCAGCGTTCGTTCGCTGGCCCTGGCCGTCAGTCTGGCCAGTAGCGTACCGGCCATGGCTGCACAGATCGATCTGGGTGACAGCGACTGGCAATTGCGCTGGGACAACACCATCAAGTACAGCCAGGCCTGGCGTCTGCAAGGGGCCGATGATCGGCTCACCAATGCGCCCACGGCCAATGGGTTGTTTCCTTCGATCCAGAGTCAGGGCGACCGTAACTTCAGCCGTGGGCTGGTTTCCAACCGCCTTGATGTCCTCTCGGAGATGGATCTGAGCCACCAGAACTACGGTCTACGCGTCAGTGGCGCGGCCTGGTACGACCAGGTTTACAACGACGACACAGACAGCAGCAATCAGCCAGATTTCCTCTCCGATACCCGCGACCTGCATGGGCGTGATGCCGAGCTGCTGGATGCCTTCGTCTACCTGCGCGGCGAACTGGGAGAAAGCTCGCAGGGCGTGCTGCGCCTGGGCCGGCACAGCCTGGTCTATGGCGAGAGCCTGTTCTACGGCGGCAACGGCATCGGCGCCGCACAGGGGCCAACCGATGTGGTCAAGCTGCTCAGCGTGCCGGGCACCCAGTTCAAGGAGATCCTGCGGCCGGTCAACCAGATCTCCGGGCAGTTGCAGATCAACCCGCGGCTGTCGGTGGGCGCTTACTACCAGTTCGAGTGGGAGCGCTCCAACCTGCCGGGCGCCGGTAGTTACCTGAGTGACAGTGATGCAATCGGCGAAGGCTCCGGCGCGCTGACCGATGTGACCGGTGGCTTGATGGTGCATGCCAGTGATATCGAGGCCAAGAACAGTGGCCAGGGCGGCGTGCAACTGCGCTTCAAACCCGAAGACACCGAACTGGAGCTGGGCCTGTATGCCGCGCAGTACCACGACAAGGCACCCAGCGGTCTGTACAGCTACGTCAACACTGCCGGGCCGTCGCCCATACTTTCGTCCTACCGCCAGGTATTCGCCGAGGACATCAAGACCGTCGGTGCCAGCTTCTCCACCGCCTATGGCGACTTCAACTTCGCCGGCGAGGCCTCGCTGCGCTGGAACGCGCCGCTGGTCAGCAACCTGCAGGTGATCGCACCCGGCCAGGCGGCGGACAACGAGGGCGATGCGCGTTACGCCAAGGGCCGCACCGCGCACGTCAACCTGTCGACCATCTACCTGCTGTCGCCGTCGGCGCTGTGGGATGGCGGCTCGATCCTTGCCGAGCTGGCGTGGAACCGCACCTTGAGCGTGACCGACAACCGCGCCGCGCTGGACAGCAACACCACCCGCGACGCCACTGCGCTGCGTGTGCTGGCCGAGCCTGCGTACTTCCAGATCGCCGATGGTTTGGATCTGAGCGTGCCGGTTGGCTTTGGCGTGGTACTCGATGGCCGCTCCTCGGCGGTCAGCAAGTCCGGCTTCGGCAACACCCATGCCGGCGACTGGAGCGTGGGCCTCAAAGCCACCTACCTGCAGCGCTGGGAGATGGGCCTGAACTACGTGAACTTCTTCGGCGCCCCGGAGGCCGGCCTGCGCGAAGACGGCAACTTCAGCTACGCCCAGTCGCTGGCCGACCGCGACTTCGTCTCGCTGTACGTGAAGACCACTTTCTAAGAACAACAACAGGTGTAATGACCATGCCTAACAAGACACTGATTTCCACCCTCTGCAGCCTGGCCCTGCTCACTGGCGGCCTGGCGCAGGCGGCCGTCGCCCCTGATCAGGCCGCGCGCCTGAAGACTGACCTGACCCCCATGGGCGCCGAGCGTGCTGGCAATGCCGATGGCAGCATCCCGGCCTGGGATGGTGGTTACACCCAGGTGCCAGCCGGTTATAAAAGTGGCGACAAACGCGCCGATCCCTTCGCTGGCGAGAAGCCGCTGTACAGCATCACCGCCGCCAATATGGGCCAGTACGCCGAGCAATTGGCCGAAGGCACCAAGGTGCTGCTGAACAAGTACCCCGACTACCGCCTGGATGTGTACCCGACCCATCGCAGCGCCGCCGCGCCGCAGTGGGTGTACGACAACACCTTCGCCAACGCCACCCGTGCCCAGGTTGACGTGCCGACCGAGAAGGTCAGTGGTACCTACGGCGGCATTCCGTTCCCGATTCCGCAGAACGGTACCGAGGTGCTGTGGAACTACCGCCTGTCCTGGCAGGGCGGTGACACCATCAGCGCGCCGTTCGACACCTGGCTGATGACGGCCGGTGGCAAGAAGGTACAGGCCACTCGCGCCAAGTTCAGCTACCAGTTCCCGTACTACTTCAAGGAGGGCAACCTGGAGAGCTTCGGCGGCAAGTACCAGTGGGGCAAGCTGTACACCGAATTGCCGTCGTCCAAAGCCGGTGAGGGCCTGATGACCCACTGGGACGTCGACCCCTCCGCCCGTGCTGCCTGGCAATACCTGGTCGGCCAGCGCCGCGTGCGCCGCGCGCCGAACATCGCCTACGACACTCCGGACTTCGTCACCTCCGGTGTCGGTCTGTTCGACGAGGCCTTCATGATCTTCGGCCCCACCGACCGCTACGACCTCAAGCTGGTGGGCAAGAAAGAACTGCTGGTGCCTTACAACAACAATCGCGCCGGCCTGGCCAAGAGTGATGATCTGGTACAGCCGCGCTTCCTCAACCCGGATCTGGTGCGCTGGGAGAAACACCGCGTCTGGGTGGTCGAGGCCACGCTCAAGGCCGGCAAGCGCCACGTCGTACCACGCCGCACCTACTATGTGGACGAGGACTCCTGGCAGGTGCTGCTGGTCGACGGCTACGACGCACAAGGTCGCCTGGGCCGGCAGATGTACAGCCTGACCCTGCTGGCACCGGACATGCCGGCCCTGACTGCGCAGGTGATGTGGGGCAGCTACAACCTCGACACCGGGGCTTACTTCCTCAACTCCTCGAGCAACGATCTGAACGAGCAGTATCACGCGATCGATCGGCCTTCTGCCACGTTCTTCACCCCTGATGCCATGGCCAACTCCAGCATCCGTTGAGTCGAGCGACCGGGGCGGCAGTATCGCCCCGGCCTTCGAGGAGGTTTCGATGAAAGTCTTAGCGAAAGGGCTAGGCGGGTTCGTCCTGCTGCTGGCCGGTGTTTTCGCCCAGGCCGTGCAAGCGGCCCCTGCCGTGCTGGAGCGCCCGGCCCTGCACAGTGCCAAGGCCGAGCGCAGTGTGATGCTGGGCCTGGCTCGTGCCGGGCAGCGCCTGGTGGCAGTCGGCGAGCGCGGCATCATCCTGCTGTCGGACGACGATGGCGCCAGTTGGCGCCAGGCTAACGTGCCGGTCAGCGTCAACCTCACCGCCGTGCAATTCGTCGATGCCCGGCAGGGCTGGGCGGTCGGCCATCTCGGCGTGGTGTTGCATAGCAGCGATGGCGGGGAAACCTGGAGCAAGCAGCTCGATGGCATCCAGGCGGCCAATCGGGTGCTGCAGGCAGCGCAGGCCTCGGGCGATGCGGATGCCATCGCACAGGCCGAGGCGATGGTTGCCGATGGCCCGGACAAACCCTTTCTCGACCTGTATTTCCTGAATGAGCGCGTCGGCTATCTGGTCGGTGCCTACAACCTGATCCTGCGTACCGATGATGGTGGCCAGAGCTGGCAGAGCTGGATGCAGCACCTGGACAACCCGCAAGCACTCAACCTTTACGCCATACGTGCCTGGCGCGGCGATCTCTACATCGCCGGCGAGCGTGGCCTGCTGCTGCGCTCGCGCGATGGCGGTGAGCATTTCGCCGCCTTGCCATCGCCCTACGAGGGCAGCTTCTTCGGCCTGCTCGCCGCCCGTGATGGGCTGCTGGCCTATGGGCTGCGCGGCAACGCCTGGTGGTCGGCCGATGGTGGCGAAACCTGGCAGGCGCTGGATACCGGCGTGGAGTCGGCCCTTGCCGCCGCGCTGGAACTGGCTGACGGCCGTTTGCTGCTGGCCGGGCAGGGCGGTGAGCTGCTGGTCGCACAGCCTGGCAGTGCCCGCGCGCAGAGCGTGCCGCTGCGCCTGGCGCCGGGCCTGGCCAGCGTCGTCCAGGCCGCTGATGGCAGCCTCGCCAGTGGCGGCCTGAGTGGTATCGCCGCGCGGCAAATCCCTGAACAGTCGGCCCAGCGCTGAGTGATCCCGTTTCGGCGTGGCATTTGCCGCGCCTGAGGAGTGCGTAGTGAAATTCGAGAATCCTGCCGATGCCGTGCCGAGCGTGGCCACGCATCTGGATGCTTTCGATCCGCGTTCGGGCAATGTCGTCGAGCGTGCGATCTTCAATCACCGTCTGCTGGTGATCCTGCTGTGCCTGGCGCTGACCCTGCTGCTTGGCTGGCAGGCGCGCGGCATCGGCATCAACGCCAGCTTCGAGAAAACCATCCCGACCCAGCATCCCTACATCGCCAACTTCCTCGCCGAGCGCAGCGAACTGAGCGGCGTCGGCAATGTGCTGCGCATCGCCGTGGCCACTCAGGAGGGCGACATCTTCAACGCCGCCTACCTCGACACCCTGGCGCGCCTGAACGACGAGCTGTACCTGCTGCCGGGCGTCGACCGGCCCTACATGAAATCGCTGTGGACGCCGACCACGCGCTGGACGGCAGTGACCGAAGAAGGCCTCGATGGCGGCACGGTGATCCCCGATGGTTACGACGGCTCGCCCGCCAGCCTTGACGAGGTACGCGCCAACGTCGCCCGCTCCGGCGAGATCGGCCAACTGGTGGCCGGTGACATGCGCTCCAGCGTGATCTTCCTGCCGCTGCTCGACCGTAACCCGCAGACCGGCGAAGCGCTGGACTACGCGGCGCTGTCGCAACAACTGGAAGCGCTGCGCGCCAAGTACCAGGCAGAAGGCGTGAGCATCCATATCACCGGCTTCTCGAAGATCGTCGGCGACCTGCTGGAAGGGCTGGGCCAGGTGGCGCTGTTTTTCGTCATTGCCGTGCTGGTCAGCGTGGCCATGCTGCTGGCCTACACCCGTTGCCTGCGCAGCACCTTCGCCGTGGTCGCCTGCTCGCTGGTGGGCGTGCTCTGGCAGGTGGGGTTGCTGGCGTCGTTGGGCTACGCGCTCGATCCCTATTCGATCCTGGTGCCGTTCCTGGTGTTCGCCATCGGCATGAGCCACGGCTCGCAGAAGATGAACGGCATCATGCAGGACATCGGTCGCGGCCTGTCGAACCTGGCTGCGGCACGCATGACCTTTCGTCGCCTGTTCCTCGCCGGGCTGACCGCGCTGATCAGCGATGCGGTGGGCTTTGCCGTGCTCTGGGTGATCGACATTCAGGTCATCCGCGACCTGGCCATCACCGCCAGCATCGGCGTGGCCGTGCTGGTGCTGACCAACCTGGTGCTGCTGCCGGTACTGCTCAGCTACACCGGCGTCAGCGCCAAGGCGGCGCAGCGCAGCCTGCGTGACCAGCAGGCCGGGCACGAGCGCCATCCGCTGTGGACTGGCCTGTCGCGCTTCGCCACGCCGCGCCGGGCGGTGGCTGCGCTGTTGGTCGGCGCCGTGCTGGCAATAGGCGGCAAGCTGGTTGGCAGCCATCTGCAGATCGGCGACCTTGACCCCGGCGCGCCAGAGTTGCGCGCTGACTCGCGCTACAACCGCGATGCGGCCTTCATGAACGCGCACTACGCCGCCAGCTCGGACATCTTCGTGATCATGGTGCGCACCCCCGAGGATCAATGTACGCGCTACAACACGCTGGCCGCAGTGGATGAGCTGGCCTGGCGCCTGGAGCAACTGCCGGGCGTGGAGGCGACCAACTCCATGGCCAGCCTGAGCAAGATGGCCAGCGCCGGCTACAACGAGGGCAACCTCAAGTGGTACGAGCTGGTGCCCAACGAAGGCGCCCTGGGCACCGTGCAGACGCGCGCCCCGCGCGAGCTGTTCAACCAGGGTTGCTCGCTGCTGTCGCTTTACGTCTACCTGGCCGACCACAAGGCCGCGACCCTTTCGCGGGTGGTGGCCGAGAGCGAGGCGTTCATCGCCCAGCAGTCGCTGCCGGAGGTGAAGTTCATGCTCGCCGCCGGCAGCGCCGGTATCGAAGCGGCCACCAATATCGTGGTCGAGAAGGCCATGCACGAGATGCTCTATTGGGTCTACGGCGCGGTCATCCTGCTGTGCTGGATCACCTTCCGCAACTGGCGCGCGGTGCTCGCCGCGATCCTGCCGCTGATGCTCACCTCGGTGCTGGCCGAGGCGCTGATGGTCGGCCTCGGCATGGGCGTGAAAGTGGCCACGCTGCCAGTGATCGCCCTCGGTGTGGGCATCGGCATCGACTACGCGCTGTATGTGCTCAGCGTGCTGCTGGCGCGCATGAAGGAGGGCGACAGTCTGGTCGAGGCCTACTACGGCGCGCTGCTGGCCACCGGCAAGGTGGTGCTGCTGACCGGTCTGACCCTGGCCATCGCCGTGGCCACCTGGGTGTTCTCGCCGATCAAGTTCCAGGCCGACATGGGCATCCTGCTGGCCTTCATGTTCCTGGTGAACATGCTCGGCGCGTTGATCCTGCTGCCGGCGCTGGCCTGGTTGCTGCTGCCGCGTGGTTCTCGCAAGGCCGCTGACTGAAACCGCGCAGGCCGACGGGCATCCGTCGGCCTGCTGCCCCCAATCGTTCGTCCATGCCATGAGAACTCTGCGATGAAACTCGTGCAAACCCTTGCCGCCAAATTGCTCCGCGCGTTCGCCAAACGGATGAAGTCGAGCTTCGTGTATGCCCGTGCCGACTATCCGCTGCAGGCGCGCCAGACCCGCTATATCGACACCCCGCAGGGGCGCGCTCGCGCGCTGTTCTATTGGCCGCTGGCCGGAAGTCAGCAACCGCGGCCGGTCTACCTGAATCTGCACGGCGGCGGCTTCGTTGCTGGCGTGCCGGAGCACGATGACAGCTACTGCCAGCGCCTGGCGCACAACCTGGGCTGCCTGGTGGTCAACCTCGACTATGTGCTGGCGCCTGAGCATCCCTTTCCGGCGGGGCTTAACCAGTGTTTCGCGGTGCTGGAGTGGCTGGCGGACAACGCCACCGAGCTGGGCATCGACCCCTGGCGCATGGCTGTTGGCGGGCACAGTGCCGGCGGCAACCTGACCGCCGGCGTTGCCGCCCTGGCGCGCAATCATCAGCGTCTGCGCGTGGTGCATCAGGTGATCGACTACGCCGCGCTGGATCTCGCCGCGCCTGCCGAGGGCAAGACCTCGGCGCTGGCAAAACCGCTGCTGCGCCCTGGCCTAATGGGCTTCTTCAACCGTTGTTACTTACGCGACCCGGCGCAGGCGTTAGATCCGCTGGCCTCACCCGCGTTGGCTGCGGTCGAGCAATTGCGCGGACTGCCGCCTGCCACGTTGATTACCGCCGAGTACGACGTCTTGCGGGCGGAAGGCCAAGCCTATGCCGCCAAGCTGCGCGAGGCCGGTGTTGCCGTGCAGGAGCGGATGTTTGTCGGCTGTGACCATATGTTCACCCACCTGGGCCCGGACGACAGCGCCGAGCAGGCCTGGCAACTGATCGAAGACAGCCTGCGCGGCGCCTTCACCGAGTCGCGGCCTGCCATGGCAGAGGCGTGATCGCCAGGCAAGTGCGGCCTGTGCGCTCATTGGGATGCTGAGGACAAACGGGATGTTGAGGCAAATCGGTCGGCGCTTCGTCGACTGCTCGGTAGGGCAAAAACTCGTAGTTGGCTTCGGCCTGGTTTCCCTGCTTGCGGTACTGGCCATCGCCCAGGGGCTGCAAGCCACGGCGTCACTGCTGAAGCAGAGCGGTGAAGTTGGCGAGCAGGTGGCGCTCGATCAACTGGTGTTGCACATGCATGCCGCGCAGCAGGCTTATGCGCTGCAGCCCGAGCCTGCGCGCTTAGCCGAGGTCGAGCGCCTGATACAGGCCGTGCAGGCGCGCTTGTTTGCCCATTCGGGCGAGCCGGCGTCGCCGCTCGATGAGCTGTCGCGGCAACTGCGCGCGGCGCTTGACGGCTATCGCGCGCAGTTTGAGGGCTTCATCAGCAGCCGGCGCGAGGCACGCGAGGCGCAGGCACAGATGGAGCAACAGGCTGACGAGGCGCGCCTGCAGTTCGAGGCCGTACAGATGGACATGCTCGATCAGGTACGCGGCGCACTGGATGGCGGCGTGCTGCTCGACGCCGACCCGCTGAGCCTGGCCGAGCAGGCCTCGACCCTGCTGCGTGAGCTGCTGGTGGCGCGCAGCCTGGAATTTGCTTACGTACAGAACGGTGAGGCGGCTGTGCAGGCACGCTGGCACGAGCGGGTGCAAGGCATGGATACGGCGCTGGAGCTGCTCCACGGGCGCGTCGACCCGAACTCGGCGCAGAGCCTGGCGGCGGCGTCGCAGGCCTTGCAAGCCTATCGCCAGGCCTTCGAGCGCTACCTGCAGAGTCGCGACCTGAGCCGGCAGGCTGGCGAGCACATGGAGCAGCAGGCGCAGGCGCTGATGCAGCCGGTCGAGCAGGCCGTCGTCGAAGGGCGTGCGCGTATGCAGGCACACGGCGATGCGGTGGTGCTGGAGCAATTGAGCGGCGCAGCGGTGATCGTGCTGCTGGCGCTGGTGGCATCGCTGACCATTCGTGGGCTGATCCTGACGCCTCTGCGCAGCACCCTGCAGCTTGCCCGGCGCATTGCCGAAGGCGACCTTGGCGCTGTCGACCTGGCCGCTACCCGCAAGGATGAATTGGGCCAGTTGATGAGCACCATGCAGGCCATGGCCGCAACGTTGCGGCAACTGGTCATGGGCATGGGCGCTGGCGTTGCCGGCCTGGGGCAAGCCAGCGGCACCTTGGCCGCACTCAGCACACAGAGCAATGCCATCGCCCAACGGCAGAGGCAGGAAACCGAACAAGCGGCCACCGCCATGCATGAGATGGCCGCCACCGTGCAACACGTGGCGCACAATGCTGCGCAGGCATCGCAGGCCGCTACCCAGGCGCAACAGTGCGCGCACAACGGCGCCCAGGTGAGCCAGCAAGCGAGCCAACAGGTGCAGCACCTGGCCAAGCAGATGGGCCAGTGCGCGGCCGCGATGGATGACCTGCAACAGCAGATCGGGCGTATCGATGGCGTGCTGGACGTGATCAGTGCCATTGCCGAGCAAACCAATCTGCTGGCGCTCAACGCCGCCATCGAAGCCGCCAGGGCCGGGCAGCAGGGACGTGGCTTCGCCGTGGTCGCTGATGAGGTACGGGCCTTGGCCTCACGCACCCAGGCCTCGACACGCGAGATCGCTGCACTGATCCACGCTTTGCAGCAGGGCTCCCGGCACAGTCAGGCGCAGATGCATGATTGCCGTGACTTGAGTGAACAGGCCGCCGCATGGGCTCAGCAGGCGGGTATTGCCTTGGCCGATATCACCGCAGCGGTGGCGCTCAGCGAACAGATGAACCAGCAAATCGCCGCCAGTGCCGAGCAGCAGAGCTGCGTGGCCGATGAGGTGAGCCGCAATGTCAGCCAGATTCGCCATGATGCCGAGCGCGCCGCGCAGGCTAATCAGCAGACGCTGAGTGCCAGCCAGGCACTGGCCACACTGGAGCAGCAACTGCGCCAGGCCATCGCCGGCTTGCGCACCTGAGGTCGTTGCGTTGGCGAGAGGGGGCAGTCTGGAGTGTATCCAGATACCGATATGACGGCGCCGCATGTTGGGCGCCGTCTCTGCGTTTACAGATCCACCACCAGGCAGGCGCTGCGCGAGCGTGAGCAGCAGGGGGTGAACTGGTCGTTGCGGGCCTTTTCCTCATCGCTGAGAAACAGGTCGCGATGCTCCGGCTGGCCGTCCACCACGCGAGTCAGGCAGGTGCCGCAGATGCCCTGGCCGCACGATACCGGAATGTCGAAACCAGCATCCTCCAGTACCTCCAGCGCGGTGCGATCCTCCGGCACCTGCAGCTCCAGGCCTGAGCTGGCGATGCGCAGGGTGAAGGCGCCACCGCCGCTTTCGGCTTCCGGCGCGGCGAAGTATTCGCGGTGCAGGCGATCTTCCGCCCAGTCTAGGGCGCGGGCGCTGTCCAGCACGTACTCCATGAAGCCATTGGGGCCGCACACATAAAGCTGGCTGCCGGCCGGTTCGGCGGCGAGCAGGGCAGGCAAATCGAGCTTCTGCTCGGCGCTGCCATCGTCGCAGTGCAGATGCGTGCGTGCGGCGAAGGGCGCGCTGGCCAGGCGTTCAGCGAATGCAGCGAGCTTGGTCGAGCGCACGCACTGGTGCAGCGCGAAGTCGGCGCCGATGGCATGCAGACGCCAGGCCATCGACAGCAGCGGGGTGATGCCGATGCCGCCGGCCAGCAGCAGGCTGCGCGGCGCCTGCTCATTGAGAGCGAACAGGTTGCGCGGCGCGCTGATGCTCAGGCGCTGGCCGATACGCAGCAATTCGTGCACCGCCTGCGAGCCGCCTCGCGAGGCGGCGTCACGCAATACGGCGATGCGGTAGCGATGGCGTTCGCGCGGGTCGTTGCACAGCGAATACTGACGGATCAGCCCGTTGGGCAGGTGCAGGTCGATATGCGCACCTGCCTCGAAGGGCGGAAGCGGCGCGCCATCGGCCGCCACCAGTTCCAGGCCGAGGACGCCCTCGGCCTCCAGACGCATGGCGCGGATGATGACCTCGATCATGATGCGCTCCTGGCCAGAATCTGCCCGTCGCCCTGAGCCTGTTCGGCCTTGAGCAGACGCTCGATGATGCGCCGCGCCTGCACGCCGCCGGCGTCGATATTGAGCTTGAGCAGGTTGCGTTCCGGGTAGCGCAACAGGTTGCGTTGCTGGCGTTCGAGCATCTCCAGGTCTTCGCTGAAAATCTTGCCCTGGCCTTCGCGGATACGGTCGGTGAGTTCGGCGTCATCCACCTTGAAGCGCCGCGCCATGCCCCAGAAGTACCAGATCGAGGTGTCGTTCTCCGGGGTGATGAAGTCGACCACGATGCTGCTGGCCTTGTACTGCTCTGGCGCTTCATAACCACCATGCCCGGCAATGGCCACGCCGACCTCGATCAGCACATGGCTCGGCGGGGTGAAGCGGCAGATCTGCCAGCGATCCACCAACGCATCTTCGTCCAGACCATTGGCGCGCAACGCCGCACGCCAGAAGGGCGGGGCGGAGATGTTCTCCATGAAGCGGCTGGTGATCACCTCGCTGCCATCGACACGGGTGTTGACCGGCGCCTCGTCGATCTCCTTCTGGCCGATGCTGCTGGCGTGCACATAGGTCTCGTGGGTCAGATCCATCAGGTTGTCGACCATCAGCCGGTAATCGCAGGCGATGTGATACAGGCCGCCACCGTAGGCCCACTCGGGGCTTTCGGCCCACTGCAGATGCGGCAGTTGCGCCGGGTCGGCCAGCGCCTCGTCACCGGGCCAGACCCAGATGAAGCCGTAGCGCTCGATCACCGCGAAGCGGCGGATACAGGGGAAATGCTGCACACGCTGGTTGGGCATGGCGGCGGTCTTGCCGTCGCAGCCCATGGCCAGGCCGTGGTAACCGCAGACCAGCAGGCCATCCTCAACGTAACCCAACGACAGCGGCGCGCCACGGTGCGGGCAGAAGTCTTCCAGGGCCACGGCGCGGTTTTCCGGACCACGGTAGAACACCATCGACTCGCCGCAGATGGTGCGGCCCAATGGCTTGTTATCAATCTCGTCCGGCGTGCAGGCAACGTACCAGGCATTCTTCGGGAACATGACAACCTCCTCGAGGCTATTGTTGTTATTGGATCCAATAGTCTGCCTATAAGGGCTAAATGAACAGTCATAACCCGATTTATGGATCCATAAATGGGCGTTAATCGCACAAAAAGCCGAATTGACCTGGCCATTGGCTGCCGTAGACTGGTGCCATTGGATCCAATAAGGAGAGGTCATGAGTGGACCGGGACAACGGGTACTGGCACTGCTGCGGCAGATGATCGCCGAAGGCAGCCTGGCGGCGGGTGAGCGCATCGCCGAGATTCCTACGGCCGAGCGCCTGGGCGTATCGCGCATGCCGGTGCGCATGGCGTTTCGCGTGCTGGAGCAGGAAGGCCTGCTGATCCGCCATGGCGCGCGCGGCTACGCGGTGCGGCAACTGGGCGAAGAGGAACTGGCCGGCGCCGTGGAAGTGCGCGGCGTGCTCGAAGGCCTGGCCGCGCGTCAGGCAGCTGAACGCGGCGTCTCCGAGGCCGTGCGTGCAGTGCTGCTGGAATGCCTGGCGCAGGGCGACCAGCTATTCGACAAGGGCTATCTGAGCGAAGAAGACCTGGCCCGCTACCACGACATCAACCTGCGCTTTCATCAGGCGCTGGTGGAAGCCAGCGGCAACCCCGCCATCGCCACGGCCCTGGCGCGCAACGACCACCTGCCATTCGCCTCGGTCAGCGCCCTGGCCGTGGATCGCGCCCACCTCGATCGCGAATACCGCCGCTTCAACTTCGCCCACCTGCAACACCACGCCGCCGTCGACGCCGTACTCGCCGGCCAGGGCGCCCGCGCCGAAGGCATCATGCGCGAACACGCCAACGCCACCTTGCGCTACGCACGGTTGTTCGGCACGGAAGAGGGTGCAAGCAGTGGGCGGGCGGTGATACAGCGGGGCGGTAAGAACCTGGGCGAATAGATGCTCTTTTGCAGAGGTGGGCTTTAGCCGCGCTGATCCACGTAGCACGGATGCAATCCGGGAGCGTCACGATCAACCCGTTCACCCCAGCGAGGTGCCTCTAAAAACGTAGGCGAGGTAGCCAACGCAATACCGATAGCGGCCCGTAAAAACAGGCGAAAAACGCTCGGAGTCGCGTTCGACTTTACGCGCTGTAAATGAGCATTTTGATGGGGGCGCCTAGCTCGGACTCGCGCGCGAGCCTGTTTTTAACGCAGTGATGGCAACGCAGGTAGTTTTTAGAGGTGTTCTACGGTGCCAAGCTCCATTGGATGGCGCAATTTATGGCAACGGATGAAATAGCGAATCCAGTACCAGTAGGATTGCTCCGTACGGATGCTGTAGTGATGCACGCGCATCAGCGCCCGGAACTGCTCTTGCAAGCGAGGTTTGCTGGAAGTTTCCATAGCCGACTCCCTGGCTGTGTTTTTGTACAGTGGTAATGGTGGAGCAAAAAGAGGAAGTCAAGCGAATACGTTGGTTGGTCAGTGGTGGTGCGATAAGGTATTGATTTAAATAGATTTGTTTTGTGGTGAGAATGGCGATGGTGCGGAGTTAGATGGAAGGCTCTACTATCGGATTAGTACCGCCTTCCATCTAATCACTGTTATGCACTAAAGCCATGCACACATACCTAGCACAGCAAAATAAGCTCCAATTTAGGCAGAAAATCGCATTTCTATTTCTTGCAGCAGGAGCAGCTATAGGCTTTATTTTTCCACCGGCTATAGTTATCTCCATATTTGGGATAATCTCCTGCTGGCATAACACTTGGAAAATCCACACAGCCAAATGCCCGTCATGTAGCCACAATGTAGGTCTGGTTCGTCCCTACTCAAATGAAAAATGCCGTCAATGCGGTGAAGTTTTCATCCAGCCGGCCAAGACTAAAAGCCAAAGCGGGCAAGACCAATGGCTAAAGTGAAGCGCATAACAACTGGTATATGGACTCTCCCCACAAGTAGTGAGTAAAGCTTTGCCTTTGCACCTGTCGTCAGCGCGGTTGCATTCGTATATC
>NZ_JAWIIP010000025.1:0-25656 GCF_034683865.1 Pseudomonas sp. C11
GGCGGCCTTCTGGACGCTGAGAAAATCCACCGGCAGTTGATTGCCATCACTTGCTGCGTTTTTACACGGTCTGGGCCAAATGCTGCCCCACCTTACGAAGCGGATCTGTCCTGTTAAGCTGTCATACTGTGCCGACTGCGTGAGGGCGGATATATCACAGTCGGTAATGAACCCCCTGTGGTCTACGAGCTAGAGTGGAGAACATCCTTGGCCACTTCTTCGATGTAGTCGAAGTATGAGTCTGGAACACAATGTTTAAACTTATCTCGCACTACTGTCGCTAGCTTCCCGTGGTTGCCTATACATATTTTCACCAGCGCGCTCAAAGCACTTCCTCTAATGTCGAGATGCGCATCTACTGCTTTATAGATTGCCTCGTATTGCGCAAGATAAAGGCCGCTGTTTTCCATATAGCTCACTGCCTGCACATTTAGTTATCAGTGGAGTCTAGTCTAGATGGAAGCTCGAATTGCCCCTGATTTTTTAGTCCGCCGTGAATGCCCACTATTGCCGGTCACCGACGGCCTTTACCTAGGCCGTGGCTATGGCATCGCCCGGTCAAACTTCGATCTGCTCTGCCATCTCTAAGGCGTCATCTACCTCGATCCCGAAGTATCGCACAGTGCTTTCCAGCTTCGTATGGCCGAGCAGCAGTTGAACCGCCCTTAGGTTTTTCGCCCTGTGATAAATCAGTGAGGTCGCGGATCTACGGTCTACGTGAAGGCGGCTCGGCGTGGCGGCATTGCCTTCGCTGTGACACTTTGATCGGTGTTATTCTTGGCCTCTGCCCAAGAGCTTCCTCTCCCGGGTGTGAATACCGGTGATGAAACTTGGTTTGAGGCGGTCTCGTTGAGGCCGCCTTTGTCATTTCCAGGGGCCGCATTCAACACTGAGCCGCCGACCAGTCCCCCCTCAGGCCCTTACTGTGTTGTGAGCGGGCTGATGTGGAAGTGAAGTCTCGACTCCGCTGTCCGCAGGAGCTCTGACTCAGGTCTTTTGACAAGTCTTCTGCCCAGCCGGCCATCTCTACGAACCTTGGCATGCCAATCAGATACGTTGGCTCACAGATGAATGAGGACAGGCGTGGCGAATTTCAAATCAACGGAGATGCGATTCCTGGATTCGATCTTTGACATGGGCGATGGATGGCCACAGGCGGAAACCGGCCAGAAGCCGCCGCTCATTCAAGTTGAGCAGGACGGTGTCGATTGATCCTTGGTTTGATGGGGACGCCGATGTTTGCTCTACACTGGAAGGGCTAGGGACTTGGAACGAACGGTGCATGTCTACTTGGCAAGCCAAGAGGGCGGTTGCAGGAGCTGAGTGCAACACGGTTATTGAATTGAAGCCGGTGCATCGTGCTGCATCGCGATGGCTTTTTCCATTACCTCACTCATGACCTCAATCGGACACTTGAAGTCGAAACGCTTACGCGGACGCATGTTCAGTTGGAGTGCAATGGCGTTCAGCTCCTCCTGACTGTGTACCGACAGATCCGTACCCTTGGGTAAGTACTGGCGGATCAGTCCATTGATATTGAGGGGGCGGCCATCCGCTTACTGCCACGTTGCCAAGGGCTGTGCGGATCACAGAAGTAGATCGCCACGCCAGTCTTCTGGGTGATTTCAGCATGCCTCGCCATCTCTCGCCCCTGGTCATAGGTCATGCTCTTGCGTACCGCCAGCGGCATGCTGTTGAGCGCTGCACTGAAGCCCTCCATTGCCGACGTTGCCGTCGCATCGTTCATCTTCACCAGCATCAGATAACCACTGGTACGCTCCACCAGCGTGCCGACAGATGATGCGTTGGCCTTGCCCTTGATGAGGTCGCCTTCCCAGTGCCCTGACATCAATCGATCTTCGACTTCCGGCGGGCGTACATGAATGCTGAGCATCTCAGGTATCTGGCCACGTCTATCCACGCCGCCAGAGCGCGGCCTGCGTGTCGTCTTGCCCTGGCGCAGGCAGATGATCAGCTCCTTACGCAGCTCGCCGACCGGCAAGGCATAGATCGCGTTATAGATCGTCTCACGACAGACGTAGGCATCTCTAAGGCTGGGAATCTTCATATGGCGCAGCTTGCCGGCAATTTGCTCGGGAGACAAACGCTCACGCAGCATATGGGCGACTAACTCGAAACGCTCGCTGCCTGGCAGCAGCTTTCGCCTTGGTCTACAGACCTGCCGACGGGCCTGCATGTACTGTTGAGCAACATGAGCGGAGTAGCTGCCGTCAGCCTCTTGGTTTCGTCGGAGCTCCCGACTGACCGTCGAGGGGGATCGTTTGATCAGGCGCGCAATGGCGCGTTGGCTGAAGCCTTGAGCGCGGCTAACCTGGATGGTGGCGCGCTCTGTAACGCTGAGTTCTGTATAAATCATGCGGCAACACCCTAACGCATTGGTCAGGTGTTGCACTCAGTTTTTGCCGCCGCCCCGTAATTCGATCAATTGTGGCAGCCTGCCGGCTCTGCAACCATGCCAGGCAACTCAGGAAGGCGTATCTGTCGCTTGATCAGTTCAAGCTGCTGATGGGGGATCGGCTGGCCCGTGATAGTCCGCTTCTGGCCCAAGCTGTGTAAAAACGCTGTTTAGGCTCTGTACGAAACGTGCCTACGCAACGGTGATGCTTCGTTAAAACGGGTTCGGAATGCTCATTTACAGCTCGTAAATTCCGCTTCCTCACCCGTTTTGCCTCGCCTGACCTTCGCTCGACGACTTTTCGCACAAATCCTAGGGGCAAGTGCTGATCAAGCAATGATCAAATTTGGAGCTTTCCAAGCAAATCCAATCAGGCTTGATGAGAAAAATTCTCCAGATTTCGCATAGTGCCGCTCCTCTATAGTTTGCGCGGTTTTTTTTACATAACCTCGGCCGGAAGCAGAAATCTCGACGTGATTAGCGAGCCGGTTCAGTGGTTCGCCTGTAGGGCGTGAATCTCTCCTAGTTTCGCAGATCGCTTTGAACGCCCGTTACGGCCGGGATCTCTCTGATTACCTCCTGAACTGAACCAGCGGCCGATCAAGCATCGTTTGAGATACTCCATGCATATCCGCATTGGCCTGCCATGTGAGGAAGCGTGCAAGAAGTTGCTGATTAACAGCCTTGAGCTGCTGATTGGCTTCAGTCAGCTTTTCGATACGCTTGTTGGCTTCCTGAATATCTTTAACCCAGCCTGGCTTCTCAGTTGCTGCTTTGAGCGCAGCCTTGCGATCCTTCATTGCCATGTCTACCGCTGGCAGCTTCATCAAGGATTGGCGAGCACGACTGATGCTAAGCTTGTTTTTGCAGGCCTCGACTAGAAGAGGCCAGGTTAGCTTGGGTTCAGACCACTCTTCAATTAGCTTGATGATGCGCGCTTCGTCTTTCTTCGTTAAATGTCCCACCGCTATACCTCAATCTTGTCTAGCATGGCCGACAGCTCGTCTAAAGACGGCAACGCCGCTTGTCTCGGCGCTTCAATTGTTTTTACATCGATAAGTCCCGCCATTGCGGCAGCATTCTTGGTCAAGTTCCAGCCATTATCAAGGTTCCACACAATATCTCCGTTTTTGAGCTCCGGACTCTCTAAGACTTTGATTAACGCATCACATTTGAGAAGATCCAGCCCTGTTTTTTTGCGCCACTGAGAGGCCCCAAAGACTTCTTCGGCTTCGGCAGTCACTGCATTTTCATAGCGCTGTTTCAGGTAAGCTCTCTCTTCCTTGAGATTGGCTAGCTTTACATCATCACCTTTCACACAGCCCAGGTTTCCACAGGTAAGGCACGCACCCATTTTGGGGCAGGGCTCACTCTCAAAAGAGTGAATACAAAGCCCGAGGTGAGTTTTATGGATAATTCGATCCTGGTCACCCTCGCTGAGATTAATCAAATCACTTAGCTTCAAAGGTGTGCTGGTTATAACTTTCTCCAAACACTTCGCTGCATTACTCTGCTTGGTTTTAGGGTGCAGTGCCGCAACCGTTTGGGTAAGTTCTTCAATGGTTGCATGGTTATATACAGAGCCTTGAGTTGTACGCCCTGAGAATGCATCAATCAGCAGTTGTGAAAGGCCCGCTCGATGCATCTCCGTATTGAGTTCGTGGCGAAACGCGTGCGTGTTCACCTTAAGATCCCCGTACCCATGTCGCTGGAAGATACTTTGCGACTGTGAAGCGCCCCCTAATTGTGCTGTCATTCGCGTGTGGCTGGTTGCGATCTCCACTCCAAAGTCACGTTGCATTGCGGCGGCGCTTTTTGTCTCATTAGGCAGGCTGCCCGTTCGTACCGTAAACAACGCATTACGATACTTCACGCGCTTTTTACCGTCTTCCGCAGGTGTGGTGTACGGAAAGTCTTTAGGCAGGTATTTTTCGCGTACAAGAATATTGAGTTTGCGTAATGTAATGACCGCTTTATCATTAAACTGATAGTGATCGAGTTTGCCGTTCACGTAGATTCGCTTTCCGTTGCTGGTATCCCATCCTTGTCGTATCTCATCCAGTACCGCCTGAGCGTCAGGACTCAGTGCCGTGCGATTTGTCAGGGAGTCGAGCCATTTAGCTGCAAAGTATGCTCGCGCTGAATGTGGTCCATTAAACTTACTTTTGAGCGCCGCACAGGCCTCATCATACGAGAGCGGATCATCTTGACCTTTCAGGGGTACACCCTCATGCGGCGGAAATTCGTCGGGGTGATCTTCGAGCCATGCTGCGTACGTACGGGCCTCATCAGTGATCGGTGTCAGAAGCTTAATGACACGTTCCACTGACGACTCCATGCCTGCCACAACGGGCTTAGTCGTCGCTCCAAAACCCTTCTCAGCGTACCAACGCAGGAACATGCGATGACCGCCATCGGCATCCTCCTTGAACACCATACAATCACGCTCGACATCGGCTAATTCACCGATGCGACTAGGCTGACTGAGCAAAAGGGCACATGCTGAGACGGTTATAATGTCTAGCGGACTGGTCAGATCGTTATTAAACAGCTCACCCAGGGCTCGAATTGACTCGCGGCTCGGTAGTTTTTTCTCGCTACTTTCCTGCTGCTCCTTCAGCGTACCTGAGTCCTTATATCGCAGCGGCGAAGTCCATCGAAAAGGCTTCGCAAGTAATCCCTTATCCCTCATCAATACAACTATCTGTTCGAGATACTTGCTCCTAACGTATGCACTATTTCCATCAGGATACTCGGCTTTGAGGTGTTCACAAGCTCTGTTGCAGATAGCAGCCGAGACTCTTGTCACGTCGCGTGCGCCAGTCACCTCGACCAGCGCAACCTCAAGAATCCTTGCGCCAGAGAGTATGTCCTTAGCCGATTTCTTACCTTGAAATACCCTGTGGTATACAATTACCGCTTTGGCGAAATCTATGAACGGTGGTTGCATATATTTTTTGTATTTCGGATTCGAATTTCTCGGTGATCTATGTGCAGTAAAAGCACAACTGCTAATTCCTGAATTATGCCATGAGTCCATATCCCATCGAATCCCTGCATGAACCCTTTGATTAGGAACGCCCTTGGGCAATGTGGCTTGCGCCCACGCGATAAAGGCATCCAACTGCGAGGCAGCTTTAAGGTGACTAAAGGGTTTAAAATCGATGATATTACTCATACGTCACTTCCATCTGCCTTGCCTGATCCACGCAGCGCGTTGCAATCAAGAATTACCTTGCGACATGCCAAAATGGCACGATCCCATAGCACTCCTGTAGTTTTATCGTTGGCAATGGTTTGTGCACGGCGTCGTTCTAGTCGTGCAAGTGCGGCGCTGTGATCAGCATTAAGGAATGGCTGAAATTTAATGCATCCGTAACACGTAAATGGGGCATCCAGGTAGCAGGCATTATCGGCACCGCAGACGGCAAGATCCTCAATCTGGCGGTCTACACGATCTCCATTTTTGGCAGAAGAACGATCCGTCACGATGGTGCCCGTAAAAGCTCCCACGACCAGCGCAAGGTGATCGCTCATCTTTTCGTCGATCAGCTGCATTAACTCCGCTGATACCGCTCGGTATTTGCGGACGGTGCGTGTATTGGCATGCATCAGTGCGCTAGCGATTGACCACTCATCCAACCCCGCGTTGGAGAGATCGGTACCGAGCGTATGCCTAAAGCGATGACCTTTAGAGATTTTCAGATGCTGATGTGTACGTGATGAGATGGGAAATCCAGGCATACCCTCCATTTGCCATAACCAATATCTTACAACTCCACCGGCAATATGAAATTTCGCTTGCGGACCCTGCTCCAGTGCTTTTTGATCAGGATCGTCAAGTATTACGGGAACTGGTTTGTTATCCCTTATTTTGTGATCCAGCTTGCGACGAAAAATAGGAATATTCTTAATTGCTTTACACCAATCGGCACGGTTAGGATATTCTTGCTCAAGTTGAGATTGAATAATCGACTTATAGGCCTGCACGGTGTTGTAAAGATCTTCATCTAAATTGAAAATCTCGGATGTTTCTCGCCATCCCGTATCGTCGCCTTTCTGCTTCGCCCAGAATATCCGTATAAAGTAGCCTTGCTCGGTTTTGATAAAATCATCAAACACTATCATGCGCAGTTGTGAACCACGTTGCCCGTAGATCATCACCAGGCGCAAATAGAGATAGCGCTCAGGATCTAAATTGCCGTGACAGAACTGTTCATGCGCCCACTGATGCAAGGCGTCTTGCTCCGCTTGGGTGAGCGGCCCCTGTTCAGGATCTAAGCGCAAGATAACATCGTTTCGGGGCCGCTTCTTTCTAGGGAGCGTGTTATAAGCTTCAATCAGGGCTTGCGGAGGTCGCTGTTCAAGTGCTTCGCACGCTTGCCAAAATCCCATGAAACCGACCAGCGCGGAAAACTCCCCCATATTAAAGCGCTCGCGCAAATCGATCAGGTGATTCTCATTTAGGGGGTCTAGCCCAGCCTGCGCAGCGCGCGACAGAATTGACGCAACTAGCCCAATAGTTCCCTGTGAAACTTCTGCCATACGATAGGTCAAAGCGGCGTGTAACCAGCGTTGCCAATCGAATGGAACGCAAAGGATTGCTGCTTGCCAATTGATCGCACACCGGGATGACCTATCAGGCCACCACATTGGTTCGGAGGGAGTGAAAAATACACCGCATTTGGCAGGGCGGGATGTATTCAACCATGCATCAAGAGAGTCCTGTGTGGGCACTTTAAGTGCTGAAACTGCGACGTTCACTTTGTGTGTCTCTTGCGAGCTTCAGTCTCGACATTATTTCTGATAGCCTTGAATCTATCCGAGCGTTTTTTCATTGCCTCATTTGCTTCTTCCTTCCAGAACTTCGCCCCATAGAGGCTTGGCATGTTAGAC
Organism: Pseudomonas sp. C11; assembly: GCF_034683865.1. Classification (NCBI taxonomy): domain Bacteria; kingdom Pseudomonadati; phylum Pseudomonadota; class Gammaproteobacteria; order Pseudomonadales; family Pseudomonadaceae; genus Pseudomonas; species Pseudomonas sp. C11. Next base: position 7,313 of record NZ_JAWIIP010000025.1, read on the forward strand.
TCAGAGCTCCATCCAAAGGCATAGGTGAGGACTTTTTGAACCTTTGTCGTGCGATCCTCTGGGGTAAGTATTTTCAGCTCCTCTCGCATGCTCTCGAGTAGTGTGTAGACTGCATCATGGCGCAGCACATGGGGGTGAACATGCGCCAGCTCTGGCGCTACTTTACGAACTCGAGGCAGGATTCCATCAAGAGCCTTGATGCTCAGCGGCCTACCTTCATTGCGTCGATGAGATACCAGCAGAAAGGGATGTTTTTTTGCCGCAGACGGCCCCCCGTTAGACACGCGGTAGCTGTCCACATATTTCTTGAGTATGAAAATAAGATCATCACCCATTTCCAGCATACGCTCGTGGGTTTTGAATTGCGGAGCCAACGTGCGCGGGTCGATTTCCTCATTCTCAAGATTGACAACTGAGAGCTGCCTACTGTGCCACCGAATATCTCCGAGCTTAATTAGAAGCATTTCGGAGCGGCGTAGTCCCATATCAAGGCCCAAGAGCAAAATAATGTAATTGCGTAGCTTCAATGCCTCATTTGTAAAGGGGTTCTCAGCACTCTCAGGATGCATGATCTCTAACAAGCGATCTCGCTCCTGATTGCTCAGCCCTTTCATTTCATCATTTCTAATCTTCTTCCAGGCAGGCTTGGCTGCCTTTATCTTGCGATTAAGGCGTCGCTCGACGTCATCAGCGGCTGCATATCGCGTCGCCTCGTCACCCAGCTTTTCGTACAGAAATTTGAGATAGTCACGCACGGTTTCAAGTCGCTGCTGCGCGTGGACTCTACCCACTGTTTTGTATGCCGTTGGAGGCAGGCGCAAGCCTGTATGTTTTTTGTCTAGAGTCGATTTGTGTAATACGGCGTCCGCGACAAAGCGTGAAATCTCACTATCAGTTAAGTAGCGCGACTTCGGCCGCTCCTCTAGGCGAGCAATCAGGTCAATCGACTCATGCACCAGAAAGTCTTCAACCACCCCGATGTGCTCTAAATACTTGTGCTTTGTGTTTAATGCCCGACCTGACTGCTCTAAGGTCACATAAAGGTTCGGGTAGTAAGCAGGCATGTGCTCTTGCACCAACACCTTTCCTCTAACACCATCGACCCTTGTCTCTACGATTTGATGACCCATGGCATGCCTCCAAAACGTAACTTTTTCCAGTATAGTAACGAATCAGGACTGTCTCGATGCGTAACATGACTTTTTGTGGCGTGTGCTAAGGAGTACTCGAAGGCCGCGCACTCTCTGACATACAGGTGTTATTAAAGATGGCAAAAGGTGACAAAACAGGACAAACAGGCTCTTACGTCTACAGCATGCATCGGGTCAGCAAGGTCGTCCCGCCGAAGCGTGAAATTCTCAAGGACATCTCTCTGTCGTTCTTCCCGGGCGCCAAGATCGGCGTGCTGGGTCTCAACGGTGCCGGTAAGTCGACCTTGCTGCGCATCATGGCCGGAGTCGACACCGAGATCGACGGCGAAGCCCGTCCGATGCCGGGCATCAAGGTCGGCTACTTGCCGCAGGAGCCGCAGCTCGACCCGAGCAAGACCGTGCGCGATATCGTTGAGGAAGCAGTAGGCGAGATCAAGCAGGCTCAGGCGCGCCTCGACGAGGTGTACGCCGCCTACGCCGAGCCGGACGCCGACTTCGATGCGCTGGCTGCCGAGCAGGCCAAGCTGGAAGCCATCCTGCAGGCTGCCGATGGTCACAATCTGGAGCGCCAGCTGGACGTCGCCGCTGATGCCCTGCGCCTGCCGGCCTGGGACGCCAAGATCGAACACCTGTCCGGTGGCGAGAAGCGCCGTGTGGCGCTGTGCCGCCTGCTGCTGTCGGCGCCCGACATGCTGCTGCTGGACGAACCGACCAACCACCTGGACGCCGATTCGGTGGCCTGGCTGGAGCGCTTCCTGCACGACTTCCCCGGCACCGTGGTCGCGATTACCCACGACCGTTACTTCCTCGACAACGTTGCCGGCTGGATTCTCGAACTCGACCGCGGCCACGGCATCCCCTACGAGGGCAACTACTCCGGCTGGCTGGAATCCAAGGCCAACCGCCTGGCCCAGGAAGCCAAGGCCGAGGCGTCGCATGCCAAGGCGATGAAGGCCGAACTGGAATGGGTGCGTCAGGGCGCCAAGGCGCGCCAGTCGAAATCCAAGGCACGTCTGCAGCGTTTCGAGGAAATGCAGTCGCAGGAATTCCAGAAGCGCAGCGAGACCAACGAGATCTACATCCCGGCTGGCCCGCGTCTGGGTGACAAGGTCATCGACTTCGTCAACGTCTCGAAGTCCTTCGGCGACCGCGTGCTGATCGACGACCTGTCCTTCAGCATCCCGAAAGGCGCCATTGTCGGCGTGATCGGCGGTAACGGTGCTGGTAAGTCGACCCTGCTGCGCATGATCACCGGCAAGGAGCAACCGGACTCGGGCACCATCGAGATCGGCGAAACCGTGCAGATCGCCAGCGTCGAGCAGAGCCGCGACCAGCTCGAAGGCAACAAGACCGTGTGGGAGCAGATTTCCGACGGTTTCGACATGATCAAGGTCGGCAACTACGAGGTGCCGTCGCGCGGTTATGTCGGTCGCTTCAACTTCAAGGGCGCCGATCAGCAGAAGTTCGTCAAGGATCTCTCCGGTGGTGAGCGCGGTCGTCTGCACATGGCGCTGACTCTGAAGCAGGGCGGCAACGTGCTGCTGCTCGACGAACCGTCCAACGACCTCGACGTGGAAACCCTGCGTGCGCTGGAAGAAGCGCTGCTGGACTTCCCCGGCGCCGCTATCGTGATTTCCCACGATCGCTGGTTCCTCGACCGTATCGCCACGCACATCCTCTCCTACGAGGACGATGGCAAGGTCAACTTCTTCGAGGGCAACTACACCGAGTTCGAAGCCGACCGCAAGAAACGCCTGGGCGATGCCGCCGCGCAGCCGCACCGCGTGCGTTACAAGAAGCTGGCGCAGTAAGCGTCCGCCAATGAAAAACGGAGCCTGCGGGCTCCGTTTTCATTTTCAGGGGTAGCGTTTGCTTCACAGCCTGGCCAGTAGCTTCTCCAGTGCGACGGCCTGATCCTCGGCCAGATCGATGATGTGAAAGCCCGCCCAGCAATGCTGATCGTCGGCACCCGGGCGGCTCCACAGGCAATCGGCGCCCAGCCTCACTTCGGCGATCTCCTGCGTGCCGTTGCTGCACACCAGGCGGCACTGCAGCACGGCGTCAGCGGTTTGCGGCGTGTCGCTGAACAGCATGAAACCATCGGCTGACAGGTCGACGATGCGGCCCAGGCGCTGGCCCGTATTGAGGTCGAAGACTTCCAGCTGCAGCTCGGTGCCGTGGCGGCTGTGCTGACGACGCTCTTCCATGAAGGCTCCTTAGCGGGGATCGGCTGTGCGCCCGGTAAAGCGCTGCAGCACACGGTAGATGGCGGTCAAGGCACGATCCATCAGCGGAATCGCACGTTCGGGCGAAACGATACGGGCCAGGCCCTGTTCCATCTCGCTGGCCAGCAGGGTCAGGGGCTTGACCGCGACGCGCTGGCCCTGGTGATCGACGAACATGTAGTTGTGCGTCGTCGGGCTGAACCAGGACAGCTTGAGAATGCGGCTCTGGCCATTGCTGACGAATTCGAACCAGGTGCCGAATTCCAGCTTGGTCAGTTCCTGCGTCAGGGCTTGCGCGCGGGAAGACAATTCGGCGCGCGGTGGCGCCTGGCGGGCAAGCTCCGCATCCTCGCCGAGCATGGCGCCCAGCGGGCTTTCCGGCAGCGATGGTTTGAGTTGTGCGGCCAACTGTGGCTGCTTGGCCTGTACGGCATGCTGGCAGGCGACCAGATCCTGCAACAGGCGGCGGATGCCGTCTTCGTGGTAGCCGCCGAGCAGTTCCAGGCCTTTGCGCAGGTCGCTGAGCAGCGGTACGCGTAGCGTCTGCAGGCGTTGCCGGCCGGCTTCATCCAGCGGCATGCCACTCCAGGCCAGCTGTTCGGCGACCTCGCAGGCGCGTCGCCATTCCTCGCTCTGTTCGCCATGGCGAAGCAGGACGAAGACCAGCACGTCGGCCCAGGTCAGCTCGAGGAAGTTACGGATGATGCCGGGCAGCTCGCGTTGCACCAGGCAGCGGCGGATCACCTCGAGCCCTTGTTCGCGTGCACCTAGCAGGCGGTCACGACCTTTGGCCGCTTCCACGGCTCGGCGTTCGCGCAGCTCGACCTTGTGGCGCAACGTGTCGACGTACTCGTTGAATTCGCTCAGCAGGCCGTCGAACAGGTTCAGGTCACCGCTGAAGCCATGGATCACCCGCTCCACGACCCAGTGCATCTTGGCCTGCAGGCCGCGCTCGTCGGTTTCATTGCCATACAGCACGCCGGCTTGAGCCATGGCATTAAGTAGGCGGCGCGCCGGGTGGTGGTGCTGGGTGAACAGCGCCTTGTCCTGCAGGGCGATCTTCAGATAAGGCGTGTGCAGGTGGGACAGGGCGGTCTTGCAACTGTCGGGCAGATTGGCGTCGTCGAGAATGAAGTCGAACAGCATGCCGACCAGATCGATCACATCCGCTTCCGGGTCGGACACCTTGCTCTGCTGGGCGTGGCTGCTGTGCGTGGCCAGTTGTTCCTGCAGGGCGGCCTTGAGTCCCTCGACCGGCTGCGGCTTGTGCAGGCGCTGCGCAAGTTCCTGGGCCGATTGCTGCTGCATGCGATTGAGCGCGTCGAGCAGCTCGCTGGCGCTGTAGGTGCGGTTGGCCCCGCGCGGCGAGAAGCTGGCGATGCTCGGGGTGCCACCGAGCAAGGGTTCTTCCGGATGCTTTTGGCGGTGCTCGCCGAGCAGGCTGGACAGGCCGCTGAATAACGCCAGCGGGTCGCCCGGCGGTGGCGCGCTGAGATCGAGCGGCGGCGTGACCCCAACTGAGCTGCCTGGCGAGGCGCTGGTGGCAGGCGGCGTCGGCGAAGTCGGCTGGCCCGCTGCCTGGGCTGAGGCGGTCGGGGGCTGCGTCGGGCGTGCCTGTTTGGCGGTGATCTGCGCACTGTACTTGAGGTTGGGCAGGATGCCCGCCTCGATCAGGCGCTGGTTGAGGGCGCCATACAGGCCTTCCAGGCTCTGCATGACATGCCGATCGAAGAGCATGTAGAGGATGGTCTTGATCTGCAGCGGAAAAGGGCAGGGCGCCAGGGCTTCACGAAAGGCCTGGGCGATGGCCTGTGGGCCGAATGGGTTGCTGTCTTCGCCGAGCTTCTGCCCGTTGTTGAGCAGCGCCAGGCGTTGCTCCAGGGCGAACAGGGCCTGGGTCGAACGCGCCTTGACTCGGCTGACCATATTGGTCACCTGCAGGGTTTCCTCGTAGTCCTCGTTTTGCACCAGCGCCATTTGCTCGGCGTCCAGCGAGGTAACTGTTTGGTCCTGCAGCTTGCCGTCGAGAAAGTCGGAGAAGTTCTGGGCGATACGCTGATGGTAACTGCGCTCGATCTGCGGGCGCTGACGGCGGATCTCACGCATGTTGTCGAAGAACAGCGTCTGAACCTTGTTGTTCTCGGCCTTTTCCGCGCATTCGAACAGGGTGTCGTCGACCTGGCCGAATACACCGGCCAAGTGTTCGGCCAGGCGATTCATCACCAGCTTGCGGCAGCTTTGCACCAGGTCGCCGAAGCGTGGCTGGATTCCTCGGCTGGCGAGGCTGACCACTTTGGAGGGCTGCGGTGGCTTGTCCTGGTTGCTCATGGACTGTCCTGAAATCGTGCTGCGGCGGCGTCTTGCCGCGGCTGCCATGCAATGCAACATATAGTAGTCCATGCTCCGACTGCAAAGCATTGTCGTAAAAGCAGTTTATGGGGGTTGACAGGGGTAATTTGCTAAGTAAAATGGCGCGCCTCTGAAGCGGTAAAGCGAAAGCCGAAACGCAGCAGAGGTTGGAATGCAGTAGTTCCGCGATAGCTCAGTCGGTAGAGCAAATGACTGTTAATCATTGGGTCCCTGGTTCGAGTCCAGGTCGCGGAGCCAAATTCCAGACGGGGTATAGCGCAGTCCGGTAGCGCGCCTGCTTTGGGAGCAGGATGTCGGGAGTTCGAATCCCCCTACCCCGACCATTTTCAGGGTCGTTAGCTCAGTTGGTAGAGCAGTTGGCTTTTAACCAATTGGTCGTAGGTTCGAATCCTACACGACCCACCATATAAAACGACGAAGCCCGCCTTGTGCGGGCTTCGTCGTTTCTGGCGTTTACGATATCAGGTGATGCGGCGTCAGATCTCCACCTGCGTACCCAGCTCGATCACCCGGTTCAGCGGCAGGTTGAAGAAGCGCAGGCTGCTGTTGGCGTTCTTCAGCATGAAGGCGAACAACACCTCGCGCCAACGTGCCATGCCAGTGCGCGGGCTGGCGATCACCGTCTCACGGCTGAGGAAGTAGGTGGTGTTCATCGGCTCGAAGTCCGGCGTCTTCACCTGGCTATGGGTCAATGCGTAGGGCACATCCGGACGTTCGGTGAAGCCGAAGTGCAGAATCACCCGATAGAAACCCTCGCCATGCTCATGCAGCTCCATGCGCTTGTCCGCGCTGACTCTGGGGCTGTCCTCGTTGACCACGGTTAGCAGCACCACGCGCTCGTGCAGCACCTGGTTGTGCAAAAGGTTATGCAGCAGGGCGTGGGGTACGGCATCGGCGCGGGCGGTGAGGAAGACCGCAGTGCCACGCACGCGCAAAGGTGGCTGACGGGCGATGCTGTCGATGAAGGTGGCCAGTGGCAGGGCATTGTCCAGCAGGCGCTCGACGAGGATTTCCTTGCCACGCTTCCAGGTGACCATCAGGGTGAACAGGACAATCCCGGCAATCAACGGAAAGGCGCCGCCGGCGGCGATCTTCGGCAGATTGGCGGCGAAGAACAGGCTGTCGACCAGGAGGAAACCAAGCAGCAGAGGGATCGACAGCCATTTGGGTGTTTTCCACAGCAGCAATACCACCGCTGCGGCCAGCAGCGTGGTGATCAGCATGGTGCCGGTCACGGCCACGCCATAGGCCGAGGCCAGCGCGCCGGACGAGCCGAAACCCAACACCAGCAGCACCACGCCAATCATCAGCGCCCAGTTCACCGTGCCGACATAAATCTGCCCCTGCTCGGTTTCCGAGGTGTGTTGGATGAACATGCGCGGGATGTAGCCGAGCTGGATGGCCTGTTGAGTCAGCGAGAAGGCGCCGGAGATCACTGCCGGCGAGGCGATCACCGTGGCCAGGGTCGAGAGCAGCACCATCGGCAGCAAGGCCCAGCCCGGTGCCAGGCGGAAGAAGGGGTTATGGGCGACCTCGGGGTTGCTGAGGATCAGCGCGCCCTGGCTCAGGTAGTTGAGCAGCAGGCCCGGCAGCACCAGATAGAACCAGGCGCGGGCGATGGGCTGGCGGCCAAAGTGGCCCATATCGGCATACAGCGCCTCGGCGCCGGTCAGGGCCAGCACCACGGCGCCGAGAATGGCGACGCCAACGCCGGGGTGGCTGATGAAGAAATGCGCGCCCCAGTAGGGGTTGAGCGCATGCAGCACGGATGGATGCTGGGCGATGCCGTAAAGCCCGAGGCCGCCGAGGGTCAGGAACCAGACCAGCATCACCGGCCCGAAGAGGATGCCGATGCGCGCCGTGCCGTGCTTCTGGATCAGGAACAGGCTGACCAGGATCACCAGCGCCAGTGGCACGATCCAGCTATCGATGCCATCGAAGGCGATCTGCAATCCCTCTACGGCAGAAAGCACGGAGATGGCCGGGGTGATCATGCTGTCGCCGAAGAACAGCGCGGCGCCGAACAGGCCGAGCATTAGCAGTACGCGGCGCAAGCGCGGGTAGTCGCGGGCGGCGCGCTGGGCCAGCGCGGTGAGCGCCATCACCCCGCCTTCGCCGTCGTTGTCCGCGCGCAGGATGAACAACACGTACTTGATCGAGACGACCCATACCAGTGACCAGATGATCAGTGACAGCACGCCGAGCACGCCATCGTGGTTGGGTTGCACGCCGTAGTTGAACACTTCGCGCAGGGTATACAACGGGCTGGTGCCGATATCGCCATAGACCACGCCGGTGGCAGCGATCAGCAGGGTGAGGGCGGACTGGCGTGGGGCTGAAGCGGTGTCGTGCGACAAGGTGGGCATCCTGAAGGGGCGTCCCTGCCCAGTGTAGACGGCCTCAGTGCAGCTTGAGGCGTGGCTCGGTACTGCGCCCGATGCGGTCGCTGAGCATCAGCAGGGCGGTGCGCAGCGGGCCGTAGAGGGCCATCTGATGCATGCGATAGAGCGAGACATAGAACATCCGCGCCAGCCAGCCCTCGAGCATCACACTGCCGGTGAGGTTGCCCATTAGGTTGCCTACGGCGGAGAAGCGCGACAGCGAGATCAGCGAACCGTAGTCGCGGTAGCGGTATTCCGGCAGCGGGCCGCCAACCAGTTTCTGGCGCAGCGATTTGACCAGCATCGAGGCTTGCTGGTGCGCCGCCTGGGCGCGTGGCGGCACGTTGCGGCCGTCGCTGCCGGGCTGCGGACAGGCGGCGCAATCGCCGAAGGCGAAGATGTCGTCATCCAGCGTGGTCTGCAGGGTCGGGCGTACCGCCAGTTGATTGATGCGGTTGCTTTCCAGGCCATCGAGCGCCTTGAGAAAGCCCGGTGCGCGGATGCCGGCGGCCCACACCTTGAGGCTGGCCTTGATGAACTGGCCATCGGCAGTCTTCAGGCCGTCGGCGGTGACTTCGCTGACGGCCGCGCCGGTCAGTACGGTGACGCCCAGCTTGAGCAGAGTCTGGTGCACGGGGGCGGCGATGCGTTCGGGCAGGGCGGGCAATACGCGCGGGCCGGCCTCGATCAGGGTGATGCGCATATCCTCCGGACGAATCCGGTTCAGGCCGTAGGCCGCCAGTTGCTGCGCGGCATGGTGCAGCTCGGCCGCCAGTTCGACACCGGTGGCGCCGGCGCCGACGATGGCTACATCGATCTGCGTACCCTGGGCCTGTTCGTTGGCATGGGCGCGCAGGTAGTGGCTCAGGAGTTGGCGATGGAAGCGTTCGGCCTGTGCCCGGGTGTCGAGGAACAGACAATGCTCGGCGGCGCCCTGGGTGCCGAAGTCGTTGGTGGTGCTGCCGACGGCGATCACCAGGCTGTCGTAGGCGATCTGCCGCTCGGGCATCAGCACCTTGCCGTCTTCGTCCAGCGTCGGCTCCAGGGTGATGGTCTTGCCGGCGCGGTCGAGGCCGGCCATGCGCCCGAGCTGGAATTCGAAGTGGTTCCACTTGGCCTGGGCCACGTAATTCAGCTCGTCTTCCGACGAGTTGAGCGAGCCGGCGGCGACTTCGTGCAGCAGTGGTTTCCAGATGTGGGTCAGATTGGCGTCGACCAGAATGACGCGCGCTGCGCCACTCTTGCCGAGTTTTCTACCCAGACGGGTGGCTAGCTCCAGGCCGCCGGCGCCGCCGCCGACGATCACGATGCGATGGGTCATGATGAATGCTCACAAGGCTTTGAAAAAGGCGTTGCGAGTCGGGCCGGGCGAGCGCGAGGCAGCTCATAGCACCAGTCGACTCAGAAAACGGGCGAGGAGGCCAAGGCCGATGACCGCCGCCAGCAGGCAGGCCAAGAGGCGCCAGACCCGGAAGGGTTGGCGTTCGGTCTGGTGCTGGGGGGCGCTCAGGTACTGATCGACCTTCTGCTGGTCGTCGGGGCTAAGGCGGCTGGTCATCGGGGCCTCTCTGATATGGCGGCCATTTTAGGCTTGGCCGGGCGTATTGGCGAGTATAGGCCCCAGGCTTTGCACGGCATCGCCCTGGCGAATGATGCCGCCCTGCACCACGCGTGCGGTGATACCTCCATGACCACGCATGGCCTGGAAGGTGCCCTTGCCCAGGCGGGCTTCGAGCTTGGCGCAGGGCTGGCACCAGCAGGTGGTCTCGAAGATCGCCTGGCCGATACGAAAGCGTCGGCCCTTGAGGCTGAACAGATTGATCCCGGCCACGGCGATGTTGCGCCGCAGCTCGCTCGGATGCAGTGGAGCAGCACGGCCCATGAGGGCGGCCGCTACCGCCAGGTGCTCCCACTGAATCAAGGTCACCTGCCGGGCGTTGCGCGGGCCGGGGCGGCTGTGATCGCCGGTCAGGCCCGCTTCCAGCCGGCTTTCCACGGCTTCGACCTCAAGCATCGGTGCGCCGCGTTGCGGGCGGACGCCGATCCAGCGCACCTGGCCGACCTGCGGTACCTCGGCGAGCAGTTCCTGCAAGGTGCTCATAGCCCAATCCCCACATCGAACAACAGGCTGCGACCGAGGTTTTGGCGCAGGAATTCCGGAGCGTCCGGGTGGGCGAACAGTACGCGAGCGAAGCGCGGGCCGACCATCGACAGCGAGCGCCAGCCCTGACGCAGGTATTCGGTCGGTGGCGGGAAGAAGCTGTTGCAGTCCAACTCGGCGCGCTTGAGGTTGACGAAGGCGACCAGATCCAACTCGCCCAGGTCGATGCCGCGTTCCTGGTAGTTGTGCGCCTTCTTGCGCAGCGTTGGCGCCAGGCGTGCTTGCAGCTCGCTGGCGGGGATTCGCTTGGGGCGCGCTTCGCGGCGCACCAGTTGGCTCAGCGAGAAGGCGCTGCGGCGACGTTCCAGCTCGGCGCGCCATTCGTCATTGAGGCGACGGCCCTCATCGAGCACGAAGAACACCTCGAAGTTGGCATCACGAAACAACACATCCGGCGGCTCCTGGCCGCTGGGGGTGAAGTCCTCGCTGCGCTGGCGTACGTTCAGCGCCTGCAGCAGCCGTTGGCAGACCCAGCGCTCACGCTCCCACTTCTTGGCGTTGGAGAGAAAGGCGTTGGCCTGCTCGGCCTGATGGGTGAGCAGTCGCAGGTAGTCGGAATCGTCCATGGGCAAAGCTTAGCCGCAGCGCTGTCGTGCATGCCATCCCCGCGAGGAACTCTCGGCTTGTGAATGGCGGTGTAGACTGCGCCGTACGACTCATGACAGACGGAGAGCGTATTGAGATGATCGCTTCCAACCTGCTGGCGTTCAGCACCTTGCTGGTGGGCTGGCTGATCTATTTGCCGGTGCTGCTGTGGGCCGTGCTGCGCGCGCCCTGGGTCGAGCTGTTCAGCGATCTGCGTCGCCAGCACCTGCTGTTCGGCACCATGCTCGGCCTGTTTCTGTTGTGGCTGGTGCGGCGTGACTTCGACTCCGGCCTGTCCTACCACTTCATCGGCATGACCGCCGTGACCCTGTTGCTGGACTGGCCGCTGGCCATCCTCGCCGGCCTGGCGGCGCAGCTTGGCCTGCTCCTGCTGGGGCGCCTGGATCTGGCCGCGCTGGGCGTCAACGGCATTCTGCTAATTTTGCTCCCCGTGCTGATCACCGAACTCTGCGCGCTGTACGTCGAGCGCCGGCAGCCGCGCAATCTATTCGTCTACATCTTCTGCTGCGGCTTCTTCCCGGCGGCCCTGGCCACCCTTGTGACCTTGCTCGGTGGGCTGGCGCTGCTGTGGATGGATGGGTTGTTCCCCATGCCGCCGTGGCTCGACGACTTCGTTGGCTACCTGTGGCTGGTCATCTTCCCCGAGGCCTTTATCAACGGCACGGTGGTCACAGCGCTGGTGGTGTTCTATCCGGATTGGCTGGAAACCTTCAATCGCAGCCGCTATCTGCAGGCGCCATGGAAGGACAACGAGCGCGAGGAGTGATGGGGCTTCATCAGTCCGTTGAATGCAGGGCTTCGCGTTGATCCGGGTCAAGGTTGCTGCTGTCGCCCGCGCCATCCTGTGGCAAACCGCAGGAGGTGAACATGAGTATTCATGCATGGGCGAAGGCGGCGCTGCAGGCCGATCTGCAGGCGGCCGAGGCGCAAGGCTTTGACCGGCTGCTGGCACTGCGCACGCTGCTGAGCGAAGTGGTGCAGATGAACAAGGCGCAGCGCGAGGTGCAGGAGCTGGCGCATGAGCTGCAGTTTCTAGCCGACAATCTTGATGATGAGCGGGAGTATGTTTTTATGCGGCCTTAGGGGCTGTTCATCTTTTGGTCGGGATGCTGGCATGGGCTCTTTGCGAGGGGGATACCGGACTGGCAAGTTTGTGTTGTCTTTAAGCGTCTGTTCCGAATTGCCGCGTTTTTGTTGATGTTTTTGGTTTCGCCCTCCCGGGCGAGTAACTTTTGCGGGCAAAAGTAACCAAAACCCTCCGCCCGTTCATCCGGCCCTCGCTGCGCGAGGGTTCGCTCACTCCATCATCGTTCCAGAGGCCCGCCGCGAAGGGCCATCCCTGGCCCATCGCGGCTCTCGCGGCATCCATGCCGCTCAACCTCTTCCACGACGATTCCGTTCGCCCTCCTGGGCGGGCTCTGCACGCGCCTGAGCCCTAGGTAACTCTCTGGAACGCTGCATGTTTGATTGTGGCAGCCTTAGGGTGAACTCAGGAGCGTCAGCAAACAGTCCGCCGAGCCATGCCGAGTTCGGCACCACAATCCACGTCCAATACACCCAGCGGCGTACTGCTTCCGAGCGGCCGGCTTACCGGGGCGCCCTACGCGAATGAAAGTATTGGTTTAACTCGACGGCCACATCGCAACTTCACAACTACCAGAACACGCCGGGCGTACCTTGGAATGCCAGTTCGTTCAGACGCGCGAATGTCCCCTTCAGGAGGGTGAGTGGAATCGTTGCGCAGAGGGGCGAGCGGCATGGATGCCGCGAGAGGCGTAATGGGCCAGGGATGACCCATGTACGCCGACCCTCGGAGCAGCGATGGAGCGAACGAACCCCGGCGTAGCCGGGGCCGGATGATGGGGTGCGTTTTCTTTTGCTTACTTTTCTTTGCGCACTTCAAAGAAAAGTGAGTCGCCCGAGGGGGCGAACCCCGGAATCTCTGAATACACCGCAGCGGCGTTTAGAACACCAAAAAACAAACAACCTTGCCAGTTCGGTATCAATACCCCACAAGACTGTTGCATCACTCTAGCGAGTGCGCGTCGCCTCAGTGCGGCCTGGTCGGCAGATCACCGCTGAACAGCTCATCTTCCAGCTCATTGCCAGCAATTGCATGTTCCTCGGCCGCCCAGGCGCCCAGGTCGATCAGTTTGCAGCGCTCGCTGCAGAATGGGCGGTAGGTGCTCTCGGCTTTCCATTCGACGGGTGCGCCACAGGTCGGGCACTGAACGAGGGTGGTCATGGTTGGCCTCCACGCAGGGTCAGATAAAAGTCGTGCAGGCGTTCGACCTCGCGATCCAGCCAGGCCAGGTCGCGGTCGTTGCACAGCACGTCATGGGCATGGCGCAGGCGCTCTTCGCGGTCGGCCTGGGCCTTGACGATGGCGCGCACCTGCTCTTCGTTGGCGCTGTCGCGCGCCATGGTGCGTTCGATTTGCAGCGTTTCGGGAACGTCGACCACCAACACACGCTGGGTCAGCCGATGCTGGCCGGACTCCACCAGCAGCGGCGATACCAGAATCGCGTAGGGCGACTCGGCGCGCGCCAGCACCTGCACGATCTCCTGGCCGATCAACGGATGCAGCAGGGCCTCCAGCCAGCGCCGCTCGTCGGGGGCCGCGAAGATGCGCTGGCGCAGCGCGGCGCGATCCAGCGTGCCGTCGGCCTGCAGTATCTCGGCGCCGAAGTGCTCGACGATCTTCGCCAGCGCCGGGCGGCCAGGCTCGACCACCCAGCGCGCGGCATGGTCGGCGTCCACCGTGTGTACGCCACGGTCGATGAAGGCCTGGGCGACGGCGGTCTTGCCACTGCCAATGCCGCCAGTCAGGCCGAGAATCCAGGGTTTCATGACGAGGTTGCGATCCCGTTGCGGCTCAAGGGCGCGATTGTAGGGGGGATTGCCCGAGGACGCGAATCTCGCGCCTCGGGCTAGCAGGCTGTTGAAAAACTACCTGCGTTGGCAATACTGCGTTAAAAACAGCCTCAAAATGCTCATTTACAGCACGTAAACTGCGCTTTTTCGGCTGTTTTTGCCTTGCCTTGCCTTGTCTTGCCTGCCTCGCCTACGTTTTTCAACGGCCTGCTGGAGGCTCAGCGATTGACCGGGGTCAGACGCAGCAGGTGGATGCGGCGGCTATCCGCGTTGAGCACGCGGAAGCGGAATTCGCCGATTTCGGTGACTTCGTTGCGCTTGGGCAGGTGGCCGAAGGCATTCATCACCAAGCCGCCGACGGTGTCGTATTCGTCGTCGGAGAAGTGACTGTCGAAAGCCTCGTTGAAGCTGTCGATGGGGGTCAGCGCCTTGATCAGGTAGTCGCCGGAGGGCAGCGGCTTGATGTGGCCGTCTTCCTCGACGTCATGCTCGTCCTCGATGTCGCCGACGATCTGTTCCAGCACGTCTTCGATGGTCACCAGACCGGCGACGCCGCCGTATTCGTCGATGACCACGGCCATGTGGTTGTGGTTGGCGCGGAACTCGCGCAGCAGCACGTTGAGGCGCTTGGACTCGGGCACGAAGGTGGCCGGGCGCAGCATGTCCTTGATGTTGAAGTTGGGCTGGTCGCCCTGCAGGATCAGCGGCAGCAGATCCTTGGCGAGGAGGATGCCGATGACGTCGTCGAGGCTTTCGCCGATCACCGGGTAGCGCGAGTGGGCGGCCTCGATGATCGCCGGGAGAAACTCCTGCGGCGTCTGAGTGGCCTTGATGCTGATCATCTGCGAGCGCGGCACCATGATGTCGCGTACCTGCAGGTCGGCGACCTGAATGGCGCCTTCGACGATGGCCAGCGCTTCGCTGTCGAGCAGTTTGTTCTGGTGGGCTTCGCGCAGGACTTCCAGCAGTTCCTGGCGGTTTCTCGGCTCATGAGCAAAAGCGTGGGTCAGCTTGTTGAACCAGGACTTCTGCTCGTTGCTCGATCGGTCTTCGCTCATGGCGTTTTACTCGGGGTCCTTTTCATTAGGAGATTCATCACCGGCATACGGGTCGGGGTGACCCAATTCGGCGAGCAATTGTCGTTCCAGATCTTCCATCTCGAGGGCTTCGTCTTCCTCGATGTGGTCATAGCCCAGCAGGTGCAGGCAGCCGTGGATTACCAGATGTGCCCAGTGCGCCTCCAGCGCCTTGCCTTGCTCGGCCGCTTCGCGCTCGACCACTGGCACGCAGATCACCAGGTCGCCGAGCAGCGGGATGTCGAGAATCCCATCGGGAATCTCGGCAGGGAAGGACAGAACGTTGGTGGCGTAGTCCTTGTGCCGCCAGGTGTGGTTCAGCTCGCGACCTTCGGCCTCGTCGACCAGGCGGATGGTCAGCTCCGAGTCAGCCGTGCGTTGGCGCAGGGCCAGCTCGCACCAGCGGCGCAGTTGCGCCTCGTCCGGGTGCTGGCCGTCAGTGGCCAGTTGCAGGTCCAGTTCAAGCATCGTGGCTGTCGCCCTTGCTGTTCAGGCGCGCGTCGTGGCGCTCGTAGGCTTCGACGATGCGCTGCACCAGCGGGTGGCGCACGACGTCCTTGGGCTTGAAGTGGGTGAAGCTGATGCCGGGCACGTCACGCAGTACTTCGATCACATGCGCCAGACCGCTCTTGGTGCCGCGTGGCAGGTCGACCTGGGTGATGTCGCCAGTGATCACGGCGGTGGAGCCGAAACCGATACGGGTAAGGAACATCTTCATCTGCTCGACGGTGGTGTTCTGACTCTCGTCGAGAATGATGAAGCTGTTGTTAAGCGTGCGACCGCGCATATAGGCCAGCGGCGCGATCTCGATCACCTGTTTCTCGATCAGCTTGGCGACGTGTTCGAAGCCGAGCATTTCATAGAGCGCGTCGTAAAGCGGGCGCAGGTAGGGGTCGATCTTCTGTGCCAGGTCGCCGGGCAGGAAGCCGAGTTTCTCGCCGGCTTCTACCGCCGGGCGCACCAACAGGATGCGCCGCACCTGCTCGCGCTCCAGCGCATCCACCGCGCAGGCCACGGCCAGGTAGGTCTTGCCGGTACCGGCTGGGCCGATGCCGAAGTTGATGTCGTTGTCGAGGATCGCCTTGACGTAGCGCTGCTGGTTGGCGCCGCGCGGCTTGATCACACCCTTCTTGGTGCGCAACGTCACCTGCGGCAGGTTGCTGGGGTTGACCAGCTCCTCGACGCCGGATTCCTGCAAATACAGGTGCACCAGGTCGGGCGACAGCTCGGTGGCTTTGGTTTCGCGGTACAGCTTGCGCAGGAGGGTTTCGGCGGCCTGGGTCTTGTCGGCGGCGCCGAGCATCTCGAACTGATTGCCACGGTTGCGGATTTCCAGGCCGAGGCGCTCTTCGATCAGGCGCAGGTGCTCGTCGAACTGGCCGCAGAGGTTGGCGAAACGGCGGGCCTCGAAAGGTTCGAGGGTGAAACGATGGGGTTCTAGGGAAGCGTTCAAGGTGATGGTGTGATCGTCACTTGGCTAGGTATGGAAAGGCAGCATAACGCTGGCCGCCGACAACGCAAAGTGTCGGCGGCTGCGTCTTTAGTGGAGGGTGTCGGTATCGAGCAGGGTGCCGCGCAGCGAGTGCGGCAGGGCGTCGTCGATGTGCACGTCGACGAACTGGCCGATCAGGCGCGGATTGTCGCAACGGAAGTTGACGATGCGGTTCTGCTCGGTACGGCCCTGGAGCATGCCGGGGTCTTTCTTCGAGTAGTCGCTGACCAGGATGCGCTGCACCTTGCCGACCATGCGCCGGCTGTTCTCGAAACCATTCTGGCTGATGCGGTGCTGCAGCAGGGCCAGGCGTTGCTTCTTCACCTCTTCCGGCGTGTCGTCAACCAGGTCGGCAGCCGGCGTGCCCGGGCGCGAGCTGTAGATGAAGGAGAAGGAGAAGTCGAAACCGACGTCCTCGATCAGCTTCATGGTCTGCTCGAAATCCTTCTCGGTTTCGCCGGGGAAGCCAACGATGAAGTCCGAGCTGATCAGGATGTCCGGCACGGCGGCGCGCAGCTTGCGGATGCGCGACTTGTATTCCAGCGCGGTGTGGTTGCGCTTCATCGCCGCGAGGATGCGGTCGGAGCCAGACTGCACCGGCAGGTGCAGGTATTTCACCAACTGCGGAATCTCGGCATGGGCGGCGATGATCGCGTCGGAGAACTCCAGCGGGTGGCTGGTGGTGTAGCGGATGCGCTCGACGCCATCGAGGGCCGCCACGGCATGCAGCAGCTCGGCGAAATCGGCGATATGACCGTCCGGCGCTTCGCCACGGTAGCCGTTGACGTTCTGCCCGAGCAGGGTGACTTCCTTCACGCCCTTCTCGGTCAGGGAGGTGATTTCCATGAGCACGTCGACCAGCGGGCGGCTGACTTCCTCGCCGCGGGTGTAGGGCACCACGCAGAAGGTGCAGTACTTGCTGCAGCCTTCCATCACCGAGACGAAGGCGCTGGGGCCGTCGACGCGTGGCTCGGGCAGGCGGTCGAATTTCTCGATCTCGGGGAAGCTGATGTCCACCTGGGCGGTCTTGGTGGTACGCGCGGCGTCGATCATTTCCGGCAGGCGGTGCAGGGTCTGCGGACCGAATACCACGTCGACATAGGGCGCGCGGTCGCGGATCGCCGCGCCTTCCTGGCTGGCCACGCAGCCGCCGACACCGATCACCAGATCCGGATTGGCCTGCTTCAGCTCGCGCCAGCGGCCGAGCTGGGAGAACACCTTGTCCTGCGCCTTCTCACGGATCGAGCAGGTATTGAGCAGGATCACGTCGGCTTCTTCGGGTTTTTCCGTGACCTCCAGGGCCTGATGCTCGCCCAGCAGGTCGACCATGCGCGAGCTGTCGTACTCGTTCATCTGGCAACCGTGGGTTTCGATATAGAGCTTCTTGGTCATGGCACTGTCTGAGGTGGTTAAAAAATGACCGCGCATTATAGGGGAGAGGTAGGCGACAGGCTACAGGCGGCAGTTCCGTAGCCCGGATGCAATCCGGGGCCCGGCACTGTTCATTCCCGGATTGCATCCGGGCTACGCCTGCTTGCAGCTTCCGACCTTGTGCTATCCTGCGCGCCCCGTTTTTCCTGATTTCGAGCCTTCATGAGCAAGCGTGATCCCATCTACAAGGTGATTTTCCTCAACCAGGGCCAGGTGTACGAGATGTACGCCAAGCAGATTTTTCAGAGCGATCTGTGGGGTTTTCTGGAAGTGGAGGAATTCGTCTTCGGTGAGCGCAGCCAACTGGTGGTCGATCCCAGCGAGGAGAAGCTCAAGGCTCAGTTCGAAGGCGTGGTACGCAGCTTCGTGCCGATGCACGCGATCATCCGCATCGACGAGGTGGAGCGCCTGGGCACGGCGAAGATCAGCGAAGCCAAGGGCGGCGGCAACGTGATGCCGTTCCCCATGCCGATGCCGGACAAGTAAGCGATAAGTTGCAAGTAGATACCGTCTTACTCATCACCTCGCAATCGCTAGCTGTGAGTCAAAAGGTTTGCCGGATTTGAGCACGCCGTAG
>NZ_JAWIIP010000026.1:0-11195 GCF_034683865.1 Pseudomonas sp. C11
GGGGTGCGCTTTCTTTTGCTTACTTTTCTTTGCGCATTTCAAAGAAAAGTGAGTCGCCCGAGGGGGCGAAACCCGGAATATCTGAAAACACCCAAAGCGGCGTCCAGAACACCAGCGCAAGACGACAAAATCAAACAAACTTGCCAGTCCGGTATCGCGACCACTTTCCCTTCAAATCCTCAACGAACCATTTTTCATCCGCTCCGTTGCATGCGCTTGCGAAAGGCCCCCGGCGTCTCCCCGCAGAGTTGCTTGAACCGCTTGGCGAAGGTGGCGCGGTCGGCAAATCCGATAGCGCTGGCGATCTGCTCCAGGGATTGCCCCGAGCCTGCCAATGCCTGCTGCGCCTGGCTGATACGCAGGCGTTGCAGGTAGTCGCTGGGCGTCAGCCCGGTCCATGCCTTGAAGCGGCGCAACAGCGTGCGAGGCGAACAGTGCGCCTGCTGTGTCAGGCACTCGAGATCGATGGCCTCGCCGTGATGCGCGTGCAGCCAGTGCAACAGGGGCGTCATCGGGCCTTCCTCGACTTCGGGCAGCAGCGGCGCGAAGCGCGTCTGCAGGCCTCGTTGGCGTTCGACCACCAGGGCTGCGGCCACCTGTCGTGCCAGACCCTCGCCACCATGCAGGGCGAGCAGGTGCAAACACAGATCCAAGCCAGCCTGCGCACCACCGGAGCAGAACAGACGGCCATCCTGTGTCAGTAGCTGCTCACTGTGCAGGTGCACCTTCGGATAGCGCCGTGCGAAGGCGTCGGCCAAGGCCCAGTGGGTGGTGGCGCGGCGGTCATCGAGCAGGCCGGCCGCGGCCAGCAGAAAGGCACTGCTGCACAGGCTGGCGACCTGCTGCTCCTGTCGTGCTGCCAGCCACGGCAACAGCCTGGCGTTGGCCTCCAGCGTACGTGTCACGGCGCTGCCAGTGGCCGGCAAAATCAGCAGATCGGCACGTTCGCCGAGATCCAGCCCGCCATCGACCTGGATCTCGGCGAAATCCAGTTGCACCGGTTGGCCATCCAGGCTGAAGCGCTGCACCTGAAAGCGCGGCGAGCCGCTCAGGCGATTGGCCATACCGAAAGCGTCCTGCGCCATGCTCAGGCTGGAACACACGGTTTGCGGACAAACGTAGAGCGCGACACGCAGCATGATGAGCACCGAAGCGGGAGGTTGGCGATTATTGACATAAAGTTGTCTTCGTCGCCAATCGCGCTCACGTCTTCCGAAGGACAGACTAGGCTGCATCCATTACCCGAGCCCGTCACCATTATGACGGCAGATCGCAGGAGCGCCCCATGATCCACCCCAACGCCGACCTGATCACGCGTTTCTACACGGCCTTCCAACAGCTCGACGCCGACGCTATGGCGGCCTGCTATGCCGAAGATGTGCGCTTTTCCGACCCGGTGTTCACCGGTTTGCAAGGCGCCGAAGCGGCTGATATGTGGCGCATGCTGTGCAAGCGAGCCGAAGGCTTCTCGCTGACCTTCGACTCGGTACATGCCGACGATCACGCCGGCAGCGCCCGTTGGGTGGCAACCTACCGTTTCAGTGCGACCGGTCGTCAGGTGGTCAACCATATCCAGGCGCGTTTCGTCTTCCGCGACGGCCTGATCGTCGAGCATCGCGATCACTTTGACCTGTGGCGCTGGACGCGTCAGGCACTGGGGGCCAAGGGGCTGCTGCTGGGCTGGGCACCGCCGGTACAGGGCGCCATTCGGCGACAGGCGGCACGGGGACTGGCGCAGTTTCGTGCGAGCTGCTGAGGCGAGCGAGTGAACGCAGTGGTAGGCTAACCGGTCTTAGAACCTGTTGAGGATCTCGCGAGCTAGAGCCAGGCAAGGCGAAACCAGGCGAAAAACGCTCGGAGTCGCGTTCGACTTTACGAGTTGTAAATGAGCATTTTGAGGCTGGTTTCAACGCAGCATGGCCAACGCGCAGCAGATCGTGAACAGGTTCTTAGCTTTCAATAAAGGGTGCGCACATGGTGTGCCGTATCTCCACTGCCAATCGAGACCTGCCGTGACCGAACTCATCGTAGCCGTAAAACAGGCCAAGGCCTGGGGCGTTCATGCCGTCACTGCCAGTGGTGTGATCCTCGCGCTGCTGGCGTTGCTGGCCGTCCTCGACGGTCAACCCAAGCAATGCCTGCTCTGGCTGGGCCTGGCCCTGCTGGTCGACGGGCTCGATGGTTCGCTGGCGCGACGTTACGACGTCAAAGGCGTGCTGCCGCATTTCGATGGCTCGACCCTCGATCTGGTCATCGACTACCTCACCTACGTGTTCATCCCGGCAATCTTCCTCTATCGCTTCATCCCGCTGCCGGACTACACCCCGCTGTTTGCCGTGGGCCTGATCCTGCTGTCTTCGCTGTTCTGCTTCTGCAACGTCAACATGAAGAGCAAGGACAACTACTTCGTCGGCTTCCCGGCGGCCTGGAATGTGGTGGTGCTGTATTTCTACATTCTCGACGTTCATCCCTGGATCACCCTCGGCATGATCGTCGCGCTGGCCGCGCTGACCCTGACCCAGATGAAGTTCCTGCACCCGTTCCGTGTGCGTCAGTTCATGCCGCTGAACATCGTCGTGACCTTCGTCTGGATGCTCTCCAGCGCCCTGCTGATCCTGCAGTATCCGCACCATTCGGTGTGGGTGATGGGGTTGTGGTTCGCTGCATCGGCCTATTTCGTCGGTATGTGCCTGTGGCGCTCGGCGCGTGAGTGGTTTCCCGCGCGCGGATGACGGCGACCGTCGAAAAACCCTGGTTCGTCTACCTGGTGCGCGCTGCCAATGGCGCGCTGTATTGCGGCATCAGCGACGACCCTCAGCGGCGCTTCGCCCAGCATCAGGCAGGCAAGGGCGCACGTTTCTTCCATACCAGCCCGGCGCTGGCGCTGGCCTACGTCGAGGCCTGTGCCGGCAAGGGTGATGCCCTGCGCCGCGAGCGGGCGATCAAGCGCCTGAGCAAGGCGGCCAAGGAAGCGCTCATTCCGGCCGGTGATGGCGACGCATCAGCCTGAGGCGGTGTGCGCCCGCACGCTGCGCGGTTAAGCTGGGCGCTTTGAACCTGCCGCGGAGCGCGCCATGCACGAGCTGATCCTGCACCACTATCCGACCTCGCCGTTTGCCGAGAAAGCTCGCCTGCTGTTGGGCTTCAAGCAACTGTCCTGGCGCTCGGTGATGATTCCGCCGGTGATGCCCAAGCCTGATCTCACGGCTCTGACCGGCGGCTACCGCAAGACCCCGGTGCTGCAGGTCGGCGCCGACATCTACTGCGACACCGCACTGATCGCCCGCCGCCTGGAGGCCGAGAAGGCGACTCCGGCGCTGTACCCGGAGGCGCAGGCGTTCAATGTCGCCACCTTCGCTCAGTGGGCTGACTCGGTGGTGTTCCAGCATGCGGTGTCGCTGGTCTTCGCGCCCGAATCCATGGCGGTGCGCTTCGCCAAGGTACCGCCAGAGTTCGCCAAGGCGTTCGCGGCTGATCGTGCCGCGCTGTTCTCCGGCGGCACGGCCAGCCGTCTGCCGCTGGAGCAGGCTCGTCATCAATGGCCGGTAATCATGGGCCGTCTGCAGCTGCAACTGCGCAGCGGTGGCGATTTCCTCTTCGGTGAGGCGAGCGTCGCCGATATCGCCCTGGCACACCCGCTATGGTTCCTGCGCGGCACCCCGGTGACCGCACCGCTGGTGGATGATTACCCGGAAGTTGCGGCCTGGCTGGCGCGGGTGTTGGACTTCGGTCATGGCTCACTGAGCGAGATGAGCAGCGAGCAGGCTATCGCCGTGGCCTGCGAAGCGACGCCGGCAGCTCTGCCGGAGGACGACTTTGTCGACCCCAACGGCTTCCAGCCCGGTCAGATGGTACGCATCGCAGCGGTGGACTATGGCGTGGATCCGGTGGAGGGTGAGTTGCTGTACGCCGGGCGTGAGGAGCTGATCCTGCGCCGTGAAGACGAGCGTGCCGGCACCGTGCATGTGCACTTCCCGCGTCTGGGCTTTCGTCTCGAGGCGTGCTGATCGCTCGTAAAGATCGCGGCTAAAGCCCCTCCCACAAAATCTGCTTTCACAGCGCCCCGCTCGCAGGTTGATGACCTGTGGGAGGGGCTTTAGCCGCGACAGAGACGGTTGTGGCAGCGGATGAAGCGTCGTCCATCCTACCTTCCGTATCAGGCTACGTCGGTGGTCAGTGCGTAGGGTGGATGACGCCTTTTTCATCCACCAAGGTGCGTACCGTAGGCGCTGACCAACCGTCTCAACGATGATCCGGTAACAGGA
Source organism: Pseudomonas sp. C11 (assembly GCF_034683865.1). NCBI lineage: Bacteria > Pseudomonadati > Pseudomonadota > Gammaproteobacteria > Pseudomonadales > Pseudomonadaceae > Pseudomonas > Pseudomonas sp. C11. The sequence continues at coordinate 4,266 of NZ_JAWIIP010000026.1, forward strand.
AATTCCCCGGCCCAGCGTTTTCCAGCGTCGGCACTTCGGCCTCGTCCTTGAGGTCGACCCCGGACAGTTGCCGGCGGCAGGCCTCGCGCATCAGGTACATCAGGCGGAAGGTGGCCATGCCGTAGCTCAGGCCCTCCAGGCGCACGTTGGAGATGCAGTTGCGGTAGGCGTCGTTGAGGCCGACGCGCGGCGCGTAGGTGAAATACAGGCCCAGGCTGTCCGGTGAACTCAGCCCGGGGCGTTCGCCAATCAGGATCACCGTCATCTTTGCCCCCAGACGTTCGCCCACCTCGTCGGCCACGGCGACCCGTCCCTGCTCGACGATGGCGATGGGCGCCAGTGACCAGCCTTCTTCCAGCACCTGTTCCAGCAAACGGTCGAGAAAGGGCAGGCTGTGCTTCTGCACCGCCAGTGACGACAGGCCGTCGGCGATGACGATGGCCAGGTCGTAGCCCCGACCGTGCTCTGCGGCATAGTCATCGAGTAACTGCGCGGCATCTTCATGTAGGCGCCGGCCCAGATCCGGGCGCTGCAGGTAGGTGTGGCGGTCAGTCGCTGCGCTGTGCAACAACAGCGTGGGCAACTGGCGGTCATGCAGCGCTTCGCGCAGCGCAGTGTGGTCGAACGGCAGGTGCACGGCGTCGCGTGCCTGGGCATGGGCGAACTGGAAATCCAACTGGGCGCTGGTCGGCAGGCTGGTGCCGGCGCGGCCCAGCGCGATGCGCGCGGGTGTCAGTTGGCGCAGGTGCTGCCAAGGGTTGGCGGTAGCGGGGGACTTTTCGCTCATGACGACCTCGATTGATCAGGACAATTGGGCCAGGGCCTGACGAAATGCCGGCGGCAGTTCCTCGCCCATGCGCAGTTGCCCGCCCTGTTGCTGGAAGATGCCCATGCGCGCCAGCCAGGCCTCGAACTCCGGTGCGGCGTGCAGGCCGAGCACCTTGCGCGCGTAGAGCGCGTCGTGGAACGAGGTGGTCTGGTAGTTGAGCATCACGTCATCCGAGCCGGGAATGCCCATGATGAAGTTGATGCCGGCGGTGCCGAGCAGGGTCAGCAGGGTGTCCATGTCGTCCTGGTCGGCTTCGGCATGGTTGGTGTAGCAGATGTCGCAGCCCATGGGCACGCCGAGCAGCTTGCCGCAGAAGTGGTCTTCCAATCCGGCGCGGATGATCTGCTTGCCGTTGTACAGGTATTCCGGGCCGATGAAGCCGACCACGGTGTTGACCAGGAACGGGTTGAAGTGTCGGGCCACGGCGTAGGCGCGGGTTTCGCAGGTCTGCTGGTCGACGCCATGGTTGGCGTTGGCCGACAACGCGCTGCCCTGGCCGGTCTCGAAGTACATCAGGTTGTTGCCGAGGGTGCCGCGCTTGAGGCTCAGGCCGGCTTCGTAGCCTTCCTGCAGCACCTTGAGGGTCACGCCGAAGCTGGCGTTGGCCGCCTCGGTGCCGGCGATGGACTGGAACACCAGATCCAGCGGCGCGCCGCGTTCGATGGCGGCGATGGAACTGGTGACGTGAGTCAGTACGCAGGACTGGGTGGGGATCTCGTAGCGCTGGATCACGGCGTCGAGCATCTCCAGCAGGGTGCACACCGCGCTCATGCTGTCGGTGGCCGGGTTGATGCCGATCATGGCATCGCCGTTGCCGTAGAGCAGGCCATCGACCACGCTGGCGGCGATACCGGCCGGGTCGTCGGTGGGGTGGTTCGGTTGCAGGCGGGTGGACATGCGCCCGCGCAGGCCCTGGGTGTTGCGAAAGCGAGTGACCACGCGGGTCTTCTGCGCCACCAGCACCAGATCCTGAATGCGCATGATCTTCGACACCGCCGCGATCATCTCCGGCGTCAGGCCAGGGGCCAGCGCCTTGAGGCTGGCTTCGTCGGCGACGTCGCTGAGCAGCCAGTCGCGAAAGCCGCCCACCGTAAGGTGGCTGACCGGGGCGAAGGCCTGTGCGTCATGAGTGTCGATGATCAGACGAGTGACTTCGTCGCTCTCGTAGGGGATCAGCGCCTCCTGCAAGAAGTGCTTGAGCGGCACCTCGGCCAGGGCCATCTGCGCAGCGGCACGCTCGGCGTCGCTGCTGGCGGCAACCCCGGCCAGGTAGTCACCGGAACGTGCCGGCGTGGCCTTGGCCATCAGCTCGCGCAGGCTGTCGAAGCGCCAGGTTTGCAGCCCGACGCTATGAGTGAATCCGGCCATCGGCTGACTCCTCGTGCAGTGTAAGAACACAGCGCCGGGCGTTAGCCCGGCGTTTCAGGTTATCAGATCGGGTTGGCCTGTGCGGCGGCCTCACGCTGATCGGCAGTGCACAGGAAGTACAGATAACCGACGGCCATTAGCCCGAGGAAGATCAGCGCCAGCACGCCGTTGAACCAGATCATCGCACTCAGGCAAACCAAGGCGATGCCCAGGGCAATGGCCGGCACCACCGGGTAGCCCGGAGCGCGGAAGCTGCGCGCAAGATTCGGTTCGCTGCGGCGCAGCTTGAACAGGCTGAGCATGCTCATGATGTACATGACGATGGCACCGAACACGGCCATGGTGATCATCGCCGCAGTCAGGCTCATGCCTTGCAGGTTGATCACGCCGTCGCTGAACACGGCGGCGATACCGATCACGCCACCGGCGATGATCGCGCGGTGCGGCGTCTGGAAGCGCGACAGCTTGGCCAGGCCCTTGGGCAGGTAGCCGGCGCGGGCGAGGGCGAAGAACTGGCGCGAATAGCCGAGGATGATGCCGTGGAAGCTGGCCACCAGGCCGAACAGACCGATCCACACCAGCATGTGCATCCAGGTCGAATCGCTGCCCACCACGGCTTTCATGGCTTGCGGCAGCGGATCGTTGATGTTCGACAGTTCCTTCCAGTTACCCACGCCGCCGGCGAAGATCATCACGCCAATGGCCAGCGTCACCAGGGTCAGGATGCCGGCGATATAGGCCTTGGGAATGGTGCGCTTGGGATCCTTGGCTTCCTCGGCGGCCATGGCGGCGCCTTCGATAGCCAGGAAGAACCAGATGGCGAAAGGGATGGCGGCGAATATGCCGGACACCGCAGCCCCGCTGAATTCGTTGCTGCCAGCCCAGCCATCGAGCACGAAGTTGCTGAAGCTGAAGCCCGGTGCGACCACGCCCATGAACACCAGCAGTTCCAACACGGCGAGCACGGTGACCACCAGCTCGAAGGTGGCGGCGATGCTTACGCCGAGGATGTTCAGGCCCATGAAGATCACATAGGCACCGACGGCGGCGAATTTCGGGTCGAGATCCGGAAACTGCACGTTGAGATACGAGCCGATGGCCATGGCGATCGCCGGTGGAGCGAAGACGAATTCGATCAGCGTGGCCAGGCCGGCGATGATCCCGCCGGTAGGGCCGAAGGCGCGCAGGCTGTAGGCGAACGGGCCGCCCGCGTGGGGGATGGCGGTGGTCAGCTCGGTGAAGCTGAAGATGAAGCAGGTGTACATCACCGCCACCAGCAGCGTGGTGACGAGAAAGCCTAGCGTGCCGGCCACGCCCCAGCCGTAGCTCCAGCCGAAGTATTCTCCGGAGATCACCAGGCCAACGGCGATGCCCCACAGGTGCAGGGTTCCTAAAGTCGGTTTCAGTTGTGAAGCAGTCATCAATGCGCCCTCGAAGTGGAAACGGCAGACCGTACGTGGCCCGAGAGTAACCAGACCTGGCCACGCTGACTTGACCCGTAAAGCTGTTGAGTGCGCTGCAGAGTCAAGTCAGGGCCTTGCCCCAAAGCCGAGCTGTTTTTGCACCAAAATGCCGCATCTGGCTGTGTTGCAGGCCATGCCGAGGCGCGTTGCTTGCTCACCTGGTGCTTTATCTAGGCTCTGTGAGGCTCCATGCCCTGTGTGGGGGCGTGTAAAAAATCACTCTCTCAGAGGGTGCGAAGGACGTGCCGAGGCGCTTGAGCGTTTGCAGCGATACCTGGCCTGTGCTGCTGCAGTCATTGGGAGGGTCAAGGCACAGGATTTGCTAATACTCGAGCAATTCTGCTGCGGTTGTTACTCAATGTTTCAGTCTTCGAACTTTGCCAGCCCCGTTCCCGACCTGCTCAATGCCAGTGGCAACCTGGGTGTGCTCTCGGCGGCGGCCAGTGGTTTGGACGGTTTCATCAGCCGACACGGTGGTGACGTCGACCGTATCTTCGGGGTTTCCGGTATCGACCCCGAGCTGATGCGTCACCCGACCCTGAGTCTGGATCTGGGCAGCTATTGCCGGGTGCTTGAGGAGGCTGCGGCGCAATCGGGCTGCGACAACTTCGGTCTGTACTACGGCCAGCAATTCCGCCCGCAGGCGCTGGGACTGCTGGGCTATATCGGGCTGTGCTCGGCAACGCTGGAGGAGGCGCTGCGCAACTTCGCCGGGGCGTTTCCGTTGCACCAGCACGACACCCTGATCCGTCTGCTGGACGTCGGTGAGTGTTACCGCTTCGATTACCGCGTCGAACATGCGGCGATCATCGGCAAGCGCCAGGATGCCGAACTGACCATGGGTATGCTGCTCAACCTGATGCGTCACCAACGTGGGCCGAACTGGGCGCCGCGCGCCGTGCACTTCGAGCACGCCCGCCCGGAGGGCTGGCAGGAACACCTGCGCCTGTTCGATGCGCCTGTGCAGTTCAACCAGCCGTGCAACTCCATGTTCATTCCCAAGCGTGACCTGGCCGGGCAGGTGATGGCCGATGCCGACCCCATGCTGCTGATGGTGATGCAGGACGCCATTCGCCGCCTCGGCGCGCAGAGCCAGCAACCGCGCGACGTGGTCGCGCAGGCGCGTGGCCTGGTACGCAACGCTCTGCTGCAGAGTGAGCCTGGGCTGGAGCAGATTGCCATGGCGCTGGATCTCAGCGGCGCCTCATTGCAGCGCCGCCTGCGTGAGCAGGGCCTGTGCTTCTCCGGCCTGATCGATGATGTGCGGCGTGAGTTGGCGCTGCATTACCTGCGGCAGAACCTGTCGATCACCGAGTTGGCGCCGCTGCTGGGTTACTCGGAAACCAGCGCCTTCTCCCGCGCGTTCCGTCGCTGGTTCGGCGTTAGCCCACGGCAGTGGCGGCGTGACGAGACTTAGTGGCTCGCCTCGCGTGGCTGAACGTCGTCAGTAGGCGGCGCGGATCGCTGTCGGGTTATAGCCCTGGATGATCTGGCCGCGCATGTCCAGCACTGGGATGCCACGCCCGCCGATGGCGTCGTACTGGCGACGGCCTACGGCGTCCTTTTCGATATCCACTTCGCGATAGGCGATGCCGTCACTCTGCAGCAGCTCGCGGGTCTTGGCGCAGTAGCCGCACCAACTGGTGGCGTAGAGGACGATCTCGCCACTGGCATTGCTGGCTTGCGGCGGGTTCAGCCAGTGGTCGATCTTGCCCCAGTTCTGCCACAGGGCCAGGGCTGCGAGCACCAGCAGTATCTTCTTCATGGTTGCGCGTCCTTGTGTGATAGCGCGGTCATGTCAGGCTCGTAGGGTGGGCGTAGGGTGGGCTTCAGCCCACCAACAACGATCTCTGCCTCGTAAGGAAAGCCGGGCACCCTCCTCGGTGGGCTAAAACGGATCGCCGCCCGGCCCACCCTACAACAGCAGGCCTCAATCCTGCCGACGCTTGAGCTGATCCTTCAACTGGGTCGGCAACTGGCGAATGATCAGCATGTCGCGGCCCTCGTCGTACTCGACCTTCGAGCCCAGCAGGTGCGCCTCGAAGCTGATCGACAACCCTTCGGCGCGGCCGGTGAAGCGCTGGAACTGGTTCAGGGTACGTTTGTCCGCCGGAAATTCCGGGGCCATGCCGTAGTCCTTGTTACGGATGTGCTCGTAGAAGGCGCGCGGGCGGTCTTCGTCGATCAGCCCGGAGAGTTCGTCCAGCGTGATCGGCTCGCCCAATTTGGCCTGGCTGGTGGCGTAGCCGACCAGGGTCTTGGTTTTCTCGCGGGCCTGCTCTTCAGGCAGGTCTTCGCTCTCGACGAAGTCGCTGAAGGCCTTGAGCAGGGTGCGCGTCTCGCCGGGGCCGTCGACGCCTTCCTGGCAGCCGATGAAGTCGCGGAAGTAGTCTGACACCTTCTTGCCGTTCTTGCCCTTGATGAAGGAGATGTACTGCTTGGACTGCTTGTTGTTCTGCCACTCGCTGATGTTGATGCGCGCGGCCAGGTGCAGTTGGCCGAGGTCGAGGTGCTTGGCCGGGGTCACGTCCAGCGCATCGGTCACCGCCACGCCTTCGCTGTGGTGCAGCAGGGCGATGGCCAGGTAGTCGGTCATGCCTTGCTGGTAGTGGGCGAAGAGGACATGGCCGCCGGTGGACAGGTTGGATTCTTCCATCAGCTTCTGTAGTTGTTCCACGGCCTGGCGGCTGAAGGCCGTGAAGTCCTGCTCACCATCGAGATAGGCCTTGAGCCAGCCGCTGAACGGGTAGGCGCCGGATTCCTCGTGGAACAGGCCCCAGGCCTTGCCCTGCTTGGCGTTGTAGCTCTCGTTGAGGTCGGCCAGCAGGTTTTCCATGGCTTGCGAGGTGGCCAGCTCGCTGTCGCGGGCGTGCAGCACGGCAGGGCTGCCGTCGGGCTTCTTGTCGATCAGGTGGACGATGCAGTGACGGATCGGCATGGCGGTCTCGATGGGCAAATGAAACGAAGGGCGAAGTTTACCCGAAGCGGGTCATGGATTCTGGTGTGGATGCATCGGTGAAAGGTATGCAGCAGATCGCGGCTAAAGCCCCTCCCACAACTATCAGGAATCCCCGTGGGAGGGGCTTTAGCCGCGACAGATCTTCTACCTCGGCGCTGCTGCAGTTGCGTAGGGTGGATGACGCTTTTTCATCCACCGCTTCGGCTGCGCATCGGTGGACATAAAGAGCGATGTCCACCCTTGTATCTCGACCAAAGCCTTTCAGTGAGGCTATGGTTCCCGACTGATCATCGGGGGAGGAGTTGCAAGCC
>NZ_JAWIIP010000027.1:0-6019 GCF_034683865.1 Pseudomonas sp. C11
GATATACGAATGCAACCGCGCTGACGACAGGTGCAAAGGCAAAGCTTTACTCACTACTTGTGGGGAGAGTCCATATATGATTGTTAGGCATTATCTTCGTCAATTTGGCTAACTATTTCTTCCAGCTCTGGACTTCCAGTGGAGAACCGGTTGAGGTCATAGACGTAATAAAGGTAACCATTATTGCTTACATTTTGGTATCCAATGCTTGGTCTTACATCAGCATAAGGCTCCAAGCATTGGATGATTCTATTCGCATACTCAACTGCTGGCGTTTTAGTTCCCTCCACAGCGGCAATGCCATGTGCAGCTACCGCATCAACAGCGTCATACACATTACTTCTTGTTCCGTAGATCTTCATAGGTGTTCTTCGCCTAACGTTTGGTTAAGGGGCGGGCTTTAGCCCGTCCCAGTGAGCGAAGCGAGCGATTTGAACCACTTATTAGGCTACTGTTACTTATCATTGATTTATAGCGCAATAAAAAATGAGGCAAATACGGTAAGCAAAAGCACTAATAAAGCAACCCATTCAAAGCGATTGAAATTCTTAAATGGGAATGAAAATAGCCCTGGTCGTTTATTTCCCCCCCTTCGAAAATGGTAACTAATCAGAAGATTTCCGCCCGCGATCCATATGACTGCAGCAAATACTAAAATAGCCAAACTAACTGGAGAGTTTGCAGCAATGATTTTTTCTAGTAGGGGTAATGCATCAAGTTCAGAGGAATCTGTCATAGAGGATTTAGTCTAACAGTGATTAGATGGAAGGCGGTACTAACGCGATAGTAGAGCCTTCCATCTAACTCCGCACCATCGGCATACCTGCTCTAGAAAAAAATCCTTTCAAATCATGAAATTACTGGCCGGCCTCTAAAGCCTGGACGTATTCGCTTGACTTCCTCTTTTTGCTCCACCATTACGACTGTACAAAAACGCAGCCATGGATCAACTTTCGCCCCCTCCAACAAACCGTGCTTGCAAGAGCAGCGGATGATAGAGCAACGCGAATTCCATCGAATCTCCCCTAGGTTTCGTTGCGCTCTACCTAGGCTACATACTTCGACCTACTCGAAAACCTCATAATGCCGCGTCACGTCGACGGTCACTTGCCCCCAGCGAGAAGCACGCACGCGGGTCTGATGAAAATCGAAGGCCTGGCGATCAACAAACTCCTCAAAAACCTCGAAACGCAGTGGGTTCTCGGCATTCTCGGTAACGGTGAAGCCTATACAACCAGGCTCGCCCAGCGTAAGGGCACCTCTAAACACTACCTGCGTTGCCATCGCTGCGTTAAAAACAGGCTCAAAATGCTCATTTACAGCGCGTAAACTGCGCCTTTTCGCCTGTTTTTGCCTTGCGCTGGCTGCCTCGCCTACGTTTTTAGAGATGCCCTAAAGCGCCGATGGTCGATCAGCTCGCGACGCACCTCTTGCAAGTCCTTTGCCGGCACCAGGATGTAGCCCCTCAGTGTCACTTTGGCTATAAGCGTCCCTCTCGATGGATCGTCCGCGTCGTTATTGCCCCTGCACTGCCTCCAACACCAGCCGATACAGACCCTGCAAACGCTGAGCATCCTCTTCCTCCAGCGTTTCCTGTTGCAGGCGGCGGGCGAAGACATCTTCCACGCTCAGTTCGTCCAGCGTTTCCCGTGCTTCGCTGGCCAGGCTGGCTGCCGCATTGCCTCGCTCGCGGCGGATGCGTAGCACTTCGACGGGGTGACCTTCGCATAGGGCGTTGATGCGGCTTTGCAGGTCACTGAGGTAGTCGTCGGTGCTCACTTGCACTTCCAGCCATACGGGCCTTTCGGGCGTGCCCTGCTTGGCGATTTCGGCGATGGCATCGGCCAACTCCTTGAGCGAGCCGCGCAGGCTGGCCATGGGCTGGAATACCGGCACGGGCAGGGGCGTGATCGATTGCAGCGCGGCAGCGTCGAATTCCAGCAGCAGCACTTCCTTCTGCTGGCGCGCTTCGTCGAAGGACAGGGCAATGGGCGAGCCGCTGTAGCGGATATGCTCCAGGCCGCCGACCTTTTGCGGGCGGTGGATATGGCCGAGAGCGATGTAGTCAGCAGGGGGGAAGGCGCTGGTAGGGAAGGCCTCCAGGCTGCCGACGTAGATTTCCCGCACCGATTCGCTGGCACTGGCACCGACGGTGGTCAGGTGGCCGGTGGCGATGATTGGCAGTGCCTGGCCCAGCGCCTCACGTTTGCTCAGCGCCAGTTCGTGCAGTGCCCGGTAATGCGCGGCGATGGCCTGCTGCAGCGACTGCTGTTTGTCCTGCGCGCTTTGCCCGGCCTGGCTGGCCATGACGTCACGCGGGCGGATAAAGGGGATGGCGCAAAGGATGGCGCCCGGCAGGCCAATGCGATCATTCAGTACCAGCACCTGTTCGGCAAGGTCGAGCCCCACACCGGGCACTACTCGGGTGCCCAGTTGCGCCAGCAGGCTGCGGCTTTCGCCGAGCATGGCCGGTGAGTCGTGATTGCCGCCGAGCACCACCAGGGCGCAGCCAGCATCGCGCAGCTCCACCACCAGCCGGTAATACTGCTCGCGGGCATAGCTGGGCGGGGCGCCGGTGTCGAATACGTCGCCGGCAATCAGCAGTACATCAACTTCATGTGCCCGCACTTGCTCCAGCAGCCAGGCGCAGAAGGCCTGGTGCTCGGCCTGGCGGGTCTTGCCCATGAAGTGCTGGCCGAGGTGCCAGTCGGATGTGTGCAGCACGCGCAGGCTCATAGCGGCCAGTCCTGCACGACGATATGGGTCTTGACCCGCTGCATCTGCGGGAAGGCTTCGATGGCCGCGCGCACTTCGCTCAGGCGCGCCATGTTCGGCGCCTCCACCAGCACCAGCATGTCGGTTTCACCGCTGATGCCGCTGCAATGGCGGATTTCCGGGTATTCGCGCATGCGCTCGACGTAATCCTGGCAACGACCGTTCTGGTAGAAGAGCTCGAGGAAGGCCTTGACCCCGCCCTCGCCCGGCACCGCGACCTGGGCGTGGTAGCCGCGAATCACCCCGCTCTGTTCCAGATGGCGAATCCGCTCGCTGACGGCCGAACGGGAAAGGTTGACCTCGCGCGCGATCTGGCTGACGGAGGTGCGCGCGTCGCTGCGCAGCAGGGCGAGGATCTGGCGATCGAACTTGTCCACGGAGGTGTTTCTCGGGCGGCAATCAGGTTGACGGGCAGAACCGCCATTTCGTCGGCAAAAGGCGACAGCCTGCAAGCGGGCGGCGCTCTACCATGGCGGCATTGGAAAAGTGACGAGCATACCCTATGAGTCGATTGAACAAGGAATTGGGCCTGCTGCAGGGCGTCGCCCTGCTCAGCACCTCGCTGCTCGGCACTGGCATCTTCGTGGTGCCGGCCCTGGCGGCCACGGCGGCGGGCCAGGCGTCGCTATGGGCCTGGATGATCCTCATTGCCCTGGTGTTGCCGGTGGCCTTCACCTTCGCCCAACTCGGCAGGCGCTTCCCCCATGCCGGCGGCGCACCGCACTTGATCGGTCGCGCCTTCGGTCTGCGCATGGAGAGTGTCAGCGCTCTGCTGTTTCTCGCCGTGCTACCGGTCGGTCTGCCCGCTGCGTTGCATATCGCCAGTGGCTTCTGGTTGGCGCTGTTCGATCTCGACCGTGTCGGCCTGCTGGCCATCGAACTGGCGACACTGGGCGCCATCCTCCTGCTCGGCCAGCGCCCGCCGAAAGCCTCGGGTTTGCTGCAGGGGATGATCGCCGTGGCCATCGTCGCAAGCGTGGCGCTGATCTGGTGGATGGGCGATCTGCCGCGCGCCAGCCAACCGCTTCTGCCATCGATGGACGGGCAATGGCACTTGCTGCCGACGGCGCTGGGGGTGATGTTCTGGTGCTTCGTCGGCATCGAGGCCTTCACCCATCTGGGCGAGGAGTTCAAATACCCGGAACGGGACTTCCCCCTGGCGCTGCTGCTCGGTGTGCTGCTGGCTGGCCTGGTGTACTGGGCCTGTTCGGTGGCCGTACTGAGTTTCGCCACCTACGGCGATGTGCACAGCGACACCACTGCCCTACCCCGTCTGTTCGAACAACTGCTGGGCGAGCGCGCCCGCGTCTTGGTGGCGGTGCTGGGTTACCTGGCCTGCTTTGCCTCGATGAACGTGTATATCCAGGGCTTCGCCCGGCTGATCTGGAGCCTGGCCGAGGAAGGTCGTCTGCCCGCCACGCTGGCCGTGCGCAACCGTCAGGGCGTGCCCGGCAAGGCGCTGCTGCTGGTGGTGATCAGTTGCGCGCTGTGCGCCGTGCTGTCGGCCACCTTGCATCTGTCGGTGGATGATCTGATTCGCTACGCCAACGGCAACTTCGTGGTGATCTACCTGCTCAGCATGGCCGCCGGCTGGGTGTTGCTGCGCGGCGTCTGGCGCCTGCTGGCCGGGCTCAGCACTCTGCTCTGTGCCGCCGTACTGGCGATGCTCGGCAATGATGCCCTCTATGCCGTGACACTTCTCGGCGCCCTGCTGCTGATCGATCATCTGCGCGCCAGGCACAAAGCGCTGGCGTAAGGTGGATCACGCGTCACCGATCTACCATGCGGATGACCTGGAAGCGCATGGGGTTCTATCCTTGAACGGAACCCGCCGAAAGGAAGCCTCATGCGCCGCGTACTCAATGACCTGAAAATCATGATCCTGGCCAACCTGTGGATCGTCCCGGTGGTGGCCGGCCTGGTTTGGGCGCTGTTCCAGTTCGTCGCACCGCCACCGCCGATGAGCGCGAGCATGGCCACCGGCGCCCAAGGCGGCGCCTATCAGCAGTTCGCCGAACGCCTCAAGGAAGAACTGGCCAAGGAAGGTTTCGAGCTGACGCTGGTACCAACCTCTGGCTCGCGTGACAACCTGCTGCGCCTGCTGGCCAAGAAACCGGAGGTGCAGATCGCCCTGGTACAGAGCGGCCTGGAACGTCAGTTGGCGCCCGACGAACAACGCCAGTTGCAGAGCCTGGGAGCGATCTATCAGGAGCCGCTGTGGCTGTTCTACCGGCGTGCGGTCAGCCTGGATCGTATCGCCGACCTGCGACCACTGCGCCTCGGCCTTGGCGGCGAAGGCAGTGGTACACGCGCCGCCAGCGACGCCATTCTCGGTGCCAACGCCATCCTCCCAGAGCAGTATCCCGATACCTGGCAGAGCATTGGCGGCGGCAAGGCTGCCCGCGCATTGATGGCCGGCGAGCTGGACGCCGCCTTCTTCGTCGGCCCGGCGGAAACACTCTGGTGCAACAACTGGCGGCCAATTCGGGCATCGCCCTGGCGCACTTCCGTCGCGCGGCCGCCTACGAGGCGCGCCTGCCCTTCTTCAATCAGGTGAAGGTCGGTGAAGGCCTGCTCGACCTGGCCAGCAATGCGCCAGATCGCGACATCGTCACCCTGGCCCCGGTGGCCACGCTGGTGGTCAACGACGACTTCAACCCCGGCCTGGTGCCACTGTTTCTCGACGCCAGCCGCGAGGTGATGAAGAACGGTACCCTGCTCGACGCCGCCGGCACCTTCCCCAGCGCCGAGCCGCGTACCTTCGAGCTGCACAAGGATGCCGAGCATTACTACGCCAAGGGCCTGCCGATCCTGCAGCGCTACCTGCCGTTTCGCATCGCCTCGCTGGCCGACCGCTACATCATCCTGCTGATCCCGCTGATCGTGGTGATGATCCCGCTGTTCAAGGCCGTCGGCCCGATCTACCAGTGGCGCATCCGCGCGCGCATCTACCGCTGGTACAAGTACCTGCGCGAGATCGACCGCAAGCTGCACGCAGGCTCCCTGCCGGATGAGCTGGACAGCGAGATCGAGCGCCTGGAGAAGATGGAAGACGAACTGGCAGCGGTTGAAGTGCCGCTGTCGTACTCCAACCAGCTGTACGAGCTGCACCTGCATGTGCGCTATGTGATCGAGCGGCTGCGGGCCCTGCAGCAGCGCCGCCAACTGTAGATACCGTCTTACTCATCACCTCGCAATCGCTAGCTGTGAGTCAAAAGGTTTGCCGGATTTGAGCACGCCGTAG
>NZ_JAWIIP010000028.1:0-5764 GCF_034683865.1 Pseudomonas sp. C11
GATGTAGAATGCGCGCCACTTCAGCGATGAAGCGCTTCAAAAACTTCTTGTTAATCAATAAGTTAAGTTGAATGAAGGGCTTGCAAAGCTGGATCTGGCGTGTAGAATGCGCGTCGGTCGACAGGGTGGTGGTTTGATCCTGTTGGTGGTTCGGTCAAGTGGATCGAAGGCGGTAGAAAAGAGGTGTTGACAGCGGGTTTGAACGCTGTAGAATGCGCCTCCCGCTGGAGAGAAGAAGCTCTGATCGAAGGTGCAAGTGGTTGAGTAGAAAGAAGTTTCTCCGGAAACAAAATCGAAAAACAGCTTGACAGATAGAAAGGCTGCTGTAGAATGCGCGGCCTCGGTTGAGGCGAAAGACTTAGCCAACTGTTCTTTAACAACTGAATCAAGCAATTCGTGTGGGTGCTTGTGAGGTAAGACTGGTAGTCAACTGATTATCAGCATCACAAGTAACACTCGTGAATTCGAGAGTTTATTTGCGATTGCTGAGCCAAGTTTAGGGTTTTCTCAAAACCCAAGCAGTATTGAACTGAAGAGTTTGATCATGGCTCAGATTGAACGCTGGCGGCAGGCCTAACACATGCAAGTCGAGCGGATGAAGAGAGCTTGCTCTCTGATTTAGCGGCGGACGGGTGAGTAATGCCTAGGAATCTGCCTGGTAGTGGGGGATAACGTTCCGAAAGGAACGCTAATACCGCATACGTCCTACGGGAGAAAGCAGGGGACCTTCGGGCCTTGCGCTATCAGATGAGCCTAGGTCGGATTAGCTAGTTGGTGAGGTAATGGCTCACCAAGGCGACGATCCGTAACTGGTCTGAGAGGATGATCAGTCACACTGGAACTGAGACACGGTCCAGACTCCTACGGGAGGCAGCAGTGGGGAATATTGGACAATGGGCGAAAGCCTGATCCAGCCATGCCGCGTGTGTGAAGAAGGTCTTCGGATTGTAAAGCACTTTAAGTTGGGAGGAAGGGCATTAACCTAATACGTTAGTGTTTTGACGTTACCAACAGAATAAGCACCGGCTAACTTCGTGCCAGCAGCCGCGGTAATACGAAGGGTGCAAGCGTTAATCGGAATTACTGGGCGTAAAGCGCGCGTAGGTGGTTCGTTAAGTTGGATGTGAAAGCCCCGGGCTCAACCTGGGAACTGCATCCAAAACTGGCGAGCTAGAGTACGGTAGAGGGTAGTGGAATTTCCTGTGTAGCGGTGAAATGCGTAGATATAGGAAGGAACACCAGTGGCGAAGGCGACTACCTGGACTGATACTGACACTGAGGTGCGAAAGCGTGGGGAGCAAACAGGATTAGATACCCTGGTAGTCCACGCCGTAAACGATGTCAACTAGCCGTTGGAATCCTTGAGATTTTAGTGGCGCAGCTAACGCATTAAGTTGACCGCCTGGGGAGTACGGCCGCAAGGTTAAAACTCAAATGAATTGACGGGGGCCCGCACAAGCGGTGGAGCATGTGGTTTAATTCGAAGCAACGCGAAGAACCTTACCTGGCCTTGACATGCTGAGAACTTTCCAGAGATGGATTGGTGCCTTCGGGAACTCAGACACAGGTGCTGCATGGCTGTCGTCAGCTCGTGTCGTGAGATGTTGGGTTAAGTCCCGTAACGAGCGCAACCCTTGTCCTTAGTTACCAGCACGTTATGGTGGGCACTCTAAGGAGACTGCCGGTGACAAACCGGAGGAAGGTGGGGATGACGTCAAGTCATCATGGCCCTTACGGCCAGGGCTACACACGTGCTACAATGGTCGGTACAAAGGGTTGCCAAGCCGCGAGGTGGAGCTAATCCCATAAAACCGATCGTAGTCCGGATCGCAGTCTGCAACTCGACTGCGTGAAGTCGGAATCGCTAGTAATCGTGAATCAGAATGTCACGGTGAATACGTTCCCGGGCCTTGTACACACCGCCCGTCACACCATGGGAGTGGGTTGCTCCAGAAGTAGCTAGTCTAACCTTCGGGGGGACGGTTACCACGGAGTGATTCATGACTGGGGTGAAGTCGTAACAAGGTAGCCGTAGGGGAACCTGCGGCTGGATCACCTCCTTAATCGAAGACTTCAGCTTTCTCATAAGCTCCCACACGAATTGCTTGATTCACTGTAGAAGACGATGCTGTAACGCGGCGACCCTGTTATAGGTCTGTAGCTCAGTTGGTTAGAGCGCACCCCTGATAAGGGTGAGGTCGGCAGTTCAAATCTGCCCAGACCTACCAATTCAGGTGCAGATGTTTACGGGGCCATAGCTCAGCTGGGAGAGCGCCTGCTTTGCACGCAGGAGGTCAGCGGTTCGATCCCGCTTGGCTCCACCATTACAGCATGATCGTAGAGAGTTCAGAAATGAGCGCTTCAGGTTGAACCTGTCGAGTGCTGATTTCTGGTCTTTTGACCGGTAATAATCGTTCTTTAAAAATTTGGATATGTGATAGAAGTGACTAACAGCGTGTTTCACTGCACGTTGTTAATCAAGGCAAAATTTGTAGTTCTCAAGACGCAAATTTTCGGCGAATGTCGTCTTCACGATTGAGACAGTAACCAGATTGCTTGGGGTTATATGGTCAAGTGAAGAAGCGCATACGGTGGATGCCTTGGCAGTCAGAGGCGATGAAAGACGTGGTAGCCTGCGAAAAGCTTTGGGGAGTCGGCAAACAGACTGTGATCCAGAGATCTCTGAATGGGGGAACCCACCTAGGATAACCTAGGTATCTTGTACTGAATCCATAGGTGCAAGAGGCGAACCAGGGGAACTGAAACATCTAAGTACCCTGAGGAAAAGAAATCAACCGAGATTCCCTAAGTAGTGGCGAGCGAACGGGGACTAGCCCTTAAGTTGATTTGAGTGTAGTGGAAGGCTCTGGAAAGTGCCGCCGTAGTGGGTGATAGCCCCGTACACGAAACGCTCTTATCAATGAAATCGAGTAGGACGGGGCACGAGAAACCTTGTCTGAATATGGGGGGACCATCCTCCAAGGCTAAATACTACTGACTGACCGATAGTGAACCAGTACCGTGAGGGAAAGGCGAAAAGAACCCCGGAGAGGGGAGTGAAATAGAACCTGAAACCGTATGCGTACAAGCAGTGGGAGCCTACTTTGTTGGGTGACTGCGTACCTTTTGTATAATGGGTCAGCGACTTATATTCAGTGGCGAGCTTAACCGAATAGGGGAGGCGTAGCGAAAGCGAGTCTTAATAGGGCGCTTTAGTCGCTGGGTATAGACCCGAAACCGGGCGATCTATCCATGGGCAGGTTGAAGGTTAGGTAACACTGACTGGAGGACCGAACCGACTACCGTTGAAAAGTTAGCGGATGACCTGTGGATCGGAGTGAAAGGCTAATCAAGCTCGGAGATAGCTGGTTCTCCTCGAAAGCTATTTAGGTAGCGCCTCGTGTATCACTGCTGGGGGTAGAGCACTGTTTCGGCTAGGGGGTCATCCCGACTTACCAAACCGATGCAAACTCCGAATACCAGCAAGTGTCAGCACGGGAGACACACGGCGGGTGCTAACGTCCGTCGTGAAAAGGGAAACAACCCAGACCGTCAGCTAAGGTCCCAAAGTTATGGTTAAGTGGGAAACGATGTGGGAAGGCTTAGACAGCTAGGAGGTTGGCTTAGAAGCAGCCATCCTTTAAAGAAAGCGTAATAGCTCACTAGTCGAGTCGGCCTGCGCGGAAGATGTAACGGGGCTCAAACCATACACCGAAGCTACGGGTTCACACTTAGGTGTGAGCGGTAGAGGAGCGTTCTGTAAGCCTGTGAAGGTGAGTTGAGAAGCTTGCTGGAGGTATCAGAAGTGCGAATGCTGACATGAGTAACGACAATGGGTGTGAAAAACACCCACGCCGAAAGACCAAGGTTTCCTGCGCAACGTTAATCGACGCAGGGTTAGTCGGCCCCTAAGGCGAGGCAGAAATGCGTAGTCGATGGGAAACGGGTTAATATTCCCGTACTTCTAGTTACTGCGATGGAGGGACGGAGAAGGCTAGGCCAGCACGGCGTTGGTTGTCCGTGTTTAAGGTGGTAGGCTGATTTCTTAGGTAAATCCGGGAGATCAAGGCCGAGAACTGATGACGAGCGTTCTTTTAGAATGCGAAGTGGTTGATGCCATGCTTCCAGGAAAAGCTTCTAAGCTTCAGGTAACTAGGAACCGTACCCCAAACCGACACAGGTGGTTAGGTAGAGAATACCAAGGCGCTTGAGAGAACTCGGGTGAAGGAACTAGGCAAAATGGCACCGTAACTTCGGGAGAAGGTGCGCCGGTGAGGGTGAAGTATTTACTACGTAAGCCCATGCCGGTCGAAGATACCAGGCCGCTGCGACTGTTTATTAAAAACACAGCACTCTGCAAACACGAAAGTGGACGTATAGGGTGTGACGCCTGCCCGGTGCCGGAAGGTTAATTGATGGGGTTAGCGCAAGCGAAGCTCTTGATCGAAGCCCCGGTAAACGGCGGCCGTAACTATAACGGTCCTAAGGTAGCGAAATTCCTTGTCGGGTAAGTTCCGACCTGCACGAATGGCGTAACGATGGCGGCGCTGTCTCCACCCGAGACTCAGTGAAATTGAAATCGCTGTGAAGATGCAGTGTATCCGCGGCTAGACGGAAAGACCCCGTGAACCTTTACTATAGCTTTGCACTGGACTTTGAGCTTGCTTGTGTAGGATAGGTGGGAGGCTTTGAAGTGGGGACGCCAGTTCTCATGGAGCCATCCTTGAAATACCACCCTGGCAACCTTGAGGTTCTAACTCTGGTCCGTCATCCGGATCGAGGACAGTGTATGGTGGGTAGTTTGACTGGGGCGGTCTCCTCCCAAAGAGTAACGGAGGAGTACGAAGGTGCGCTCAGACCGGTCGGAAATCGGTCGTAGAGTATAAAGGCAAAAGCGCGCTTGACTGCGAGACAGACACGTCGAGCAGGTACGAAAGTAGGTCTTAGTGATCCGGTGGTTCTGTATGGAAGGGCCATCGCTCAACGGATAAAAGGTACTCCGGGGATAACAGGCTGATACCGCCCAAGAGTTCATATCGACGGCGGTGTTTGGCACCTCGATGTCGGCTCATCACATCCTGGGGCTGAAGCCGGTCCCAAGGGTATGGCTGTTCGCCATTTAAAGTGGTACGCGAGCTGGGTTTAGAACGTCGTGAGACAGTTCGGTCCCTATCTGCCGTGGACGTTTGAGATTTGAGAGGGGCTGACCTTAGTACGAGAGGACCGGGTTGGACGAACCTCTGGTGTTCCGGTTGTCACGCCAGTGGCACTGCCGGGTAGCTATGTTCGGAAGAGATAACCGCTGAAAGCATCTAAGCGGGAAACTTGCCTCAAGATGAGATCTCACTGGGAACTTGATTCCCCTAAAGGGCCGTCGAAGACTACGACGTTGATAGGTTGGGTGTGTAAGCGCTGTGAGGCGTTGAGCTAACCAATACTAATTGCCCGTGAGGCTTGACCATATAACACCCAAACAATCTGCCCTCAACGCAGAGGGTGTCGATGGTGAAGTCGACAGAAAGCCGAAAATTTGCGAGAGCTACAAGCCTCTATCACGTATCCAAGGGATAGCGCCTAACCGCGACATCCCAACCGAATTGCTTGACGACCATAGAGCGTTGGAACCACCTGATCCCATCCCGAACTCAGTAGTGAAACGACGCATCGCCGATGGTAGTGTGGTGCTTCACCATGTGAGAGTAGGTCATCGTCAAGCTCCTATACGAAACCCCAGATCGCCTAGCGGTCTGGGGTTTCTTCTTTG
>NZ_JAWIIP010000029.1:0-1677 GCF_034683865.1 Pseudomonas sp. C11
GGCCCAGGCTGTGTAAAAACGCTGGCATCGACCTTGCTGTGATTTGATGGATTCAAATCAGTGGGGAATGCCGATGAAGCGTTTTATCCAGGGAGAGCATCGAGGCCAAAGTGTGTTGCTTCCCGAGAGCCTGGATGACTACGTGGCGGACACCAACCCGGTGCGTGTGGTCGATGTGTTCGTCGATGAACTCGACCTTGGTCGACTCGGTTTCGCGGGTGTTGTCCCCGCAGAAACTGGTAGGCCTGCTTACCATCCTGCCGTCCTGCTGAAGATCTACATCTACGGCTACCTCAATCGCATCCAGTCCAGTCGCCGCCTTGAGCGAGAGACCCAGCGCAACGTTGAGCTGATGTGGTTGACCGGACGTTTGATGCCGGACTTCAAGACCATCGCCAACTTCCGCAAGGATAACGGCAAGGCCATCCGCGGCGCTTGTCGGCAGTTCGTCGTACTGTGCCAGCAGCTCGGTCTGTTCGCCGAAGCGCTAGTGGCTATCGACGGCAGCAAGTTCAAGGCGGTCAACAATCGTGATCGCAACTTCACCAGTGCTAAGTTGCAACGGCGGATGGAGGAAATCGAATCCAGCATCAGCCGCTACCTGACTGCGCTAGATACTGCCGACCGGCAGGAGCCCGTGGTGGCACAGGCCAAGGCAGAGCGTCTGCACAGCAAGATTGCCGCCCTGAAAACCAAGATGCAGGAACTGCGAGATATCGGGGCTCAGCTTGAGTCCGCCCCGGACAAGCAGATCTCCCTGACCGATCCAGATGCCCGCTCGATGATGACGCGCGGCACCGGGATGGTCGGTTACAACGTCCAAGCTGCGGTCGATGCGAAGCATCACCTGATCGTGACGCACGAAGTCACCAACGACGGTGTCGACCGTGACCAATTGAGTAACGTGGCCATGCAGGCGCGGGAAGCGATGGGCGTGGAAGCGCTCTCGGTGGTCGCTGACCGAGGCTATTTCAAGAGTGAGGAAATCCTCGCCTGCCACGAAGCTGGCATCACCGCTTTCGTGCCCAAGACGCTGACGTCGGGAGCGACAGCGGCTGGCCGCTTTGGCAAAGGTGACTTCATCTATGACGCAGCAAGGAACGAGTACCGTTGCCCAGCAGGGCAAAGCCTGATCTGGCGCTTCTCACACGTCGAGAAAGGACTAAAGCTGCACCGTTACTGGAGTTCGAACTGCCAAAGGTGTGCGTTGAAAGATCAGTGCACACCGAGCGCACAACGCCGGGTGAGTCGCTGGGAGCATGAGTCGGTGCTCGATGCGATGCAGACTCGCCTGGATCAGGCACCGGAGATGATGCGCATCCGCCGTCAGACGGTGGAGCATCCGTTCGGCACGTTGAAGGCCTGGATGGGCGCTACTCATTTCCTCACCCGAACACTCGACCGGGTGAGCACCGAGATGAGCCTGCATGTGCTCGCCTACAACTTCAAACGCGTGTTGAACTTGCTGGGCAGCGGTGCCCTGATGGCAGCGATGAAGGCCTGAGGCCTGTTTTACGAGTCCTACCGTCCTCCATCAGTCGTGCCGAAGCCTAAAATGCCATAGCAACCAGAATCACCGAATGCGCCTGATTGGGCATCCGGCGGCCTTCTGGACGCTGAGAAAATCCACCGGCAGTTGATTGCCATCACTTGCTGCGTTTTTACACGGTCTGGGCC
>NZ_JAWIIP010000003.1:0-371838 GCF_034683865.1 Pseudomonas sp. C11
CTTCATTCAACTTAACTTATTGATTAACAAGAAGTTTTTGAAGCGCTTCATCGCTGAAGTGGCGCGCATTCTACATCCAGCAGAATGCGCGTCAAGCTTTAATTGCAGTTTTATTACTCAGCCTTGAGCGTAATGCGCGCAAAGGCTTTTTTGCCGGCCTGACAGACATGGGTCGCCCCAACCTTGAACAGGAAGGCACGATCAACCACTTCACCATCAACACGCACACCACCCGAGCCGAGAAGATCACGAGCTACGGCTGCGTTCTTAACCAGGCCTGCCTTATTAAGGACGGAGGAGATCGGCATATCTTCAGCAGAGGTCAGCTCTACCTCAGGCAGATCCTCGGGCAGCTCGCCGTCTTTCATACGATTGCCGGCAGAACGGTGCGCATTGGCAGCCGCCTCCTCATCATGGAAACGCGCAACGAGCTCTTCAGCCAGCTTGATCTTGATGTCACGCGGGTTTGCCCCCTGCTCGACATCACGCTTGAACTGCGCGATCTCCTCCATACTGCGGAAGCTGAGCAGCTCGAAGTAACGCCACATCAAGGCGTCAGGCATGGAAACCAGTTTACTGTACATCACGCCCGGCGCTTCCTGGATGCCGACGTAGTTGCCCAGCGACTTCGACATCTTCTTCACGCCATCGAGGCCTTCCAGCAACGGCATGGTGACGATGCACTGCGATTCCTGACCATAGGCGCGCTGCAGCTCACGCCCCATCAGCAGGTTGAACTTCTGATCGGTACCGCCCAGCTCGACGTCGGCCTTGAGCGCCACGGAGTCATAGCCCTGTACCAGCGGGTAGAGAAACTCATGAATGGCAATGGGCTGATTGCCGGTGTAGCGCTTATCGAAGTCATCGCGTTCGAGCATACGCGCCACGGTGTACTGCGAAGCCAGGCGAATGAAGTCAGCCGGCTTGAGCTGATCCATCCAGGTGGAGTTGAACGCAACCTCGGTCTTGGCCGGATCTAGGATCTTGAAGACCTGCTGCTTATAGGTCTCGGCGTTATCCAGTACCTGCTCGCGCGTCAGCGGCGGACGAGTGGCGCTCTTGCCGCTCGGGTCGCCGATCATCCCGGTGAAGTCACCAATCAGGAAGACCACCTGATGGCCAAGCTCCTGAAACTGGCGCAGCTTATTAATAAGGACGGTGTGGCCGAGATGAAGATCCGGCGCAGTTGGGTCGAAACCCGCCTTGATCCGCAGCGGCTGACCACGCTTTAGCTTTTCGATCAGCTCAGCCTCAACCAGAACCTCTTCCGCACCGCGCTTGATCAGCGCCAGCTGCTCTTCAACCGACTTCATAAAATGACTCGCAATGACCGTATTCAAAAAGGAACCAACCATACAAGAACGCCGACAAATCACAAGTTTTGCTCAGCGTGAGGCAGCCCCGGCGTCGATCATCGTCTGCAGGGTTGCCTCTGGGCGGTTTTGGTTATATTTTATACAGTTAGTGCATATTCATCATGCTCTTCTTTTAATCTTCATTTTTTCACTTCAAAAGCAGCCCTATGACCTCTACATCTAAAGCGCCGCCACTGTATCCAAAGTCCCATATTCTGGCAGCGAGCGGCGTTGCCGCGCTGTTGAGCCTGGCCCTGCTGGTATTTCCCTCGCGTGAAGTCGAAGCGCAGAAGACATTCATCGACCTGGATCTCGGCAACGATGCCGAGATGGTACTGGAGGAAAAGGATGACCTTCGAGCGGGACAGGCAGCGGATCAAACTGCCTCTCCATTCGCTCAGATCGATGAAGGTTCTGACGACGCCGAAAACAGCGCAGCCCTAGAAGACGCTGACGAAGACACCCCCACCACAGCAGATCTCCCCCCGGACGACCCCACTCATAAAAGCATCATCGTCGGTAACGGCGATACGCTTTCTACCGTATTCGCCAAGGTAGGGCTGAGCGCCAACGATCTGCATGAAGCGCTCGACAGCAGCAAAGACGCCAAAGAGTTCAGCCGCCTCAAGGTAGGTCAGGCACTGCAATTCGAGTTCGATGAGGCAGGCAAACTCAAGAGCTTGCAGAGCAAGCTCAGTGATCTGGAAACCATTCATCTCAGCCGCAGCGACAAGGGCTACGAATTCCAGCGCGACCTGGTCAAGCCTGAGGTGGTCAAGGCTTACAGCCACGGGGTGATCAACAGCTCGCTGTTTCTCTCGGCAAAACGCGCAGGCCTTTCTCATGGCCTGACCATGGAACTGGCCAACATCTTCGGCTACGACATCGACTTCGCCATGGATATTCGTGATGGCGACGAGTTCGAACTGATCTATGAAAACAAGGTGGTCAACGGCAAGCGTGTGGGTACCGGCGATATCATCTCGGCACGCTTCACCAATCGCGGCAAGACTTACACCGCCGTGCGTTATACCGACCGCCAGGGCAATACCAGTTACTACACCGCCAATGGCGAGAGCATGCGCAAGGCGTTCATCCGCACCCCGGTCGACTTTGCCCGCATCAGCTCGCGCTTTTCCACAGGGCGCAAGCATCCGATCCTGAACAAGATTCGCGCCCACAAGGGTGTCGACTATGCAGCACCTCGTGGCACACCGATCAAGGCTGCCGGTGATGGCAAGGTCGTTCTCGCCGGTCGCAACGGTGGTTACGGCAATACCGTGATCCTCCAGCATGGCCAGCGCTACCGTACGCTTTATGCGCACATGCAAGGCTTCGCCAAAGGCGTACGCAACGGCGTGAACGTCAAGCAAGGTCAGATCATCGGTTACATCGGCACCACCGGCCTGTCCACCGGGCCTCACTTGCACTACGAGTTCCAGGTCAACGGTGTCCACGTCGATCCTCTGAGCCAGAAGCTGCCGATGGCCGACCCGATCGCCGCCAACGAGAAAGCCCGCTTCATGCAACAGAGCAAACCGCTGATGGCACGCATGGATCAAGAGCGCGCCACCATGCTGGCTGCCAACAAGCAGTAAGCCATGCCTCATCTCTATATCGGCGTGATGTCCGGCACCAGCCTGGATGGCCTGGACATCGCGCTGATAGAACAGACCCGCGCCAATACCCGCCTCGTCGCCACCCTTTACCGCCCCATGCCGCAATCGTTGCGCAGCGTGCTGCTGGAACTCTGCAGCTCCGGCAACGACGAACTGGCACGCGCCGCGATCGCTGAACAGCAATGGGCCGAGCTGGCGGCCGAGTGCATCAACACCCTGCTCCTGCAACAGGGGTTGGCGGCAGAAGAAATTCGCGCTATCGGCAGCCATGGGCAGACCGTGCGCCATGAGCCCGCGCGCGGTTTCACCATTCAGATCGGCAACCCTGCTCTTCTGGCGGAGCGCACCGGGATCAGTGTCGTCGCCGATTTCCGGCGTCGTGACGTCGCGGCAGGCGGCCAGGGCGCGCCGCTGGTACCGGCTTTCCATGAGGCACTGTTTGGCTCGGCACAGCAACACATCGCCGTTCTGAACGTCGGGGGCTTCAGCAACCTGAGCCTGCTCTCCCCAGGGAAGGACGTGCACGGCTTCGATTGTGGGCCAGGCAACGTGCTGCTCGACGCCTGGATCCAGCACTGCCGCGGCGAGTCCTACGATCGCGACGGTGCCTGGGGGGAAAGCGGCACGTTACAGCAAGCGTTGCTGGATGACCTGCTCGGCGATCCTTTCTTCGCGACGCAAGGCCCCAAGAGCACGGGACGCGAACTGTTCAACCTGAACTGGCTGATGAGCCACCTTGAGCATCACCCTGGTCTCGCGGAACAGGATGTACAGGCCACGCTGGTTGAGCTGACCGCCCGCTGCATTTGCGACGCGTTGCAACGCGCTCAAGCACGGACAGACCGACTGCTGGTCTGTGGTGGCGGAGCGCACAATCGGCATCTGATGGCGAGAATGAGCGCCCTGCTGGCCAATACCGAGGTGGCCTCCACCAGCAGTTGCGGCATCGATCCGGACTGGATCGAAGCCATGGCATTTGCCTGGCTGGCGCACTGCACCCTCGAGGGTATTGCCGCCAACCGCCCAAGTGTCACGGGGGCGCGTGGCCTGCGCATACTGGGCGCGATCTATCCGGCCTGACTCACCAGGCGGGCAGAAACGAAAACGCCGCGTACAAGACGCGGCGCTCGTGGAACAAAGCGGTCAGATCGAGAAGGACGAACCGCATCCGCAGGTCGTGGTGGCATTCGGATTCTTGATCACGAAACGCGAGCCTTCCAGACCTTCCTGATAATCCACTTCCGAGCCCACCAGGTACTGGAAGCTCATGGCGTCCACGACCAGACTGACGCCTTCACGCTCGACGATGGTGTCATCCTCGGCGACGTCCTCATCGAAAGTGAAGCCATACTGGAAGCCGGAGCAACCGCCGCCCGTGACGAATACACGCAACTTCAAGCGCGGATTACCTTCTTCATCGACCAGGGTCTTCACCTTGTTGGCTGCGCCCTGAGTGAAGTGCAAGGGGGCAGGGGTGAAGCTTTCGACGCTCATGCTGTACTCCCGGCGACATGCGCCATACTGCGTTAGGCGGACATTATCCGCTTGCCCGAGAAAATCGGTCAACTATTGCTCGACGTCCAACGTCTTCGGCAACTCCAGGGGACGTCCTTCTCCGTCCTTGATCGGGCACAAGCGCCCTTCGATCTGCGCCCCCATGGCCATTTCCATCAAAGCGTAATGAAGATTGCCGCGTACCCGAGCACGGGCGCCCAATTCGAGATGCGTCGACGCGAATACATCACCGATCACCTCGCCATCGATGACGATATGGGGAGCCCGCACCTCGCCTTCAACCGTGCCGCCGACGCTGATACGCACCAACCCCTCGGAAGCGAGCAGATTGCCCGTGACACGGCCGTCGACCTGCACAGCGCCCTGAAAACGCATATCGCCGATCAGCTCAGCGCCCGCCGCAATAAGACTGGTCTTGCCACTGAAACGCTGAAGATCCGGCTTGGGCTTCTCTTTATTCCACATGTGCGGGTGTCACTCCTTGTTTAACCATTTGAATGTACGACTCACCGTTTTTTGCCCCTCCACTGTGGCCTCCACCTTGATCTGACTCGGCATGAAGCCCTCGGGCAACAGCAGTTCGCCAAATCGCCCGGCCTCGGGCAGCGATTGGAAATGCTTGAAGGAAAACGGCGTCTTCTCGCTCTCGAATTCTTCACTCAGCGCCGCCAGGGCGAGCACGCTGTCCTTCCCCGCCTGCTTGCCCTGAATGCTGACACTCAACTTGCCCTCCAAGGGCTGTTCGGCCGAGCCAACCCGACTGAGCAGCAACTTGTAGCGAAAACGCCGGGGATCATCGGTTGCCTGGAGTTCGAACGTGCGAATACGCAAGCCCTCACGACGACTGCCAGGCGCCAGCACCCCCTTGTAGAACGCCACGTCCTGCTGCAGCTTGAAGATCTGCTCTTCGAGCAGCTTGATGATGCGGCGATTCTGCTCCATCGCCTGCTGACCAACCTTCTCGCCACTGCCGACGACCGCCAAACGCTGACGTAGAAACTCGAGTTCCTGATCCTGCTCGGCGATGCGCGTGTGCAATTGCTGGTTACTGGCCGCATCCGACGCGAACGACAGGTAAGCGACGAACCATCCGGCCGCGAACATGAGTGGGATGGCGAGCAGCAGCGACCAGAACAGACGACGACGCAGACGTTCGCGCCGCGGATCGCTGAAACGGATCTCCCAGCCCGCACTCATGGGCGGGCCGCCATCATGCACGTATCTGGACGTTTCGCAGGTGAATTCGACACGCCAAGCTCACGGAGCATGAGCGCCCTGCTCACTGGCAGTTCATCGCCGATCGTGCGTCTGATCATCAAATGCCTCCGCCAGAAACGAGTGGAAAGCCGCCGATGATAAAGCTGCATCGGCCAGGCGCCAAACCCGATGGTGACGCAGCAGCGTGACAGCCTCTACTATCGGCCCCATTCGCTGACCGAGGAACGCTCATGCTGTATCTGTGGCTCAAGGCCTTTCACATCATCGCCGTGGTCTGCTGGTTCGCCGGCCTGTTCTACCTGCCACGGCTGTTCGTCTATCACGCCATGAGCAGCGACGCGGCCAGCCACGAGCGTTTCTGCATCATGGAGCGCAAGCTCTACCGGGGCATCATGATGCCCTCGATGATCCTGACACTGGCCCTGGGTATCTGGCTGATCAGCCTCAACCCGAGCTACTACTTCAGCCAGGGTTGGATGCACGCCAAGCTCACGCTGGTCGTCGCCCTGGTGGCCTACCATCACGTGTGCGGTGCACAACTCAAGCGTTTCGCCCGTGGTGAGAACAGCCGCAGCCACGTGTTCTATCGCTGGTTCAACGAGGCACCGGTGCTGGCCTTGCTCGGCATCGTCATTCTGGTCGTCGTTCGCCCCTTCTGAGGAGTGCGTCATGTCTCTGCCCACCCTGCTCGAACAACGCCTGCGCCTGCCACTGGTGGCGGCACCGATGTTCCTGGTCTCCAACCCGGCGCTGGTGATGGCCTGCTGCAACAGCGGCATAGTGGGCAGCTTCCCGGCACTGAACCAGCGCGAGAGCGCGGGCTTTCGCGCCTGGCTGGAAGAAATCGCCGCCGGCCTCGACGACAGTGCCACCCCCTATGCGGTCAACCTCATCGTGCACCCGAGCAATCCGCGCCTGCAGGCCGATCTCGCCATCTGCGTCGAGCAGCGCGTGCCCATCGTGATCACCAGCCTGGGCGCCGTGAAGGAAGTCGTCGACGCGGTGCACGCCTATGGCGGCCTGGTTTTCCATGACGTGACCACCCGCCGCCACGCAGAAAAGGCAGCACAGGCTGGTGTCGACGGCCTGATCGCCGTGGCCGCCGGCGCTGGCGGTCACGCCGGCACCTGGAGTCCCTTCGCCCTGATAGCCGAGATTCGCCAGTTCTTCGACAAGACCCTGCTGTTGGCTGGCTGCCTCAATCACGGCCACGAAATTCTCGCCGCCCAACTGCTCGGCGCCGACCTCGCCTATATGGGCACACGGTTCATCGCCACCCAGGAAAACGATGCGCCCGACGCCTACAAACGAATGCTGCTGGAGGCGCATGCCGCCGACATCATCCACACGCCGGCCGTCTCCGGCGTGCCAGCCAGCTTCATGCGCCAAAGCCTGGAGCAGGCCGGTTACGACCTCACGCGTCTGCAGGACAAGGCGGCGATCGACTATGGCGAGAAGCTCAAACCGATCAACGACGAAGCCAAGGCCTGGAAAACCGTGTGGTCGGCCGGCCAGGGCGCTGGCGGTATCGATGACCTGCCGCGCGTAGCCGAGCTGATCGCTCGCCTGGATCAGGAGTATCGCGCCGCCCTGCAGCAGAGCGCACGCCTGGGACAACGCTGGAGCCGATGAAACGTCGCCATCTGCTGGGCCTCGGCCTACTGGGAGTGGCAGGGGCCTGGGCACTGCGCCCCAACGATCTCGGTCGGCCTTACGCACCCTATTTCGAGTCACTCAACACTCAGCTCAAGGCCGACACTGATGGCCTGCCGGTACTGCTGCTCGACCTCGACCGACTCGACCAGAACGCCGAGGTGATCAGGAGGCTGCTGGGCAACCGCCTGCAATTGCGCCTGGTGGTCAAGTCGCTGGCATCGCCAGGGCTGCTGGAATACCTGGCCAAGCGCCTCGACACCCAACGCTTCATGGTCTTTCACCAGCCGCACCTCAACCAGTTGGCGCGCAGCTTCCCGCAGGCTGATCTGCTGCTGGGCAAGCCGATGCCTGTGCAGGCCGCGCTCGGTTTCTATCAGCAGTTGCCACGCCACAGCACCTTCGCCCCTGATCGACAACTGACCTGGCTGATCGATAGCGCAGCGCGGCTGCAGGAATATGCCGAACTGGCAGAAGCCCTGCAGCGCCCGCTGCGCATTGCCCTGGAGCTCGATGTCGGCCTGCATCGGGGAGGCTTTGCCGATGCTCGGAGCCTGTCACAGGTACTGCAACGCCTGCAGCGCGACAAACCCAATCTGCATCTGCAAGGGCTGATGGGCTACGACGCGCAGGTGGCGCATGCGCCGCCCTGGATCAGCACCACCGAGGCATTCGCCCAGGCTACCGCACGCTATCGCGAACTACTGAGCACCGCGCAGGGCTTCTCCGAAATTTGGCCCGAGCAGCCGCTGCTCAATGGCGCCGGCAGCCTGACCTACCCGTTGCACAGCCAACTGGAGACGCCATTGAACGAGGTCGCAGTAGGCTCAGCCCTGCTCAAGCCGGGCGACTTCGACAGTGATTTACTGCAAGCACACCAGCCAGCCCTCTGGCTCGCCAGCCCGGTGCTGAAAGTCGTCGATGGCGCCCTGCCCTTCGTGCAATCGGCGCAGGGTTTGCTGGAGGCATGGACCCCGAATCGCCAGCAGGCCTGCTACCTCTATGGCGGGCACTGGCCCGCGCAACCGGTCGCGCCAGAAGGCCTGGCTTACGATGAGCTATACGGCCGCAGCCGCAATCAGGAGCGCCTGATCAGCAGCCATGCCACTCGACTGCGGGTCGGCGACTGGGTCTTTCTGCGGCCCTCGGTCAGCGAAGGGGTGATCGGCGAGTTCCGCGAAATTCGTCTGTTGCGGGGTGGCCAACTGGTTGGACGCTGGTCAACGCTGCCAAGTGTGTGAATTGTGCTGCAGGCCGCTTGTGCTCTGGGCTGTGGGCGCTCTACGCTTCACCCGCTGGTTGCGCTGAATCACTTTCGTCAAACACCTGGCCTCTGCCCCCAATCCAAGCAGACAAGGAAGCTCGCATGAATCAACCCTCCTACAAGATCGTGTTCAACGGCGAACTGATGCCGGACGCCGCGCTGGATACGGTCAAGGAAAACCTCGCGCGTCTGTTCAAGAGCGATATTGCGCGAATCAACGCGTTGTTCACGGGTGCGGCGGTGACCCTGAAAAAGGATCTGGCCGAGCATGAAGCGGATCAGTATCTGGAAGCCCTGCAAAAAGCCGGGGCTCGGGTGCGCAAGGAGCTGGATCTGGCAGCCAGCTTGACGCTGGTACCGACCGACGAGCACGCCGATAGCGCGCCGGCCGAAGGCAGCGCAGCGTCCATGAGCTGCCCGAAGTGCGGGCACGAACAGCCCAAGGCAGAGAGCTGCGTAGCCTGCGGCATCATCATCGAGAAATACCTGGCGCGTCAGGCACAACAGGCTGCCACGCCGGTGGCTGCCGTAGCGCAACCCGCAGCGTCGCCCTACGCCCCGCCACGCGCGGATGTCGCCGAAAAGCTCCCGGAGTTCGGCGAACTCAAGGTGCTCAGCGTCAGTGGCCGCATCGGACGCGTGCGCTACCTGGGTTGGAGCATGGCCATGATGCTGTGCGCATTGCCCATTTTCGGGATCGGTGCGGGGCTGACCGTCGCCTCGGAAACACTGGGCATGATCCTGATCGCCATTGCCATGCTCGCCATGGCGGCATTCAGCGTCTGCATCGGCGTCCAGCGCCTGCACGACATGGGTTGGTCCGGCTGGTTGTGGCTGCTCAACTTCGTCCCTGTCGTCGGCGGCGTGTTCTCCCTGCTGATGCTGATCATCCCTGGCACACAGGGCGCCAACCGCTATGGCCCGCCACCGCCGCCCAACAGCACCTCGGTCAAGGTCATGGCCTGGCTGATCCTGCTGGTGCCGGTCATCGGCATTCTGGCCGCCATCGCTCTGCCGCAGTACCAGAGCTACGTCGAGCGTGCCGCCCAGTCCGAGTACTCCAGCGACAGCGAGGCGCGCTGATCGCCTGCCATGCCCAGTTATGCATTGATCACCGGCGCCTCCAGCGGTCTTGGCCTGGCGCTTGCCGAGGCCCTGGCACGCCGGGGCCGCAACCTGATTCTGGTCGCGCGCCGTCGCGACGCCCTGGAAAGCATCGCCAGCGAGCTGTCACAACGTTTCGGGGTCGAGGTGCTGTTCCGCCTTTGCGATCTCGGCAAACCCCTGCAGATATCCGGGCTGCTGCTGGAGCTGGAGGAAGGCGACTGGCGTATCGATCTGCTGATCAATAACGCCGGACTGGGTAGCGCCGGCCCCTTCCTCGAACAGGACTGGATGCGCGAGCTCGAGCAACTGGAAGTGAATATCGTCGCCGTCACGCGCCTGAGCCACGCGCTCGGCAAACGCATGGCCTTGCAAGGCGGCGGGCAGATCCTCAACGTCGCCTCGGTCGCCGCCTTCCAGCCTGGCCCGTGGATGAGCAGCTACTACGCCAGCAAGGCCTATGTACTGCACTTCAGCGAGGGGCTGCGCGAAGAGCTGCGCCACTATGGCGTGCGCGTTTCGGTGCTGTGCCCCGGGCCGACCCGTACCGCCTTCTTCCGCAGCGCACGGATGGACGTCTCCAATCTGGAGCGCAGCGCCTGGATGATGAATGCCGACGAAGTGGCCCTGCTCACCGTACGCGCGCTGGAGAAGAACCGCGCGCTGATCATTCCCAACTGGCGCAACCGGTTGCTAGCCAACTGGCCGCGCCTGGCTCCGCGCTGGCTGGTACGCAAGCTGACAGCCCGCTTTACGCGGCCGTTCAGCCGGCGCTAATCCACCTGTTCTAGCCTGCATCGACCGTACGGCCGTGCGCCCAGTGGCGCAAGGCCGCCAGGTTCTCGGCCATCACCACCGACAAAGGCGAGGTGCCTTGCAGGGCACGCAGCAACAGCGCCTGGTCGACCGCCTGTTGCTGCGCCTGCCCAGCATACAGGGCGCTGACCACGGCCTGCTCGATCTCCGCGCCGGAAAAGCCCTCGCTGGCCTCGGCCAACTGAATCAGATCGAAGCGGCCCGCTTCCAGCTCGCGGCGCTCCAGATGAATACGGAAGATGTCGACGCGGACTTCGGCGCTGGGCAGGTCGACGAAGAACAACTCATCGAACCGCCCCTTGCGCACCAGCTCAGGCGGCAAGCGGTCGATGGCATTGGCCGTGGCCACGACGAACACCGGCGCCTTGCGCTCGGCCATCCAGGTCAGCAGGGTGCCGAGCACGCGCAGGCTCACACCGCCGTCATGATCACCACTGGCCAGGCCTTTCTCTACCTCGTCCATCCACAGCACGCAGGGCGCCATTTGCTCAGCAAGACGCAGCGCCTCGCGCAGGTTGCGCTCGGTCTCGCCGAAGAATTTGTTGTAGAGACAGGCAAAATCCAGGCGCAGTAGCGGCAAGCCCCAGAGTCCGGCCACGGCCTTGGCCGCCAGGCTCTTGCCGCCACCCTGAACGCCGACCAGCATGACGCCCTTGGGCGCATCGATCAGCTTGCCCTCGAGGAAACCGGCCTGGCGCTCGGCCAGCCAGCGCTTGAGATTGACCAGCCCGCCGACCTCGGCGAAGCGTGCGGTGTCGTACTCGAAACTGAGCACGCCCTCCAGATCCAGCAACTGGAACTTGGTCTTGTTCAGCTCGGGAATATCTTCCTGGGTGATCGCCCCGTCATCGCAGATCACGTTGCGCGCCAGCGCTCGCGCCTCGGCATGACTGAGGCCGCGCAGGTTCTTCACCACCTGCTGCAGGGTGCGGTTGTCGGTACGCACTCGCGCGCCGCGATTGCCTTCGCTCCAGCGTGTAGCCTCGTCACGCACGATGCTCAGCAACTCGTCTTCGGACGGCAGGGAAAGGCTGAAGCGGGCCGCATAGCGCTGCACTTCCGGCGGCAGCTTGAGCGCGTGGGAAACCAGTACCAGAGTCGGCTTGTGCGCGGCCTCACTCATGGCGATTTCCTTGATCAGGCGTACCAAACGGGGATTTTCGTCGAGGAAGGGATGCAGGTCGCACATCACGTAGAGATTCGGTTGCGGATCGGCCTTGATCAGACGCAGCGCCGCTTCCGGCTCCAGCGTTGGCGACTCACCGACATCCGCGCCGCCGAAACCCAGGCTTTGCAAGCCTTCGGTCACCGACCAGGTGTGCAGGCCTAGCCCACGCTTGACCGCCAGGCCCGTCAGAGTCTCCAGCACGCGGGGCTCATCCCAGGACTCGATGACCACCAGCTTGACCTTGGAATCCAGCACCAAGCCCAGGTCGTGAATATCGTTCTTCAACACATGCTCCTTGTGAAAGTTGGCCCGCCACTCGCCCGGGTTTACCATCCGTCGTTTGGCAATGACGGGAACCGCTGCATGGGTTGGCTGAATACAGATCGTCGCCGCAGGCCTCGCACCATGCAAGTGCCGGACGTGAGCCGTTTCACTGCCATGATGATCGGCGCGAGCCTGGGTCTGACCACGCTACCGGCTGGCGCCAGCGAGCCCTTTCGCGACGCCTTGCACATCGCAGGACACGGCCCCGAGCTGGTCAGAGTGCCGGCAGGCCAGTTCCTCATGGGCGATGGTAGCGGCAAGGGCAATGATAACGAGCGTCCACAGCGCTCCATCATGTTCGAACGCCCTTTCGCCATCGGCCGTCACGAGGTCACCTTCGCCGACTGGCGCCGCTACGCCGAAGCCACCGGGCAAGCGATGCCGGACAACGAAGGTTGGGGGCTCTCGGCCCAGCGACCGGTAATCCACGTGTCCTGGCATGAAGCGCAAGCCTACACGCGCTGGCTGTCGCAGCAGACCGGCGCCCGCTATCGCTTGCCGACGGAAGCCGAGTGGGAATACGCCGCACGCGGTGGCAGCGAGAGTTACTACTGGTGGGGCGACGAACTCGACAGCGATGAGCGGGCACCTCGCGCTCATTGCCGCGGTTGCGCCACCTCACGGCTACTGCGCAACAAGACCGCTGCCGTCGGTCAGTTTCCGGCCAATGATTTCGGCCTGCATGACACGGCGGGCAATGTCTGGGAGTGGACGGCCTCGAACTTCACCCAGCGTTTCGACGGCAGCGAAACGCAAATCGCCGCCCTGCTCGACGAGAGCCCCCGCGCGGTGCGCGGCGGCGCCTGGAACAGCGGCCCGGTCTACCTGCGCAGCAGCATGCGCGACCTCAAGCAGCCGCAGCATCGTGACTATGCGCTGGGCTTTCGCGTGCTGCGCGAACTGCCCTGAGCGCGGACGCTCGCGCAACTTTGCAGTAGACTAGGGCGTCGTTCCACCCGGAGGTGCCCCATGGCCAGCGAACGCCAGTATTCCCCCGTCGACCGCCTGCTGCTGCAGGCCGATGCCGCCCTGCGCACCCTGCTGCCTTTCAGCGGCGCATCGGGCCGCCCCTCGCCCGCCATCGTGCAGAACGAAAGCGAGATGAGCAGCGATGAGTCCCGTCATGTAGCCGGTCTGATGCGCATCAACCACACCGGCGAAGTCTGCGCCCAGGCGCTCTATCAGGGCCAGGCGCTGACCGCCAAGCTGCCGGAAGTGCGCAGCGCCATGGAACATGCGGCCGATGAGGAAATCGACCACCTGGCCTGGTGCGAACAGCGCATTCGAGAGCTGGGTAGCCAGCCGAGCGTGCTCAACCCGCTGTTCTACGGTCTGTCCTTCGGTGTCGGCGCCGTCGCCGGCCTGGTCAGTGATCGTGTCAGCCTGGGCTTCGTCGCGGCCACCGAAGACCAGGTGTGCAAACATCTGGATGAACACCTGGAGCAACTGCCCGAGCACGACGCCAAATCACGCGCCATCCTCGAGCAGATGCGCATCGACGAGCAGCAGCATGCCAACAGTGCGCTGGCGGCTGGCGGCGTACGCTTCCCGGCGCCGATCAAATTCGGCATGACCCTGCTGTCGAAGGTCATGACCAAGAGCACCTACCGCGTCTGAAACGACAAGGGCGCCGAATCAGACCCTGTGAAAACGTAGCGAGCGAAGGTCAGGCAAGGCAAAAAACGGCGAGAAAGCGCAGTTTACGAGCTGTAAATGAGCATTTTGAGCCGTTTTTTAACGCAGCATGGCCGAGCGCAGTAGTTTTCACACAGTCTGAATGGCGCCCTTGTCAAATGCGTAAACCAGGCTCAGCCCAGCTCGACGATCTCGTAGTCGTGGCTGATGTCCACGCCACCGCGTCCCAGCATGATCGAAGCCGAGCAGTATTTTTCCGCTGACAGTTCAACGGCACGTTTGACCTGGGCTTCCTTCAGCCCGCGCCCCTTGACCACGAAGTGCAGGTGAATCTTGGTGAATACCTTGGGTTCTTCGGTCGCACGCTCGGCGTCGAGGAACACCTCGCAGCTTTCCACCGGCTGACGACCCTTGCGCAGAATGCTGACCACGTCGAAGTTGCTGCAGCCACCGAGACCGATCAGCACCATCTCCATCGGTCGAACACCCAGGTTACGGCCGCCAGCCTCGGGCGGACCATCCATTACAACGGCATGGCCGCTGCCGGACTCACCGAGGAACAGGGCTTCGCCGGCCCACTGCACGCGCGCTTTCATCTATCCAGGCTCCGTAGCTTTGCAAAGGCACGCAGATTAGCACAGGCCAAGACCGTGCCGTTGCATGACCGGTACGTCAAAGTTCAACTAGGCTGTGTTAGCCAGGTCACAAAAAACGCCCGTGCTTTCCTGCGTCTGTTAAGCTGGCGCCGGAATGCTGGCACACTTGGCCGGATAACTAATAAGAAATTGCCTGTTGGACAAAGGCCTACTTTTCTATATTCGGGACTCGGGCATGGTCGCTATTACCCTTACACCTAAAATCAAGAACATCGATAAGCTTCTCGCACACTGTCATCGCCGTCGCTACACCTCCAAAAGCACCATCATTTACGCGGGCGATCGCTGCGAAACACTCTTCTTCATCGTCAAAGGTTCGGTCACCATCCTCATCGAGGATGACGACGGCCGCGAGATGATCATTGCCTATCTCAATGCCGGCGACTTCTTCGGCGAGATGGGTCTGTTCGAAAAGGAAGGTACTGAGAAAGAGCGCAGTGCCTGGGTTCGCGCCAAGACCGAGTGCGAGGTCGCGGAAATCAGCTACGCCAAGTTCCGCGAATTGACTCAGCAGGATCCGGACATCCTCTTCGCCCTGGGCAGCCAGATGGCCGAGCGCCTGCGCAACACCACGCGCAAGGTCGGCGACCTGGCTTTCCTCGATGTGACTGGCCGCGTCGCGCGTACCCTGCTCGATCTGTGCAAGCAGCCGGACGCCATGACCCATCCGGACGGCATGCAGATCAAGATCACCCGCCAGGAAATCGGCCGCATCGTCGGCTGCTCGCGCGAGATGGTCGGCCGCGTGCTCAAGTCCCTGGAAGAACAGGGCCTGGTACACGTCAAAGGCAAGACCATGGTGGTCTTCGGCACCCGCTGAAACCCACCCAATAAAAAGCCGGCTTGATTGCCGGCTTTTTCATGCGCGCTATTCGGGGTCGGTGCCGATCACGGCAGGTCGACCGCGCTCGGGAAAGAACAGGCGCTGCAGTTCGCTGCCGGGGCTTTCCGCACGCATGAAGGCCTCGCCGACCAGGAAGGCATACACCTCGTTGATTTCCATCAGCTCAACATCGGCGCGGTTGAGGATGCCGCTCTCGGTCACCACCAGGCGGTCACGCGGAATGCGCGGCAGCAGGTCGAGCGTGGCTTCCAGGCTGACATCGAAGGTGTGCAGGTTGCGGTTGTTGATGCCCACCAACGGCGTGTCCAGGGTGGTCAGCGCACGCTCCAGTTCGTCGCCATCATGCACCTCGACCAGCACGTCGAGGCCCACGTCCTTGGCCACCGAGGCCAGTTCGGCCATACGCACGTCATCCAGGCAGGAGACGATCAGCAGCACGCAGTCGGCGCCGATCGCACGAGCTTCGACGATCTGGTAAGGATCGACCATGAAGTCCTTGCGGATCACCGGCAGTGCGCAGGCGGCACGTGCCTGCTGCAGGTATTGATCGGCACCCTGGAAGAAGTCGATATCGGTCAGCACCGACAGGCAGGTGGCACCACCGGCCTCGTAGCTCCGGGCAATCTCGGCCGGTACGAAGTTCTCGCGAATCACGCCCTTGCTTGGCGAGGCCTTCTTGATCTCGGCGATTACCGCCGGCTGCTTGCGCGCCGCTTGTTCCAACAGCGCACGGGCAAAGCCACGCGGGGCGTCGGCGCTGCGCGCGGCGGCTTCGAGTTCGGCCAGGCTGACCTGGGCACGACGGGCCGCCACTTCTTCGAACTTACGGGCGACGATCTTCTCCAGTACGGTTGGTACGCTCACCCTTCGTTCTCCTGTTTGAATACCGCGGTAAAGGACACCAGCTCTTCCAGCTTCTCACGCGCCAGGCCGGTATGCAGGGCGTCATGCGCCAGCTGGATGCCTTCGCGCAGGCTGCTGGCATGGTCGGCAGCATAGAGTGCAGCACCGGCATTGAGCACGATCATGTCGGCAGCCTTCTGGCCATTGTCGGTCTTGCGTCGGCCCAGCGCGTCGCGGATCAGCTCCAGCGACTGCTCGGCGTTGTCGACGGTCAGACCGATCAGGCTCTGGCTCTTGATGCCGAAATCCTCGGGCTGGATACGGTACTCGCTGACCTTGCCGTCCTTGAGCTCGGCGACGAAGGTCGGCGCGGCCAGGCTGATTTCGTCAAGGCCGTCCTGCGCATGCACCACCAGCACGTGCTCGCTGCCCAGGCGCTGCAACACTTCAGCCATGGGACGACACAGCGCCTGGCTGAACACGCCGATCACCTGATGCTTGGCGCCCGCCGGATTGGTCATCGGGCCGAGCATATTGAAGATGGTGCGCAGGCCCAGCTCGCGGCGCGGGCCGATGGCATGCTTCATCGCACCGTGATGAGACGGGGCGAACATGAAACCGACCCCGACGCTTTCGACGCAGCGCGCTACCTGCTCGGGCTTGAGCCCCAGGTAGACGCCCGCAGCGTCCAGAAGATCGGCGCTGCCGCTCTTGCCTGACACCGCGCGGTTGCCATGCTTGGCCACCTTGCCTCCAGCCGCTGCGACGACGAAGGCCGCCGCGGTGGAGACGTTGAAGATGTTCATGCCGTCGCCGCCGGTACCGCAGGTATCGACCAGACGCTCGGCATCGATCACCACCGGCGCAGCCAGCTCACGCATGACGCTAGCGGCACCGACGATCTCGTCGATGGTCTCGCTCTTCATGCGCATGCCCATGAGGAAGGCACCGATCTGCGCGTCGGTGCACTGGCCGGTCATGATCTCGCGCATGACCGCCTGCATTTCCTCGGTGGTCAGATCGAGCTGAGCGACGATGCGGTTGAGGGCTTCCTTGATATTCATGCGCGCACGCCTCCGGTCTGCTTGAGGAAGTTGGCGAACAGTTCGTGGCCCTGCTCGGTGAGGATGGACTCGGGGTGGAACTGCACGCCCTCGACGTTCAGGGTCTTGTGGCGCAGGCCCATGATTTCGTCGACCGAGCCGTCTTCATGCTGCGTCCAGGCCGTCATCTCCAGGCAATCCGGCAGGGTCTCACGCTTGACCACCAGAGAATGATAGCGGGTCACGGTGAGCGGGTTGTTGAGGCCGGCGAATACGCCCTTGTCCGCATGGAACACCGGGCTGGTCTTGCCGTGCATCACCTGGCGTGCACGCACCACGTCGCCGCCGTAGGCCTGGCCGATGCTCTGGTGGCCGAGGCAGACGCCAAGGATCGGCAGCTTGCCGGCGAAATGCAGGATGGCCTCGATGGACACACCGGCCTCAGTCGGCGTGCACGGGCCGGGCGAGACGACGATGCGCTCGGGTTTGAGCGCTTCGATCTCGGCGATGCTCAGTTCGTCATTGCGAATCACGTGCA
Organism: Pseudomonas sp. C11; assembly: GCF_034683865.1. NCBI lineage: Bacteria > Pseudomonadati > Pseudomonadota > Gammaproteobacteria > Pseudomonadales > Pseudomonadaceae > Pseudomonas > Pseudomonas sp. C11. Next base: position 17,596 of record NZ_JAWIIP010000003.1, read on the forward strand.
CGTCGGCGCCCAGCTCACCCAGGTACTGCACGACGTTGTAGGTGAAGGAGTCGTAGTTGTCGATCATCAAAAGCATGGTACGGCTCCTGTTATTCCTGGGCCTGGGCGGCAGTCTGTTCGGCGAGCGCGACGGCGCGGAACATGGCGCGGCGCTTGTTCAGGGTTTCTTCCCACTCCAGCGCGGGCACCGAGTCGGCGACGATGCCGGCGCCAGCCTGCACATGCAGCTCGCCGTCCTTGATCACCGCCGTACGAATGGCAATGGCGGTGTCCATGTTGCCGTTCCAGGCGTAGTAACCGACTGCGCCACCATAGACGCCACGCTTGACCGGCTCCAGCTCGTCGATGATTTCCATGGCGCGAATCTTCGGCGCGCCGGACAGGGTGCCGGCCGGCAGGATGGCACGCAGTGCGTCCATGGCCGACAGCTCGGGTTTGAGCTGACCGGTGACGTTGGAGACGATGTGCATGACGTTGGAATAGCGCTCGATGACCATCTTCTCGGTGAGCTTGACCGAGCCGATCTGCGACACGCGTCCGGTGTCGTTGCGGCCCAGGTCGATGAGCATCAGGTGTTCGGCGACTTCCTTGGCGTCGGACAACAGATCTTCTTCCAACGTCTTGTCTGCCTCCTCGCTGGCGCCACGCGGGCGCGTACCGGCGATGGGGCGTACGGTGACCAGGCCGTCCTCGACGCGCACCAGCACCTCGGGCGAGGAGCCGACCACATGGAAGTCGCCGAAGTTGAAGAAATACATGTACGGCGTCGGATTGATGCAGCGCAGTGCGCGGTACAGGTCGATGGGCGCGGCCTTGAACGGGATCGACATGCGCTGGGAGATCACCACCTGCATGCAGTCGCCGGCCAGGATGTAATCCTTGATCGAACTGACCGCCGCCTCGTAGTCGCCCTGGCTGTAGCTGGAGCGGAACGCCGGCTCCTCGCCCAGCGGCGCGGACAGATCCACACCCAGGCGCGGGGTGATCGGCTGGCGCAGCTTGCGCAGGATTTCGCGCAGGCGGGCCTGGCCTTGCTCGAAGGCGTCCGGCTGGGCCGGATCGGCGAGGACGATGCCGTGCATCTTGCCGGCCAGGTTGTCGAACACCACCACGGCATCGGAAACCATCAGCAGGATGTCCGGCGTACCCAGCGCATCGGGGTTGACCCCGGCGGCCAGCTTGGGCTCGACGTAACGCACGCTGTCGTAACCGAAGTAACCCACCAGGCCACCGTTGAAGCGTGGCAGACCAGCGATGGTCGGCACCTTGTAGCGCGCCTTGAATTGCTCGACGAACGCCAGCGGGTCGGCGCACTGATGGCGCTCGACCTCGACGCCGTCGGTGCTGACCACAACGTCATGGCCATGCACGCGCAGTACGGTGCGCGCCGGCAGGCCGATGATCGAGTAACGGCCCCACTTCTCGCCGCCCTGCACGGACTCGAGCAGGTAGGAGTTGGGCGCGTCGGCCAGTTTCAGGTAGATGGACAGTGGCGTGTCGAAATCCACCAGGGTTTCGCAGGCCAAGGGAATGCGGTTGTAGCCTTCAGCGGCTAAACGCAGGAATTCTTCATGGGTCATGATCAGCCTCATGGCTCGGGGAAAACGGTCGGGTGCAAACGGGCCGCGCGCAGCGGCAGGACGAAATCAGGCGCGCCAGCGCCAACGGGCCAGAGCCTTAATCACTTTCATCCAGAGTTTGCAGCTAACCACCACGGTGCGATCTCGACAGGCGGGGGAATAAGGAGAGCGGCCAAGGTAGCAGCTACACGCCAAGCGCTGCAAGCGGGGCAAAGCGATAGCTTGGTGGGAGCGGGTTTATCCGCGATCTCAATCGCCAGTTTCGTGGATAAATCCGCCCCTACAAAAGGCGAACGGCACAGCTGAAGATTCGTCAGAGCAACTCGGCGAGGCTATCGACCACCAGGTTCGGGTTTTCTTCGGCAATCGGGCGGCCATGGTTGTAGCCATAGCTCACCGCGACGCAAGGCACGCCGGCTGCGTGGGCGGCCAGCACGTCATTGCGTGAATCGCCGACGAACAGCGATTGCGCCGCAGTGACATCAGCCAAGCGCATCACCTGGAGCAACGCCGCCGGATCCGGCTTCTGCTGCGGCAGGGTGTCGCCGCCGATGATCCAGCGAAAGTAGCCACCGAGACCAACCTGCTCCAGCAATGGCGCGACGAAACGCTCCGGCTTGTTGGTCACCACGGCCAGCTCCACGGCTGCAGTGCTGAGCGCTTCGAGCAGCTCATGCACGCCTGGGTAGAGCGCGGTCAGCTCATGGCAGTCGGCGTAGATATCGAGAAAGCGCGCCAGCGCCTGCTCCGTCTCGCCCTCACCCACTGCCGTGTGATCCAGGCCACCGGCTAGGGCACGGCGCACCAGCACACGGGCGCCGTTGCCGACCCACTCGCGAACCTGTGCAACGCCAGCCGGCGGACGGCCCAGCTCGACCAGCATGCGGTCGACCGCTGCGGCCAGGTCCGGCACCGAGTCGATCAGCGTGCCGTCCAGGTCGAACATCACCAGGCGCGGCAACTCGCCGCCGCACAACGCGCGTAGCGGTTTCATCCACGCACCTGGGCCAGTTCGGCGCGCATGGCGTCGATCACCGCCTTGTAGTCCGGCTGATTGAAGATCGCCGAGCCGGCGACGAAGGTGTCGGCACCCGCTTCGGCGATCTCGCGGATGTTCTGCACGTTCACGCCGCCGTCGATCTCCAGGCGAATCTCGCGGCCGCTGGCGTCGATCAGCGCGCGCGCTTCACGCAGCTTGTCGAGGGTGCCGGGGATGAACTTCTGCCCGCCGAAGCCGGGGTTGACGCTCATCAGGAGGATCATGTCGACCTTGTCCATCACGTACTTGAGCACGTCCAGCGGGGTGGCCGGGTTGAACACCAGGCCGGCCTTGGCGCCGCCGGCCTTGATCAGTTGCAGGGAACGATCGATGTGCTCGGACGCCTCCGGGTGGAAGGTGATGTAGCTGGCGCCAGCCTCGATGAAGTCGCCGATGATGCGATCCACCGGCTTGACCATCAGGTGCGCGTCGATGGGCGCGGTGATGCCGTACTTGCGCAGCGCCGAGCAGACCATCGGGCCGATGGTCAGGTTGGGCACGTAGTGGTTGTCCATGACATCGAAGTGAACGATGTCCGCCCCGGCGGCGAGCACGTTGTCCACTTCCTCACCCAGGCGGGCGAAGTCGGCGGAAAGGATCGACGGGGCGATGGCGAAGGGTTGCATGGCGCACCTCTAAGAACCGATTTGGGATCTCGCGAGCTAGAGCCTGGCTAGGCAAAAACAGGCGAGGAAGCGGAGTTTACGCGTGTAAATGAGCATTCCGAGCCTGTTTTTAACGACGCCTGGCCGACGCGCAGCAGATCGCAAACGGTTCGTAGTGCTGGATCACGGTGGCGCGCATTGTAGCGGCAGATGCGCAGGATGGCAGCGCCACCCGACGGCGGCGCGCGCAAATGCCTCAGCCTGGCATTTCGTAGCCTGCGGTGGAGCGCAGCGATACCCAGGGACTTCCGGGTGTCGCTTCGCTCAACTCACGCGCGCACAGAGATCACTTGCCCGACGGCAGATCCTTGGTAAAAGTCTGGTCGTTCTCACCACGGAACATACGCGCGCCGTAGATCAGCGCGCACAGGCCGACGCCAATGGCGAAGGCCCAGCCCGCCCCCTTGATCGCCAACACCGCGCCGATTACCCCGGCGATCCCCAGGTCGCGCTGGCTGCGCGCTTCCATGATGCCCAGGCGCACGCTGACGTAGCCCTGGATCAGCAAGGTCAGCGCCAGCGCCACACCGAGAATCGGCTGCACCAGCGTCACCACCGGCAGCAGCAACAGGCCGGTATTGGTGCCCCAGCGGAACGAACCGACGCCGCCGTAGATCGACTTCATCGCCTTGGCACCGCCCTTGAAACGTTCGGTGATCACCACCTGCATGGCCGACCATTGCGGCCCGCACATCGCTACGTCCGGGCCGATGATGCTCATCAAGGCATTGCGCCCACCGAAGATCAGGTGCGAGCGGTTGGGGTTGAAGTCGACCTTCTCGTCACGGCGCACATGGTCAGCCTCACCGAGGATCGCCTTGGCGCCCAGCACATCGCCAAACACCACGAGGTAGGCGGCGAACACGGTGGGAATGGCAGTGACGAACATCATCAACGGCGGCATGCCGAGACCGAACACGGTGTACTCGTTCCACAAGGTGACGAAGTCCGGCTGGCTGATGCCCCACTCGATGTTCGGCCAGGGCGCCTCGCCAAACAGCGGCGCAACGATCACCGCCAGCAGGATGATCGGGAAGATGCCCAGCTTGGCGAAGTTCCACCAGAAGCGATTGCGCTTCTTCAGTTCCTGGAAATGGATGGAAAACACCAGGTAGAAGGCGATACCAATGGCGATTGAGATGGTCCAGGGGAAGCTGTCGAAGCGACCGCCCTCCTTGAATACCGTCACCACCGCACTGAGGCCGGCGCCCATGATGATGCCGGCCTTGAGCGCCGAGGGCACCAGGGACACCACCTTGCGCGCCATGCCCGTCATACCCAGGCCTATCGAGAACACCCCGAGCATCAACTGGAAGGCAATCAGCGCATGCACCCGCTCCGGGCCCTCCGGGAACTGACTGCAGTAGGCCATCAGCAGGGGAATCGCCGGCGTGATCCAGCCCGGCACCACCGGGTCGCCCAGCAGGTGGTGAGTCAGGTACAGCAGGCCGTTGAGCATGACCACCGCCAATGCCACCTCGAACGGCATGCCGAGAAACTCGGTCATCAGCGGAATCGCCGCCAGATCCACCGCACACATGAGCAGGCCCTGCATGTAGTCGGAGAGCTCGAAGCGGTAATGAATGAAAGGCAGACGTACCTTGAACGGCCCCATCGGCCAGTACGGGGCTTCGACGCCCAGGTCTTGTTGATGCAGTTCGGACATGTGAATCACCCAGCTTTATTAGAGTTGTAAGCAGCGAGCCCCGACATGGCCGGGGCTATTCATCGGTTGTTGCAGAGAAATCAGTAGGCGGCGCGGTAGATCTGCTCGATGTCGCCGGCAGTCAGGCGCCGCGGGTTGTTGCGCATCAGGCGATCGATCTTGCTGGCCTCTTCGGCCATGGCCGAGATGGCCTCTTCCGGCACGCCGAAGCTGCGCATGCCCTTGGGGATATCGACGCTGGCGCACAGTTCGGCCATGGCCTCGACGGCCAGGTCGGCGGCGACCTTGTCGCTCATTCCATGGGTTTGCACACCGAGAGCAGCAGCGATCTCGGCCATGCGCTCGACGCAAGCCAGCTTGTTCCAGGCCATCACGTAGGGCAGCAGCAAGGCGTTGCTGACCCCGTGGGCGATGTTGAAGCGTCCACCCAGCGGATAGGCCAGCGCATGCACGGCACCCACACCAGCATTGCCGAAGGCCATACCGGCCATCAGGCTGGCGGTGGCCATGTCTTCGCGCGCCTTCAGGTCGGCCGGATTGGCGTAGGCCTTGGGCAGCGCCTTGGCGATCAGCTTGATGGCGCCGAGGGCCAGGGCGTCGGTGATCGGCGAGGCATTGACCGACAGGTACGACTCCACCGCGTGTACCAGGGCATCGACACCGCTGGCGGCGGTCACGCCACGCGGGCAGGTCAGGGTCATGACCGGGCTGACCAGGGCGACGTCCGGCAGCAGGTAATCGCTGACGATGCCCTTTTTCAGTTGCGCCTGCTTGTCCGACAGGATCGACACGTTGGTCACTTCCGAACCCGTACCGGCGGTGGTCGGGATGGCGATCAGCGGCGGCCCCTTGCGCGTGATCTGATCGACACCGAACAGCTCTTCCAGTGCACCGTCATGCCCAACGTAACCGGCCACGGCCTTGGCGATGTCGATGGCGCTGCCACCACCGACACCGATCAGGCCGTCATGGCCGCCGTCGCGATAGACCTTGGCACAGGCTTCGACGATGGCGATCTCCGGCTCCGGCTCCACGCCGTCGAAAATGCCGTAGGCACGCTCACCGAGCTGCTTGAGCACATGATCCACGGTGCCGGATTTGATCAGGATGGCGTCGGTGACGATCAGCGGATGGGTGATATTCAGTCGAGACAGTTCGAGCGCCAGTTGCTCCACGGCCCCCTGGCCGGTCAGCAGTTTGTTGGCGATCTTGAATGCGGCAGTGTTCATCAGCAGGCCCCTTATGCATTGTTGTGCTGAGCGGGTTCGGGGCTTGCCATAGCCATTCCTGTGCCAGCTCGCCGAAAGCGGCGTGGCGCAAGGCTTGCGTCGATTTGTCACGGTGCGAGGCGGACCGTGCTTGATCAGAAAACCAATCAAAAGAACCTATTTCGATCCATTTTCCAATCAACCCTGTTCCCAGCGCTTCATCTTCTGTACCAGAGTCGCCTGGCTCAGGCCGAGCACCTTGGCCGCTTCGCGGGTGGTCTTGTGCTGCATCAACGCACGGCGGATCAGACGCCGTTCAAGGTTTTCCACCTGTTTGCGCAGGGGCAGCAGGCCCTCTTCGTCTGCGTCGCTACGGACGCTGCGCATCTCCTCCGGCAGGTCGAACAGCTCGATGCGCTCAGCACTGCAGGTGACCACCAGGCGCTCGACCAGATTGATCAACTCACGGATGTTGCCGGGCCAGGCGTAGTCGGTCAGCGCGTCGAGCGCCTCGAGTTCCCAGCTCAGCGCCCGCCCGTAACGCTGGTTGAACTCGGCCAGGTAGAAGTCCAGCAACGGCTGAATTTCCTCAGGGCGCTCACGCAAGGCCGGGATATGGATTGGCACCACGTTGAGGCGGTAATAGAGGTCGGCACGAAAGCGCCCCTCGGCGACCATCTTGCGCAGATCATGGTGAGTGGCGGTGATGATGCGCACGTCCACCTCCTTCAACTCCAGGCCACCGACCGGAATGAAGCGGCTCTCCTCGATCACCTTGAGCAGCTTGACCTGCAGCGCCAGCGGCAGATCGCCGATCTCGTCGAGAAACACCGTGCCCTGGTGCGCCAGTTCGAGCAGGCCGCGCTTGCCCTTGCTGCCGGCGCCAGTGAACGCCCCGGGCACATAGCCGAACAACTCGGCCTCGATCAGGTTCTCCGGCAGCGCGCCGCAGTTAAGCGCCAGAAACGGCTGCGCCGCGCGCGGGCTGCTCTTGTGGATGTACTGGGCGATCAAGGTCTTGCCGACACCGGTTTCCCCTTGCAGCAAAACCTTCACGTCACTGCCGGCGACCTGCCGTGCCTGCATGAACACGCGCCCCGAGGCAGGCTTGTCGGCAACCAGCGAGGCATCGAGCAAGTCGTCGCGTTGCCCTGCATGCAGTTTGGCCGTGCTGCTGCGTAACTGCTTCAATTGCTGCAGCTCATCGCGCTCGTGCTTCATGCGCAGCAATTCGGTCATGTCGCGCACGGTACTGACCACGTAGCGCACCCGGCCATCGGTCGCGAAGATCGGCGTGCCACTGACCAGCAGGCGTTTGCCCTGACTGACGCTCTGCATCAGCGACAGCGCCTTGCCTTCCTTGAGCACGCGCAAGGACACCGACTGCGAGATCACCCCCTGCTCCACCAGCGCCTGCATGTGCTGGCCGACCACGTCCTCGGCACGCAGGCCAGTCAGGCGCTCATAGGCGCTGTTGACCTTGAGGGTGATGCCGTCGGCGTCGGTGATGTAGACGCCATCGTGCAACGCGTCGATCAGCTCGCGAAATCCGGGATCATCGAAGTCCATCTGGCCGCCCTGTTACGCCGGTAAAGCGGCACATTCTACGCTCAGAAACGAACGAGGCCCTGCCGGTTACCCGGCAGGGCCTCGCGACTGCAGGCGCGCTGAGTTATTCCGGTGCCGAGGTACGCAGCTTCTCACTACGCCCACGCAGCCATTCCAGGGTCAGCAGCAGCAATACCGAGAAGCCGATCAGCAGCGTGGCGGCGGCAGCGATGGTCGGCGACAGGTTCTCGCGGATGCCGCTGAACATCTGCCGTGGCAGGGTCGCTTGCTCGGGGCCGGCGAGAAACAGGGTCACCACCACTTCATCGAACGAGGTGGCGAAGGCGAACAACGCACCGGAGATGACGCCCGGTGCGATCAGCGGCAGGGTCACGCGGCGGAAGGTGGTAATTGGCGAGGCACCGAGGCTGGCGGCGGCGCGTACCAGATTGTGATTGAAGCCCTGCAGCGTGGCCGACACGGTGATGATGACGAAGGGCACGCCGAGCACGGCATGCACCAGGATCAGCGACAGGTAGCTGTTGCCCATGCCCAGCGGCGCGAAGAACAGGTAGCTGGCGACCCCGATGATTACCACCGGAACGATCATCGGCGAGATCAGCAGGCTCATCACCAGCGCCTTGCCGCGAAACTCGCCACGAGTCAGGCCGATGGCCGCCAGGGTGCCGAACCCCATGGCCAGCATGGTCGCCGCCGGGGCGATGATCAGGCTGTTCTTCAGCGAACGCATCCAGTCGGCGGACATGAAGAAATCCTCGTACCAGCGCAGCGAGAAGCCCTGCAGCGGGTAGACCAGAAAGGTGCCGGAGTTGAACGACAGCGGCACGATCACCAGCACCGGCAGGATCAGGAACAGCAGCACCAGGGCGCAGATAAGACGCAGGCCGTAGTACCAGAGGCGCTCGACAGGCGACATGTAGGGGCTGAGCATGGCTGTGACTCCATTTAGCGTTTAGCTCCCCTCTGCCACTGATGGCAGAGGGTTATCAGATTGGCCTGTGCAGCAGGCTTTTTAACCCAGGCGCAGCTTGCTGGCGCCGACCAGCCAGCTGTACACCACGTAGAGCACCAGCGTCGCGGCCAGCAGCAGGCCGCCGAGAGCCGTGGCCATGCCCCAGTTGATGGTGGTGTTGGTGTAGAAGGCAACGAAGTAGCTGATCATCTGGTCGTTCGGGCTGCCCAGCAGCGCCGGGGTGATGTAGTAGCCAATCGACAGGATGAACACCAGCAGGCAACCGGCGCCGACACCCGCCAGGGTCTGCGGAAAGTACACCCGCCAGAAACTGGCGAACGGGTGGCAACCGAGCGACACCGCCGCACGCATGTAGCTGGGCGAAATGCCCTTCATCACGCTGTAGATCGGCAGGATCATGAACGGCAGCATGATGTGCACCATGGCCACGTACACGCCGCTGCGGTTGAACACCAGTTGCAGCGGTTGCTCGATGATGCCCAACGACATCAGCGCGGTATTGATCAGACCGCCGGACTGCAAGAGCACGATCCAGGCCGCGACCCGCACCAGGATCGACGTCCAGAACGGCAGCAGCACGAGAATCATCAACAGGTTGCCGGAACGCGTCGGCAGGTTGGCCAGCAGGTAGGCCAACGGATAAGCCAGCACCAGGCAGATGGCGGTGATCACCAGCCCCATCCAGAAGGTGCGGGCGAAGATGTCCAGGTAGATGGCCTGATCGGGCGTGGCCTTGGCCAGCTCGCCGAGGTCGTCGATACGGTGATCGAGCGAGGCCAACAGGTAGTACGGCGTCACCGACGACGCGTTACGGCGAATCACCTGCCAGTAAGCGGGATCGCCCCAGCGCTCATCGAGATTGAGAAAGGCCTCCTGGTAGGACGCCGGCTCCTCGCGCAACGGCAGCTTGCGTGCGGTGCTGCTGACCAGGCTGCGAAAGCCTGCCAGCTCCATGTTCAGACGCTTGGACAGATCGCCCAGGCTCTGATTGCGGCGCGCCTCGGCGATATCCATGGCAATCGCCCGATACACCGCCTCCTCCGGCAGACCACGGCCATCCCAGGCGGCAATCGCCTCGACGGTACGCGGCAGGCTGCCGACCACTTCCGGGTTATCCACACTGCGCAGCAGCAAGGCGCCGATGGGCAGCAGGAAAGTCAGGAAAAGGAACAGCAACAGCGGCAGGATCAGCGCCTTGGATTTCAGGCGATTGAAACGCTCGGCACGGGCCAGACGCTGCTTCAGGCTCAGCCCGGGCAAATCGTTGGCAGGCAATACGGCGGCCATGGACAACTCCGCAAGCAAGAAAGGAATTCAGACGGCCCCGCCGCAGGGCGGGGCCGGATAGGCGACTTAGCGCGCGGCCCAGGCGTTGAAACGCTGCTCCAGCTGCTCGCCGTAGTCAGCCCAGAAGGTCACGTCAATGGCCACCTGGTTGGCGATGTTTTCCGGCGTGGTCGGCATCAGGTTCAGACGCTCCGGCGCCAGCAGCTCGATGGCCTTCTTGTTGGCCGGGCCGTAGGCGATGTTTTCCGAATAGGTCTTCTGCGCTTCGGGCTTCACGGCATAGGCGATGAATTCCTTGGCCACTTCGGCGTTCTTGGCGCCACGCGGGATGGCCCAGGAATCGAAGTCGTAGATGCCACCGTTCCATACCACCTGCAGGTTGCTCTCGGCTTGTACGGCAGCGATACGGCCGTTATACGCGGAACTCATCACCACGTCGCCGGAAGCGAGGTACTGCGGCGGCTGGGCGCCAGCTTCCCACCACTGGATGTTGGGCTTCAGCTCGTCGAGCTTCTTGAACGCGCGATCCTGACCTTCTTTGGTAGCCAGCACCTTGTACACGTCCTTGACCGGCACGCCGTCGGCCATCAGGGCGAATTCCAGGGTGTACTTGGCGCCCTTGCGCAGGCCGCGCTTGCCCGGGAATTTCTTCACGTCCCAGAAATCAGCCCAGCTGGTCGGCGCCGCGCTGAGTTTGTCGGCGTTGTAGGCCAGCACGGTGGACCAGACGAAGAAGCCGACGCCGCACGGCTGGATGGCGCCGTCGACGAAATTGGACTGATCGCCGAACTGGGCCGGGTCGAGTTCCTCGAACAGGCCTTCGTCACAGCCACGCGCGAGTTCCGGCGACTCCACCTCGACCAGATCCCAGCTCACGCTACGGGTGTCGACCATGGCTTTGACCTTGGCCATTTCACCGTTGTATTCGCCGCCGATCACCTTGTTGCCGGTGTCCTTCTCGAAGGGTTCGTAGAACGCCTTGACCTGCGCCGCCTTGTTCGCGCCGCCGAAGGAAACCGCCGTCAGATCTACCGCCAGTGCCGGCATGGCACAGCTAACGCCCAGGGCCAATGCCGCGAGCTTCAGGGATTTCGTCATTCTTATCAGCTCCTCTGTGTTACGGGTAAAGGTGAAGCACTGCGCGAAAGGCTCACTCGGCTTGGAGTGGATCCAGCGCGCGGACATGCTCGACAGACCAGCCGAGCGGAACCAGGTCACCAACCGCCAGGGTCGAGTCCAGCTCGGCCACGGGTTGCTTGACGTAGAAATCGGACTTGCCGCAGACCTCCATGCGGATACGCACGTGGTCGCCCAGGTAGATGAACTCGGCGATGCGCCCGGAGAAACGGTTCGGGCAAGCCTCACTGTGGCCATTGAGGCGGATACGCTCGGGGCGGATCGACAGGCTCACGGCCTCGCCAATGGCGCCGACATTGACGGCGGTGGCGCGCACTTCCTCGCCACGCGCCAGACGCACCACGCACTGCTCGCCATCACGGCTGACCAGTTCGCCCGGCAGGCGATTGTTCTCGCCGATGAACTGCGCGACGAAGGTATTGTGCGGCGCCTCATAGAGTTCACGCGGCGGCGCGATTTGCTGGATCTCGCCCTGGTGGAAAACGGCCACGCGGTCGGACATGGTCAGTGCTTCGCCCTGGTCGTGGGTCACGTAGACCACGGTCACGCCCAGGCTCTGGTGCAGGTGCTTGATTTCCATCTGCATGTGCTCGCGCAACTGCTTGTCCAGCGCGCCGAGCGGCTCGTCCATCAGCACCAGTTGCGGCTCGAACACCAGGGCACGGGCCAGGGCCACACGCTGCTGCTGACCACCGGAAAGCTGGCCCGGATAACGGTTACGGAAAGTGTCGAGCTGCACCATGGACAGCGCACGCTTGACCCGCTCGCTGATGTCGGTGCGCGACATGCCACGCACGCTCAGCGGGAAGGCCAGGTTCTCCGCCACGGTCATGTGCGGGAACAGCGCGTAGTTCTGGAACACCATGCCGATGTCGCGTTTGTGCGGCGGCAGTTTGTTCAGCGAGCGACCATCGAGGAGGATTTCACCGGCAGTCGGCGTTTCGAAACCGGCCAGCATCATCAGGCTGGTGGTCTTGCCGGAACCGGACGGGCCGAGCAGGGTCAGAAACTCACCCTTGCGGATATCCAGGTTGAGGTCTTTGACGATCAGCGTTTCGCCGTCGTAGCTCTTCTGCACGCCGCGGAAGCTCACCAGTACATCGTTTGCCATCACACCACACCCTTGTTCTTGTCTCAGGCCGATGGATCAAGAGTAGGCCGGCAAGGCGAATGTGAAAAATCGGGCGGGATGACAAGCTGATATCAGGCGTACGGAGAATCTCGTGTAGGGATCGCCCTACAAATTCCGAGTGATCGTGTCGGTTATCGAAGGCCCCCATGGGTAATCCATGGGTAGGGTGGACATCGCTTTTCATGTCCACCGCTGCAGGTGTTCCGGTATCGAAACGGTGGATGAAAAGAGCGTCATCCACCCTACACCTCGGGACAATCAGACCAAACGGTGCTCCATGGCGTAGCGCACCAGATCGGCCACCGAATTCGCCCCCAACTTCTGCATCAGGCGCGCCTTGTGCGTGCTCACGGTCTTGTTGCTCACGGCCAGGTGCAGGGCGATATCGTTGACGCCCTCACCACGCACCAGACGCTCGAACACCGAGAACTCACGTTCCGACAGTTGCGCGTGAGGGGGGCGTGAATCGGTCAGGCCGACCTCGAAAACCATGCGGTCGGCCAGCGCCGGATCGATATAGCGACCACCGCCAGCCACCTTGCGAATCGCGGTGATCAGCAGCGCCGGATCACTGTCCTTGGTGGCATAGCCCGCAGCGCCAGCCTTGAGCGCACGCGCCGCCATCTGCGCCTCGTCGTGCATCGACAGCACCAGGATCGCCGGTGCCTCGCTCAACGCGCGGATACGCGGAATGGCCTCCAGGCCGTTGACGCCCGGCATAGAGATGTCCAGCAGCACCACGTCGCAGGGCGTACGGCGCAGCACCTCGAGCAATTGCTCGCCATTGCTCGCCTCGCCGGCCACCTCGAGATCGCGCGCCATGCCGATCAGTTGCTTGATGCCTTCCCGCACGATGGTGTGGTCTTCGGCCACCAGTACCCGAATCACGCCGTGGCCTCCTCATTCATGGCTATGCGCGCGCACAGCGTAGTACCTTCGCCGGGCTGACTGTCAATCTGCAACTGGCCACCGAGCATGAGCATGCGCTCCTGCATACCGACCAGGCCGAACGACTGCCCCGGCTTGCGCGTTGCAACCTCGAAGCCCTTGCCATCGTCGATGACCGACAGGCACAAAGTGCCGGCCTCCTGCCACAAACGCACCTGAACGCTGTGCGCGCCGGCATGACGCATGACGTTGGTCAGGGCCTCCTGGAGGATGCGGAACAGGCCGATGGCCTGGGCATCGGGCAGATCTGGAAGATGCTCCGGCACCTCGACCAGACAGGGTATCTGCGTGCGCTCTTCGAAGCGGCGCACCTGCCATTCGATGGCCGAGGCAATACCGGCATCGAGGATCGGCGGGCGCAGGGCCGTGGCCACGTCGCGCACCAGTTGGAATAGCTGAGCGATCAGGCGCTTCATGCTATTGAGGCGTTCGTCCAGTTCGGGAATCTGCCCGGCACAGACCAGCTCGCACATCGCCGTTTCCAGCTTGAGCACGGTCAGCACCTGGCCCAGCTCGTCATGCACTTCGCGGGCGATGCGCGCCTTCTCCTCCTCGCGCACGCTTTCCAGATGCGCCGACAGCTCGCGCAGGCGCGCCCGCGAATCGGCCAGCGCCAGTTCGGCCAGCTTGTTTTCGGTGATGTCCCAGAGAATCCCGTCCCACACCACTCGGCCATTACCCAGTGGGCGTGCGGTAGTACGGATGTCGGCCCACAACACCTCCTGATCGGCGGTGAGAATGCGCCCCTGCCAGTACCAGTCGCTTTCGCCCTCCAGCGCCAGGGTCTGGCTGTTGAGGTAACGGGTCAGATCCTGCGGATGCACCAGGCTGCGCAGGCCGCGATCCTCGCGCTGCAGTTCCTGCGCCGGCCAGCCGACCATCTCCTGGCTGGCTTCGCTGATGTAGGCGAAGTTGACCACCGCCCCCGGCCCGGCGCGCTCCAGACGAAACACCAGGCCCGGCACGTTGCCGGCGATGCCCTTGAAGCGCGCCTCGCTCTCCTCCAGCGCAGCGCGCGCGCGTCGCCGCTCGGTGACATCGCTGAGAAACACCACCAGGTACTCGGCCTGGCGATAACGCAGAAAACTCAGGGAAACGTCGGCCGGCATACGGCTGCCGTCGGCGCGCAGGCAGTCGATCTCGAAACTCGGCGAACCTTCATCCTGCTCGCGCACGCGCTTCCACAGGTTGAGCCAGCGATCCATGTTCAGGCCGGGTTCGAGCCGGCTCAGGGGCTTGTCCACCAGTTCGCCAGCGGCATAGCCAAGCATGCGTTCGGCGGCGCGATTGGCGTAGCGCAGGTGGCTGTCCCAGTTGACCCAGAGAATGCCCACGGTGCTGTGATCGAGGGAGAACTGGCTCAAGCGAAGCGCCTCGGCGGCCTGCTGGTGGCGATCCAGCTCGCTGCGCGCGCCGAGCAACCCCCGCTCGAGCAGGCGGGTCTGCTGACGCTGGCGATACAGCGCCGTGGCCCCGATCAGCATGACCAGGGCGAGAAACAGGCTGAGGGTCTTCCAGAAGCCGACGAAGTCGCTCATCTGCGGATAACGCAGCGGCAGCCAGCGCTCGCGCAAATCCTCCAGCTCGCGCGCGGGCAGCGCCTGCAGGGTGCGGTCGACGATGGCCGCCAGTTCGGGCGCGTCGATCCGCGAGGCCAGGCGCAGCAGTTGCGGCAAGCCGATATCGCCGACGATGCTCAGGCTGGCAAAGCGCGGCTCACGTAACAGCAGGCTCAGGCTGGCCTCGTCCAGCACCGCGTAATCGGCTTCCTGATTGAGCACCCGCTGCAAGGCTGTGCGCTCGGAACCGACCTTCATCAGGCGTAGATTGCTGTGCGTGCGCTCCAGATATTCCGCTGCCTGGCTGGGCGCCCGCACGGCCACCAGTTTCTCCAGTGCCAGCTGATCCAGATCCACCACGCCGTTGCCATTGCGCTCACCCACCACCAGATGCGGCACACGCAGGTAAGGCATGGAGTAATGCCAGATGCGCAGCCCGGCGGGCGTTTGTTGCAGCCCCGGGGCCAGATCCACATCGCCCTTCTGCACGGCTTGCTCGAGCGCTTCCACCGATGGGTAGAGACGCCAGTCCGGCGTGACATCCATGCCCTCGAGGAGGCGCTGCATCAGCTCGACATTGGCTCCGACCAGATGCCGATTGCGCTCCATCTGTGCCCAGGGCGCCTGCAGCACCAGGCCGACGCGCAGCCGGGGATGGGCCGCCAGCCAGGCCTGCTGTTCGGCATCGAATGCCGGCCGCAACGGCATCCGGCTGGATTCCGCCCAGGCGGGGGCGGCGCTCGACAGCAACGAGAGCAGGAAGACTAGGCTGAGCAGACACTTCATGTGCGGGGCGAATCCACGAGCGTGATGGCCTAAGTTAACCCACTCCGTGGCTCACCGCCTGACAAACGCAGCGCTCCGCATTAGGCTCAAGCGAGGAAACCATGGAGAAATCTCGATGCGCGCCACTTCGCATGCCCTGTTCGGTCTGTGCCTGCTCGCCAGCGCTACTGCCTGGGCTCAGGATCCCGCGACGCCCGACAGCAGCGCGCCAGCCGAAACCCCGCCTGCGAGCAACGAGCGCGTACCGCTGCCCGAGCGCAGCGTCAGCGAGGCCCAGGCCTTGGAGCAACGCCTGGACAAACGCGAGCAGCAGATGCTGCAAGCCGGTAGCGAACAGTTTCTCGCCCTGTGGTTGCCGGCCAATGTCGGTGAGCCCAGCGGCACGGTCATCCTGCTGCCGGGCGATGTGGAAAATGCCGATGACGCACAGGTGGTCGGCCCCTTGCGGCGCAAGTTTCCAGACAGCGGCTGGCACAGCCTGAGCCTGACCCTGCCGGATCCGGACGGCGATCCCCTGCCGCTGCGTGATACCTCGCCAGCGCCTGCCGACACGTCGACGAGCGAACAACCCGCTTCGCCAGACGGCGAAGCGCAGGCGCCCACCCAGGCGCCCAGCGAAGGCAGCACCGATACACCACCTGCCGAACTGAGCCCGGAAGCACGCCGCGACGCCCATGCCGAGCGCGTCATGGCGCGTATCGACGCGGCCATCGAATTCGCCAAGCAGAAGGATTCCGTGCATATCGTGCTGCTCGGGCATGGCAGCGGCGCCTATTGGGCGGTGCGCTACCTCAACGAGCGCAAGCCGGCCTCCGTGCACAACGTACTGATGGTCGCCCCCGGAGTGCCTGCCGGCTTCGGCCCGCCACTCGATGAACTGGTCACGCAACTGCCGGTGGCGGCGGGCGACTTCTATTACCGTGATCAGGTAGAGGATCGCAACGCGGCGCTCAAGCGGCTGCAGGCCAGCAAACGCGCCAAGCTGCCCATTTATATTCAGGTCGCCATGAAGGCTCTGCCGGGGAATCGCGCGGTGGAGCAGGAGCAACTCTACCGGCGCCTGCGCGGCTGGCTGAAACTGCACCTGAGCAAAGGCTAGGCGGGCTCAGCGCAGCCCGCGGCGCTCTCGGATCAGGGTATAGGCCTGGTGCAGCTGGCGGGTCGTCTCGGTGGCTTCACGAATGCGTTCAGGCGACGCCCCGGCACCAGCCAGCTTGTCCGGGTGATGGCGACTGAGCAGACGCCGATAGGCACGCTTGATAACCTCCGGCTCGCTATCGGCAGCCACCCCGAGCAGGCGCAACGCCTCCTGGTAGCTGCCGCCTGAAGGCGCCGGCTGCTGGCTGCGCCGTGGCGCGTACTCGTCACCGAGGCGCTCCAGGCGCGCCGTTTCCCACCCCAGCCATTTGCCCCAAAGCAGGATCAGCTCATGCTCGCTGGGCGCCACCCGGCCATCGACCCAGGCCATGCGCCAGCAGGCCCTGAGCAGCGAGTCAGCACGTTCACGCTGACGCTGCAAGGGCGCTCGCAGGTTGTCGCGGCCAGTCTTGCCACGGGCGAACGCGTCGATGGCGCGGCGCTGGCCCGCATCATCCAGGCCCAGGCGCTGCATCTCCGAACGCGCTTGCTGGATATGGCTCGGCACCACTCGCCCGCCGCTCTTGGCCAAGCGCCCGAGCATGACGAACAACAACTCGTCATCTGCGGGTACGCCGCGCCCGCCCAGACGCTCGCGCAAGGTATTCCAGTCATGCAGGCGCAGCCGTCGATCCAGCACCTGGCCCAGCAGCCCGCCAAGCAACGCGCCCGGAATGCTCGCCAGCGCCCAGCCGGCCGCAGCACCCAGCAATGTCGCCGGCCACAGCACTAGACAGCCCCCGCCAACAGACGCTCGACCTCGGCCAGGCGCTCGTGGGTACCGACATCGACCCAGCATCCGGCATGCCGTTCACCACTGACCTGATCCGCCGCCATCGCCTCACGCAGCAACGGCGCCAGCTTGAAGGCGCCCGCTTGGCAGCCGGCGAACAGCTCAGGGCTGAGCACGGCGATGCCGCTGTAGGTCAGCCGCTCGCCATCTGCCGCCGCATCATGAACCTGCCCCTGCTGCAGAACGAAATCCCCCTGCGGGTGATGCGTCGGGTTGTCCACCAGCACCAGATGCGCCAGCCCGGCCAGAGGCCGACGCAGCTCGGCGAAGGCGTAATCGGTGAAGATATCGCCGTTGACCACGACAAACGGCTCGCGGCCCAGCAGCGGCAGGGCGCGGAAGATACCGCCGCCCGTCTCCAGCGGCTCACCCTCCGGCGAATAGGCGATACGCACGCCAAAGCGCGTGCCATCGCCCAGGTAATCCTCGATCTGCTGCCCCAGCCAGGCGTGATTGATCACCAACTCATCAAAGCCGGCAGCGGCCAGAGCCCGTACGTGGTACTCGATCAACGGTACGTCAGCCGCCCTGACCAGTGGCTTGGGGGTATGCAGCGTCAGCGGACGCAGGCGCTCACCCTTGCCGGCGGCGAGGATCATCGCCTTCATGCAGGAGCCCCTTCTTCTATTGCCAGGCTGGCGAACAGCTCGCCCAGTTCGGCCAGCTCCGGCCGACGTGCCAGCACGTCCTGGATATAGGCAAAGAAGCGCGGCACGTCGCCCAGGTACTTGGGCTTGCCGTCACGATGGCAGATGCGCGCGAAGATGCCGATCACCTTCAGGTGGCGCTGCACGCCCATCAGATCGCTGGCGCGCAGGAAATCATCCAGCGATGCCTGCACCGGAATACCGGCCTGCCGGGCGCGTTGCCAGTAATCCTGCAGCCAGGCGTGCACGCGCGCCTGCGGCCAACTGAGGAAGGCATCCTTGAACAGGCAGGTGATGTCATAGGTGACCGGGCCGTAGACGGCATCCTGAAAATCCAGGACGCCGGGGTTGGGCGTGCTCTGCATCAGGTTGCGCGGCATGAAGTCGCGGTGCACCAGCACCTTGGGTTGCGCCAGTGCGCTGTCGATCAGCAGGCGGCTGATACGTTGCCAGGCGGCCTCCTGCTCGGGGGTGAAGCTGCGCCCCAGATGGCGTTGCACGTACCACTCGGGGAACAGTTGCAGTTCGCGGCGCAGCAACGCCTCGTCGTAATGCGGCAGATCGCTGTCGAGCGGCAAGCGCTGTTGCAGCAACAGGGCCTCGATGGCGTCATGGAACAGGGCGTCGGCATTGTGCTCGTCGATCACGTCCAGATAGGTCTGGCGCCCCAGATCGTCGAGGATCAGAAAGCCTTGCGCGAGATCGGCCGCCAGCACCTCGGGCACATGCACGCCGGCACTGGCGAGCAAGGCGGCGATGCGTACGAAGGGTGCGCAATTCTCCTGAGGCGGCGGTGCGTCCATCAGGATCAGGCTGCGCTCACTGGTCTGCCAACGGAAATAACGGCGAAAACTGGCATCGCTGCTGGCAGCCGTCAGCTCGGCCTCGGGCACCTCCCCCCAACCGCGCGTGGCGAACAGAATGGGCAATTGCTCGGCAAGCCAGGCTTGCAGGTGTTGCAGACGTACATCGTGTTCGGACATCTAGGGGTCTCCGACGGCGCTAGCCGTTGCGCGGGTCATGCTTTATTATCCAGCATCTTGTGCGACACGCGTAGCGTGTCTCCGGCCACCAAGCTGTAGGGTCAGCTTGATGGGATTTCCTAGAAATCGAATACCTGAGTATCCATTCTCGGGAAACAAAACCCGTCCAAAGTCCAGAGCCCAAAGGACTTGCCGCGACGGCGGAGGCTCAATCCCAAGTCCGTTCAACATCCGGAAGCACGGACGACCGCACAAGCGGTGGATGTCACCTAAACCGAGGGTGAGCGATGAATATCCTCATCTATGCTGTCCTAGTATTCGCAACGCTTGGCCTAGTAGTGCTATGGGCCTTATGGCTTGATAAACAGGCCAAAAAGCGCGAAGAATCGTAAGCATCTCACCTTCACCTGACGGGAATAACTCCCGTCGGAGTTCCTCCTGTCCAATAACCAGGAGGAACCTATCCTTGGAACTTGCTGCGCACGCAGTCCACGTTCCCAATTCAAACCGGAGATATGAGCGAAAGCTCTATCTGTCATTGTCCAACCATTGCTTGTATGGAATGGCAGCGGACTCGTTGTGCGACCAACGATAGCCTAGGGAAACATGCGTCACTGGTAACGGTGGGGTGTGAAGCTTTCCCGACAATGTAGCCCCTGAAAAGGTGCGTCTCGGCTGCGAAGCTGGACGTAGATACTCGGAGCAGTACCCAGTTGAGGCGCTAGGCTGGCTGGCATGGGCAACACATGTGAATCGCTGATAAACACCGTAAGGATAGCCATGCCAAAACTGCTGTTAGGCATGAACCAAAAGGTACGAGGCCGGTTATCTCTGTGGGATGTGGGGATACGTCGTCATCAGCGCCTCCGGTGAAAAGGCGAGTCCTAAACCAGTCGTGTGACAGATAGGGAACGTGGTAAGCCCGTACTGCTGCCCTCGTGGCAGGCGAACCGCAAGGTGAGCTGTTGGCGGTGCGGGTATGGGATCGCAGAGAAAGCGAATGCCGGGCTGTAATGGTTCGGATAGGGGGTGGAACATTCCCCCACGGGAAACCGGGCAGACTTCTGCGTGGTCTTTCGTCGCATGATCCCTGATTGACCTCGTCTCAATAAACCCAGGGCTCAGCTTCATCGAGTCCAACTCAACTACCCTTGGCGGGACACGCTCCCGTCAGGGAGTACGTGTGCCTCCGCTCAGGGTGGTATTCATCATCTTGAGAGGAAAGCAGCATGAAAGAGCTCAGCCAACAGGCCGGGTCTGCGCTTTCCGGCGCTCCACAGCACTGGCACGACATCGATTGGTGTCGCGTGCAGCGGAATGTCCGGGGAATGCAGGTGCGGATTGCGAAGGCTTGTAAGGAAGGCAGATGGCGTAGGGTGAAAGCTCTGCAACGGATGCTGACCCGCTCGAAGTCGGCCAGATACTTGGCCGTACGACGAGTCACTGAAAACCAGGGTAAGCGCACGGCGGGAGTCGACCGCGAGCTCTGGGATACACCCGACGCGAAATGGAAAGCGACACAAGGGTTGAAGCGACACGGATACCGACCACGGCCTTTACGGCGTGTGTTCATTCCGAAGTCGAATGGGAAGGAGCGCCCTCTGGGCATCCCGACCATGACCGACAGAGCCATGCAGGCGCTATATCTGCTGGCGCTGGCGCCCATTGCGGAAACGACGGGCGATCCGAACAGCTACGGCTTCAGGATCGAACGCTCTACGGCAGATGCAATGGGGCAGTTGTTCGTCTGCCTATCCAAGAAGGCTTCGGCCCAATGGGTATTGGAGGCGGACATACAAGGATGCTTCGACCATATCGACCATGACTGGCTGATCGCCAATGTCCCGACGGACAAGGCGGTTTTACGGAAATGGTTGAAGGCTGGCGTGGTTCACAAAAGCCAGCTACAGGCAACGGATGCCGGTACGCCACAAGGCGGGATCATCTCGCCAACTTTGGCAAATCTGGTACTCGACGGCTTGGAATCACAGCTCAAGCAGCACTTGAGCGTGGCAAGGGCCAAGAAGCTAAAAATCAATGTGGTGCGATATGCAGATGATTTTGTGATTACAGGTGCCTCCCCGGAGGTGCTGGAAAACGAGGTCAAGCCTTGGGTAGAGCAGTTCCTGGCGGTTCGCGGGCTGCGGTTATCACCTGAAAAGACGCAAATCATCCACATTGACATGGGCTTCAACTTTCTGGGATGGAACTTCCGCAAGTATCAAGGGAAGCTCCTGATCAAGCCGAGCAAGAAGAACGTCAAAGCGTTCTACGGCAAGGTCAAGGAAGTCATCGAGAAAAGCAAAACGGTGAAGCAGAAGGACTTAATCCGTGTGCTGAATCCGATGCTGAGAGGCTGGGCGCTGTATCACCAGCCCGTGGTTGCCAAACAGGCGTACAGCCGCATGGACAACAGAGTGTTTCTCAAGCTCTGGCGTTGGGCGAAACGGCGACACCCGAACAAATCACTGGAATGGGTGCAAAAGCAGTATTTCCGCACAACAGGTGAGAGAAGTTGGGTATTCGCCACCACGGTAATGGAAGAAAGTGGGGCAAAAAGGGAAATTGCGCTGTACTCGCTCGCGGGTACGCCAATCGAGCGACACAAGAAGGTGAGCGGGGAGTACAACCCCTTCGACCCTTCCATGGAAGAAATGGGCGAAAAGCTGCGGATGGAACGGATGCTGAAAAAGCTGAAGTACCGAACTCAAGTAGCCAGCCTGTTCCAAAGCCAAAAAGGACTGTGTCTGCTGTGCAATCAACCAATTACCAGGGAAACAGGGTGGCATGACCACCACATTATTTACCGCTCACAAGGTGGTAGAGACTCCCTGGACAACCGGGTACTATTGCACCCAATTTGTCATACACAACTCCACATGCGTGGCCTGACAGTGAAGAAGCCGGCCCTCTCGGGGGCATCGTAAAGGCTTGAGCCGTATGCGCTGAAAGGCGCACGTACGGTTCTTAGGGGGGAGTTGGCCAGCAATGGCCAGCTCCTACCCAACTTTCAGCCCATCGAGAGGCGTGCGGCCCCTGGGCCGATAGCGCGCAGGAAGCCCGGACTAACAAGATGGCAGTAAAATACCCCGCGTTCCGCAAGAAGTTCCCGCTGCTGGTGACCGGCAGCCTCCTGGCCTTACAGCCCGCCTTCAGCCTACAGGCGTTCGCCGCTGAGCAGTATGACTGCGCAGCGTCGCCCACCGGCGGCTGGGCCTGTGCGCCCAAAACAGCAGCCAGCGCCCTGCCCCCACGCCCGGTGCACAGCCGCGACGCGGTCAGTGCGTCGGGTACGCCGGCAGCCGAGGCAACCGCCAAGCAGGAGGCCGCTCCGACTCTGGTAACAGAGAGCAAGGGCCGCGCCCTGGCTTCGCGCAGCGCTGACTACAGCCACCTCGACTGGGTGCCGCGTGACAAGCTCACCGCCGCGCAACTGGCCGAGGCTGGCCCGTATTGCGCCGGTGCCTATGTCGAGCCGCTGCGCCCGGGCATGGATGACACCACGCCGCTGAACGAGTCGCCCATGTTCGTCTCGGCCAAGGCTTCGCGCTACGAGCAGGAGCAACAGGTGGCCACCCTCGCGGGTGACGTCGTGCTGCGCCAGTCCGGCATGCAGGTCGAAGCCGACGAAGCCAGCCTGCACCAGACCGAGAACCGTGGCGAACTGGTTGGTAACGTGCGCCTGCGCGACAAAGGCATGCTGGTCGTTGGCGACCGTGCCGACCTGCAACTCGACAACGGCGAAGCCAAGATCGACAACGCCGAGTACGTGCTGCACAAGGCGCATGTTCGTGGCAGCGCGCTCTACGCCAAGCGCGAAGAAACCGCGATCGTCCGTCTCAAGGACGGTACCTACACCCGTTGCGAACCGGGCGACAACGCCTGGCACCTGAAGGGCAACAACGTCACCCTGAACCCGGCGACCGGCTTCGGCACCGCGACCAACGTGACGCTGCGGGTCAAGGACATTCCGGTGTTCTACACCCCCTACATCTATTTCCCGATCGATGATCGTCGCCAGTCCGGCTTCCTGCCGCCGAGCTTCAGCACATCGAGCGACACCGGCTTCTCGCTGCAGACGCCGTACTACTTCAACCTGGCACCGAACTACGACGCCACGCTCTACCCGACCTACATGACCAAGCGCGGTCTGCTCATGGAAGGCGAGTTCCGCTACCTGACCAAGAGCAGCGAAGGCCAGGTCGGCGGCGCCTGGCTCAATGACGAGGAAGACGAGCGCAAACTGCAGTCGGAGTACGAAGACCAGCGCTGGATGTACAGCTGGCAGCACAAGCAGGGCCTCGATTCGCGCCTGCTCGCCGAAGTCGACTACACCGACATCAGCGACCCGTACTACTTCCAGGATCTGCGCAGCGATCTGGGCGTCGACAACGGCTCCTACGTCAACCAGCGCGGCACGCTCACCTACCGTGGCGACAGCTATACCGCCAAGCTGAACCTGCACGCCTACGAGCTGGCGACGATCACCGACATCACCCCATACGATCGTCTGCCGCAGCTGACCCTCGACGGTAAGCTGCCCTTCCAGCCGGGCGGCCTGAACTTCGCCTATTCCACCGAGTTCGTGAAGTTCGACCGCAGCCTGCGTAGCGGCAACTTCACCGACAAGGATGGCAACCCGGAGCCCTGGTACGACACTCGCGTTCGCGGCCTGGCCCGTGCCAACGGCGATCGCCTGCACCTAGAGCCATCGGTCAGCCTGCCGATGAATTCGAGCTGGGGCTATGTGACGCCGCAGCTGAAGTACCTGCAGACCAACTACGACCTGACTCTGGACAGCCAGGGTAAAGCCTCCCTGCTGGATGAACAGAAGTACAGCAGCAGCCAGAGCCGGGGCCTTGGCCTGTTCAGCGTCGACAGCGGCCTGTACTTCGACCGCAATACCCAACTGTTCGGCAAGGACTATCGCCAAACCCTGGAGCCACGTGCCTTCTACCTGTATGTACCGGAAGAAGACCAGACCGATATCCCGGTGTTCGACACCAGCGAAAGCAGCTTCAGCTACGCCTCGCTGTGGCGCGAGAACCGCTTCACCGGCAGGGATCGTATCGGCGACGAGAACAAGCTGTCGCTGGGCGTGACCAGCCGCTGGATCGAGCCGAACGGCTTCGAGCGTCAGCGTTTCAGCATCGGCCAGGCGTTCTACTTCGAAGATCGCAAGGTGCAGATGCCGGGCATCGACTACCGCACACGCGAGGACGCCACCGCCAGCGTTTCGCCTTACGCCCTGGAGCACCAGTACCGCTTCAACCGCGACTGGCGCCTGAACTCCACCCTGAACTGGGATCCGGATCAGCGCACCACCCGCTCGGGCAGCGCGATGTTCCACTACCAGCCGGAAGACAACCCGAACAAGGTGGTCAATCTGGGTTACCGCTATCGCAACGACACCGTGCGTTACGACCAGGCGAGCGGCGAGTGGCGCTTCGGTGGTGACTACGGCCCCCCTGGCACGCCGGGTTACATCAAGGACTACTACAAGATCAGCCAGCATGACTTCTCCGTCATCTGGCCGCTGGTTCCGCAGTGGAGCGTGATTTCGCGCTGGCAGTACGACTACAACCGCAACCGCACGCTGGAAGCCTTCGGTGGTTTCGAGTACGACAGCTGCTGCTGGAAACTGCGCCTGATCAACCGTTACTGGGTCGACTACGACGAAGTCAGCCTCAACCCGTCGCGCAACGACCAAGGCGACCGCGGCATCTTCCTGCAGATCGTCCTCAAGGGCCTCGGCGGCGTTGTTGGCAACAAGGTGGAAACTTTCCTCGACCAAGGCATTCAAGGTTACCGTGAACGTGAAGACCAAGCTTTCTGATTGCCTGCGCCCTCTGCTGTTGGGCGTAGCACTGCTGGCGGCGACGGCTCATGCCGAAGTTCGCCCGCTGGATCGTGTCGTGGCCATCGTCGATAACGACGTGGTCATGCAAAGCCAACTCGATGCGCGTCTGCGCGAAGTGCAACAAACCATCGCCAAGCGCGGCGGTGCGTTGCCGCCCGAGCACGTGCTGAGCCAGCAGGTGCTCGAACGCCTGATCATCGAAAACATCCAGCTGCAGATCGGCGACCGTTCCGGTATCCGTATCACCGACGAAGAACTGAACCAGGCCATGGGCACCATCGCCCAGCGTAACGGCATGAGCCTGGAGCAGTTCCGTCAGGCGCTGGCGCGCGATGGCCTGTCCTATGCCGACGCCCGCGACCAGGTGCGCCGCGAGATGATCATCAGCCGCGTGCGCCAACGCCGTGTTGCCGAGCGCATCCAGGTCACCGACCAGGAAGTGCAGAACTTCCTCGCCTCCGACCTCGGCAAGGCGCAACTGTCGGAAGAGTATCGCCTGGCCAATATCCTCATCCCGGTTTCGGAAGGAGCTTCCTCCACCGAGATTCAGGCCGCCGACCGTCAGTCGCAGGAGCTGTATCAGCAACTGCAGCAAGGTGCTGATTTCGCCCAGTTGGCCGTAGCCCGCTCGGCCAGCGAGAACGCCCTGGAAGGTGGTGAGATGGGCTGGCGCAAGGCCGGACAACTGCCGCCACCGTTCGACACCATGCTCAGCTCGCTGCAGCCGGGCCAGGTTACCGAGCCGGTGCGTACGCCGGGCGGTTTCATCATCCTCAAGCTGATGGAGAAGCGCGGTGGCGACACCCAGGTACGGGACGAGGTGCATGTACGCCACATCCTGATCAAGCCAAGCGAAATTCGCAGCGAAGAAGAGACCCGCCGCCTGGTCGAGCGCCTGTATCAGCGTATTCTCGCGGGTGAAGACTTCGCGGAGCTGGCGAAGAACTTCTCCGAAGACCCGGGCTCGGCGCTCAATGGTGGCGATCTCAACTGGATCGACCCAAACGCGCTGGTGCCGGAGTTCCGCGAGGTGATGAACAGCACCCCGAGCGGCGAGCTGTCCAAGCCGTTCAAGAGCCCCTACGGCTGGCATGTGCTGCAGGTACTGGGCCGTCGCGCGACCGACAACAGCGAGCAGTTCCGTGAGCAACAAGCTGCCAACCTGCTGCGTAACCGCAAGTACGACGAAGAGCTGCAGACCTGGCTGCGCCAGATCCGCGACGAAGCCTACGTCGAAACCAAGCTGTAAGCATTAACGCCTTCGAGAAACCCGGCCTTGCGCCGGGTTTTTTCGTTATGGCTGCAGACGGATTAAACTGCTCCCCCGCTCCATCACCGAGACGCCGCGATGAACGTGCCCCCGATCTTTGCCCTGACCCCTGGCGAGCCTGCCGGCATCGGCCCGGACCTGTGCCTGCTGCTGGCGCGTGAAGCGCAACCGCAGATCCTGGTCGCCATCGCCAGCCGCCAGTTGCTCGCTTCTCGCGCCACTCAACTGGATCTAGCCATCGAGCTGATCGAGACAGGCCCAGGCCAATGGCCCGCCACCCCGGCGCCCGCCGGCAGCCTGTACGTCTGGGATACCCCGCTGGCCGAACCCTGTACGCCTGGGCAACTGAACCGCGCCAATGCCCATTACGTGCTGCAAACCCTGACCCGCGCCGGCCAGGGCTGCCTGGACGGCACCTTCGCGGCGATGATCACGGCGCCGGTGCACAAGGGCGTAATCAACGAGGCCGGTATTGCCTTCTCCGGCCACACCGAGTTTCTCGCCGAACTGACCCAGACCGAACAGGTGGTGATGATGCTGGCCACCCATGGCCTGCGCGTGGCACTGGTCACCACGCACCTGCCGCTCAAGGATGTCGCGGCCGCCATCACCAGCGAGCGCCTGCTGCGGGTCACGCGCATTCTGCATGCCGACCTGCAGAGCAAGTTCGGCATCGCCGAGCCGCGCATGCTGGTCTGCGGGCTCAACCCGCACGCCGGCGAGGGCGGCCATCTCGGCCGCGAGGAGATCGAGATCATCGAGCCGGCGCTGGAGCGCCTGCGCACGGAAGGCATGAACCTGATCGGCCCGCTGCCGGCCGACACGCTGTTTACCCCGAAGCACCTCGAACAGGCAGACGCCGTGCTGGCTATGTATCACGATCAGGGCCTGCCGGTGCTCAAGTACAAGGGCTTCGGCGCCGCCCTGAACGTCACCCTGGGCTTGCCGATCATCCGCACCTCGGTCGATCACGGCACGGCGCTGGATCTGGCCGGTAGCGGCCAGGTCGACACTGGTAGCCTGCGTGTCGCTCTGGAGACGGCCTATCAGATGGCGGCAGCCGCACGCTGAAGACACAAGTCGCCCGGCATGGATGCCGGGGCCAGCCTCAACTGATAAGCTTCGCCTCTTTATCTTTTCGCTTTACGCTCTTGCCTGACGCTTGCAGCTTGAAGCCTGGAGCTGCTCCATGTCCGAATACCAACACCGCGCGCGCAAGCGCTTCGGTCAGAACTTTCTCCACGACGCGGGCGTGATCGACCGCATCCTGCGCGCCATCCGCGCCAAGGAGGGCGAGCGCCTGCTGGAGATTGGTCCGGGCCAGGGCGCCCTGACCGAAGGCCTGCTGGGCAGTGGTGCTCAGCTCGACGTGATCGAGCTGGATCTCGACCTCATTCCCATCCTGCTGGCCAAGTTCGGCGACAATCCGCGCTTCGCCCTCAACCAGGGCGACGCACTGAAGTTCGACTTCGCCCGCCTCAACGCGGCCCCTCGTAGCCTGCGTGTGGTCGGCAACCTGCCCTATAACATCTCCACCCCGCTGATTTTCCACCTGCTGGACAACGCGCCGGTGATTCGCGACATGCACTTCATGCTGCAGAAGGAAGTGGTCGAGCGTCTGGCCGCCGAGCCCGGTGGTGGCGACTGGGGGCGCCTGTCGATCATGGTGCAGTACCACTGCCGTGTGGAGCATCTGTTCAATGTCGGCCCTGGCGCCTTCAATCCGCCGCCCAAGGTGGACTCGGCTATCGTCCGCCTGGTGCCGCATGAAACCTTGCCGCATCCTGCGCAAGACCCACGCCTGCTGGAACGCGTGGTACGCGAGGCCTTCAACCAGCGGCGCAAGACCCTGCGCAATACCCTCAAGCAACTGTTGCCAGCCGAAGCCATCGAAGCCGCCGGTGTCGATGGCAGCTTGCGCCCCGAACAGCTCGACCTGGCCGCCTTCGTCCGTCTGGCCGATCAGCTCGCCGCGCACCAGGCCGCCAGCCCGGTCTAAACTGCCAACAGGCTCGAAGAGTTCCCTGCATGTCCGACCCTCGTTACCAGATCGATGTCAGCGTCACGACCCAGTACCTGGCCGCGCAATCGCAGCCGGAGCAGAGCCGTTACGCCTTCTCCTACACCATCACCATCGTCAACAACGGCGAGCTGCCCGCCCAACTGCTCTCACGCCACTGGATCATCACCGACGGTGACGGCCGCGTGCAGGAAGTGCGGGGTGCCGGCGTGGTCGGCCAACAACCGCACATCGAGCCCGGCGCCAGCCACACCTACAGCAGCGGCACGGTGATGACCACTCAGGTCGGCACCATGCAGGGCAGCTACCAGATGCTCGCCGAGGACGGCAAACGCTTCGACGCCAGCATCGCACCGTTCCGCCTGGCGGTACCCGGGGCGTTGCACTGATGGCGGTGTATGCTGTCGGCGACCTGCAAGGCTGCCTCAAGCCACTCCAGTGCCTGCTCGAGCAGGTGGCCTTCGATCCGGCGCATGATCAGCTCTGGCTGGTCGGCGATCTGGTCAACCGCGGCCCGCAGTCACTGGAAACCCTGCGTTTCCTCTACACCATCCGCCATGCGGTGATCAGCGTGCTCGGCAACCACGACCTGCATCTGCTGGCCGTGGCGCACAACATCGAGCGCCTGAAGAAGGGCGACACCCTGCGCGAGATTCTCGACGCACCGGATCGCAACGACCTGCTCGACTGGCTCCGTATGCAGAAATTGGTGCACCACGATGCCGAACGCAAAATCACCCTGGTGCATGCCGGTATCCCGCCGCAATGGTCGTTGAACAAGGCCCTGCGCAAGGCGGCCGAGGTCGAGGAAGCACTGCGCGACGACGCTCGCCTGCCGCTGTTTCTCGACGGCATGTATGGCAACGAACCGGCCAAGTGGAGCAAGGAGTTGCACGGCGTGACTCGCCTGCGCGTGATCACCAACTACTTCACCCGCATGCGCTTCTGCACCGCAGACGGCACACTCGATCTGAAGAGCAAGGAAGGCGTCGGCAGCGCACCACCCGGCTTCGCCCCCTGGTTCAGCCACCCGCAGCGCAAGATGCGTGGCGAGAAGATCATCTTCGGCCACTGGGCCGCGCTCGAAGGCAACTGCCAGGAGCCGGGCCTGTATGCGCTGGACACCGGTTGCGTATGGGGCGGCGCCATGACCCTGCTCAACGTCGACAACGGCGAATATCATCGCTGCACCTGCCCCCAGGCCTAGAACACGACCCCCGAGGCACCCCATGAGCGAATTTCAGCGTATCTCCCCCGAACAGGCACAGGCCCTGCGTGAAAAAGGCGCGGTGGTGGTCGATATCCGCGACCCACACAGCTTCGCCAACGGCCACATCGCCGGCTCACGCCACCTGGACAACCACTCCCTGCATGATTTCATCACCCACGCCGACCTCGATGCTCCGCTGATCGTCGCCTGCTACCACGGCAACTCCAGCCAGAGCGCGGCAGCCTATCTGGTCGGCCAGGGCTTTGCCGAGGTGTACAGCCTCGATGGCGGTTTCGAGCTGTGGCGCGCCACCTATCCAGCGGAAACCGCGCAAGGCGGCGAAGAATAATTTTTCGTCTGCTGCAGGCCACGCCCGCTCTGGCCTGCAGCCACTTCCCGACAGGCGGTAACAACCTCTTATGGTTACCGTCGCCTTGACCCCCGCCAGAACGAACTATTCTGTTACTCAGGCCATCCATAGCAAGGTAGAGCCGGCCAACCGGCATCGGGCCATCGGTAACGATCTTTAGGGTTTGGGGGATTCATCCCCGGCACTTCTCCAGCCGGAGCCACCCAGCACCCACTCGCCCGACGACCCGCGCCCAGCTTCCAGCATCGAGCGAGGTGAAGTCATGAGTATTTTCAGTCACTTCCAACAACGTTTCGAGGCGACCCGCCAGGAGGAGTACTCGCTGCAGGAGTACCTCGAACTGTGCAAGCAGGATCGCAGCGCCTACGCCACTGCGGCCGAACGTCTACTGATGGCCATAGGCGAGCCGGAACTGTTGGATACCTCCAGCGACCCAAGGCTGTCGCGCATCTTCTCCAACAAGGTGATCCGCCGCTATCCGGCCTTTGCCGACTTCCACGGCATGGAAGAGTGCATCGATCAAATCGTGTCCTACTTCCGCCACGCCGCGCAGGGGCTGGAAGAGAAGAAGCAGATCCTCTATCTGCTGGGCCCGGTGGGCGGCGGTAAATCCTCGCTGGCCGAGAAGCTCAAGCAACTGATGGAGAAGGTGCCCTTCTACGCCATCAAGGGCTCGCCGGTATTCGAGTCGCCGCTGGGGCTGTTCAACGCCACCGAAGACGGTGCGATCCTCGAAGAGGACTATGGCGTCCCACGCCGCTACCTGAATTCGATCATGTCGCCCTGGGCCACCAAGCGCCTGCAGGAGTTTGGTGGTGATATCAGCCAGTTCCGCGTGGTCAAGCTGTACCCCTCGATCCTCAACCAGATCGCCGTGGCCAAGACCGAGCCGGGCGACGAGAACAACCAGGACATCTCTGCCCTGGTCGGCAAGGTGGACATCCGCAAGCTCGAGGAATACCCGCAGAACGACGCCGACGCCTACAGCTACTCGGGCGCACTGTGCCGGGCCAACCAGGGCCTGATGGAGTTCGTCGAGATGTTCAAGGCGCCGATCAAGGTGCTGCACCCGCTGCTGACCGCGACTCAGGAAGGCAACTACAACAGCACCGAAGGCCTCGGTGCGATTCCCTACAGCGGCATTCTGCTGGCCCACTCCAACGAGTCGGAATGGCACAGCTTCCGCAACAACAAGAACAACGAGGCCTTCATCGACCGTATCTACATCGTCAAGGTGCCCTACTGCCTGCGCGTCACCGATGAAATCCGCATCTACGACAAGCTGCTGATAAACAGTTCGCTGGCCAAGGCGCATTGCGCGCCGGATACCCTGAAGATGCTCGCGCAGTTCTCCGTACTCTCGCGCCTGAAGGAGCCGGAGAACTCCAATATCTACTCGAAGATGCGCGTCTACGACGGCGAGAACCTCAAGGACACCGACCCGAAAGCCAAGTCGATCCAGGAGTACCGTGACAGCGCCGGCGTCGATGAAGGCATGAACGGCCTGTCGACCCGCTTCGCTTTCAAGATCCTCTCCAAGGTATTCAACTTCGACCCGCACGAGATCGCCGCGAATCCGGTGCACCTGCTCTACGTGCTGGAGCAACAGATCGAGCAGGAACAGTTCCCGGCCGAAGTGCGCGAACGCTACCTGCGCTACATCAAGGAATACCTGGCGCCGCGCTACATCGAGTTCATCGGCAAGGAAATCCAGACCGCCTACCTGGAGTCCTACAGCGAGTACGGGCAGAACATCTTCGACCGCTATGTGCTGTACGCCGACTTCTGGATTCAGGATCAGGAATACCGCGACCCGGAAACCGGCGAGATCCTCAACCGCGTGGCGCTGAACGAGGAACTGGAGAAGATCGAAAAACCGGCCGGCATCAGCAACCCGAAGGACTTCCGCAACGAGATCGTCAACTTCGTGCTGCGCGCCCGCGCCAACAACAACGGCAAGAACCCGACCTGGCTCAGCTACGAGAAGCTGCGCGTGGTCATCGAGAAGAAGATGTTCTCCAACACCGAGGATCTGCTCCCGGTCATCAGCTTCAACGCCAAGGGCAGCAAGGAGGAACAGCAGAAACACAACGACTTCGTCAAACGCATGGTCGAGCGCGGCTACACCGAGAAGCAGGTACGCCTGCTGTCCGAGTGGTACCTGCGGGTTCGCAAGTCTCAGTAAGCCCTGTCCGGCGCGCAGCCCGCGCCGGGTCATTCGCTGTCTGCCTGTGGCTACAGGCGGGCAAGAACCTGTTCAAAGCCTCGCGAGCTAGAGCACTGCAAGGCGTAAACAGGTGAGGACGCGGAGTTTACGAGCTGTAAATGAGCAGTCCGAACCTGTTTTCAACGCAGCAGGGCCGACGCGCAGCAGGCTCTGAACAGGTTCGAAGGAGATGTCATGAGCTACGTGATCGACCGACGCCTGAATGGCAAGAACAAGAGCACGGTGAACCGCCAGCGCTTCCTGCGACGTTACCGTGAGCACATCAAGAAAGCGGTGGAGGAAGCCGTCAGCCGGCGCTCCATCACCGACATGGAGCACGGCGAGCAGATCAGCATTCCTGGCCGTGATATCGACGAGCCGGTGCTGCACCATGGCCGTGGCGGCAAGCAGACCATCGTCCACCCCGGCAACAAGGAGTTCACCACCGGCGAACGCATCCCCCGTCCACAGGGTGGCGGCGGTGGACGCGGCAGCGGCAAGGCGAGCAACTCCGGCGACGGCATGGACGAGTTCGTCTTCCAGATCACCCAGGAGGAATTCCTCGACTTCATGTTCGAGGATCTGGAACTGCCAAACCTGGTCAAGCGTCACCTGACCGGTGCCGACACCTTCAAGACGGTGCGCGCAGGCATCAGCAGCGAGGGTAACCCCTCGCGCATCAATATCATCCGCACCCTGCGTTCGGCGCATGCGCGGCGCATCGCCCTGTCCGGCTCCAGCCGCGCCAAGCTGCGCGAAGCCAAGGCCGAGCTGGAGCGACTGCGACGGGAAGAACCGGACAACTTCGGTGATATCCAGGCTGTTCAGGAGGAAATCGAACGGCTCAGCGCGCGCATCCATCGTGTGCCGTTTCTCGACACCTTCGACCTCAAGTACAACCTGCTGACCAAGCAGCCCAACCCCAGCTCCAAGGCCGTGATGTTCTGCCTGATGGACGTGTCCGGCTCCATGACTCAGGCCACCAAGGACGTGGCCAAGCGCTTCTTCATCCTGTTGTACCTGTTTCTCAAGCGGAACTACGACAAGATCGAGGTGGTGTTCATCCGCCACCACACCAGCGCCAAGGAAGTGGACGAGGAGGAGTTCTTCTACTCCCGCGAAACCGGCGGCACCATCGTCTCCAGCGCCCTCAAGCTGATGCAGGAGATCATGGCCGAGCGCTACCCGATCAACGAATGGAACATCTACGCCGCCCAGGCCTCGGACGGTGACAACTGGAACGATGATTCGCCGGTCTGCCGCGACATCCTGGTCAACCAGATCATGCCGTTCGTGCAGTACTTCACCTATGTCGAGATCACCCCGCGCGAGCACCAGGCGTTGTGGTTCGAGTATGAACAGGTGGCCGAGGCCTTCGCCGACAGCTTCGCCCAGCAGCAACTGGTGTCCGCTGCGGACATCTACCCGGTGTTCCGCGAACTGTTCCAGCGTCGCCTGGTGAGTTGAGGAGTTGCCATGAGCCCTGCCGAGAAGAAACGCCAGCCGATCTCCACCGGCTCGGAATGGACCTTCGAGCTGATCCGCACCTACGACCGCGAGATCGCCCGCATCGCCGAGCGCTATGCGCTGGACACCTACCCCAACCAGATCGAGGTGATCACCGCCGAGCAGATGATGGACGCCTACGCCTCGGTCGGCATGCCGCTGGGCTACCACCACTGGTCGTACGGCAAGCACTTCCTGGCCACCGAGAAAGGCTACAAGCGCGGGCAGATGGGCCTGGCCTACGAGATCGTGATCAACTCCGACCCGTGCATCGCCTACCTGATGGAGGAAAACACCATCTGCATGCAGGCACTGGTGATCGCCCACGCCTGCTACGGCCACAACAGTTTCTTCAAGGGTAACTACCTGTTCCGCACCTGGACCGATGCCAGTTCGATCATCGATTACCTGGTGTTCGCCAAGCAGTACATCATGCAGTGCGAGGAGCGTTACGGCATCGACGCGGTGGAGGAGTTGCTCGACTCCTGCCACGCCCTGATGAACTACGGTGTCGACCGCTACAAGCGGCCCTACCCGATCTCCGCCGAGGAAGAACGCCGTCGCCAGAAAGACCGTGAAGAGCACCTGCAGAAGCAGATCAACGACCTCTGGCGCACCATTCCCAAAAGTGCGGACAAGGGCGGCGACAAGGACAGCAAGCGCTTCCCCGCCGAGCCACAGGAGAACATCCTCTACTTCCTGGAAAAACACGCACCGCTGCTGGAGCCCTGGCAGCGCGAGGTGATCCGCATCGTGCGCAAGATCGCCCAGTACTTCTACCCACAGCGCCAGACCCAGGTGATGAACGAAGGCTGGGCCACCTTCTGGCACTACACCCTGATGAACGACCTGTACGACGAAGGCCTGGTCACCGACGGCTTCATGATGGAGTTTCTGCAGTCGCATACCAGCGTGGTCTACCAGCCATCGTTCGATAGCCCCTACTACAGCGGCATCAACCCCTACGCCCTGGGCTTCGCCATGTACCGCGACATCCGCCGCATCTGCGAGGAGCCCACCGAAGAGGACAAACGCTGGTTCCCGGACATCGCCGGCAGCGACTGGCTGACCACCCTGAAATTCGCCATGAACAGCTTCAAGGACGAGAGCTTCATCCTGCAGTTCCTCTCGCCCAAGGTGATCCGCGACTTCAAGCTGTTCGGCATCCTCGACGACGACCAGAAGGACGAACTGCTGGTGCCGGCCATTCATGACGAGTCCGGCTACCGTACCATTCGCGAACTGCTCGCCGCCCAGTACAACCTGGGCAACCGCGAGCCCAACATCCAGATCTGGAACGTCGACCGCCGAGGTGACCGCTCGCTGACCCTGCGCCACCAGCAGCACGACCGCAAACCGCTGGGCGACTCCACCGGCGAAGTGCTCAAGCACCTGCATCGTCTCTGGGGCTTCGACATCCACCTGGAAACCCTGCAGGGCGAGCAACTGATCACCGTCCAGCACGTACCGCCCCGTGGCAGCAATGAAGGTGATAGCGACTACCCGCGTCTGGATCTGGTCATTCCACCCATTTGATCGGTTGTCGCCGCAAGGCAATCCCACCAGCATGCAGGCAGACCTCACGAGGCTGCCCGCATGCGCCTTTTCCTGGTAATCCTGCTGTGCCTGGGGCTGGCGACCTGTACCAGCCAGATTCCCCAAGCACGAATACTCAGCCCCGCTGACGCCTCGCTCGCCGGACGCTACAGCTTCGCGCTGATCGACCCGCCGGGCACCGCCGCGACAGACGACTACAGCCAACTGCCACAGTTGCTGCGTCAAGGCTTGTCCGCCCGTGGCTATCACGAAAGCACCCAGCCACAGCTGCGTGTCCACTACTGGCTGGCCGTGCAGGACAGCCCTGTGATGCTCAAGGTCGATGCCCCACCGCCCAGCTCACCCGGGATCTACCAGGCCATTCATCGGCTACACGACGAGCGCGGCACTTTGCGCCTGCGTCTCACCGACCTCGACGACAAGGTGCTGTGGGAAGGCACCATCAGCACCGGCCTCAGCCCGACACGCTACAGCGCCGAATTGCTGGAGCGCGCCACACAAGCGCTGACGGCGCAGATCCCTCTGGCTACGCCATAGCCTGCCGCCTCTGTCTCAGACATCGCGGCGCGCCCCGCGGCGATCTTCGGTATCCTCTGCGCTCAGTGGAGGATCAGACACATGCAGATCTACAAAGTCGGCGGCGCAGTGCGTGATCGCCTGCTCGGCCGCACCGTCAGCGAAGTGGATTGGGTAGTGGTGGGCGCCAGTGCCGAACAGATGCTCGAACTCGGCTACCGCCCGGTGGGCGCCGACTTTCCGGTGTTCCTGCACCCGCAGACGGGCGAGGAATACGCCCTGGCCCGCACCGAGCGCAAGAGCGGGCGCGGCTATGGCGGTTTCACCTTCCATGCCAGCCCCGATGTGAGCCTCGAAGACGACCTGATCCGCCGCGACCTGACCATCAACGCCATGGCCGAGGACGATCACGGCACCCTGTTCGACCCCTACGGCGGCCAGCAGGATCTGCAGGCCCGGCTCCTGCGTCACGTGTCCCCGGCCTTCGCCGAGGATCCGCTGCGCGTGTTGCGCGTCGCGCGCTTCGCCGCCCGCTATGCGCCGCTCGGCTTCAGCGTGGCCCCCGAGACGCTGGCACTGATGCGTCAACTGGCCGAATCCGGCGAACTGGCCGACCTCACCCCGGAGCGCAGCTGGAAGGAAATCTCCCGCGCCCTGATGGAACCGCGCCCGGACGTATTCGTCCAGGTGCTGCGCGACTGTGGCGCCCTGGCTGCCCTGCTGCCGGAAGTGGACGCCCTGTTCGGCGTGCCCCAGCCCGAGGCGCATCATCCCGAGATCGATACCGGCGTGCATGTGCTCGCCGTGTTGCGCCAGTGCGCCGAGCATGAGCAACCGCTGACCGTGCGCTGGGCCTGCCTGCTGCATGACGTGGGCAAGGGCCTGACGCCAACGGATGAGTGGCCACGGCATATCGCTCACGAACACAAGGGGCTGCGCCTAATCCAGCCGATCAACGAGCGCTGCAAGGTGCCGCGCGACTGCGCCGAACTGGCGTTGCTGGTCGGCGAATTTCACACCCACAGCCACCGCGCGCTGGAGCTACGCACCTCGACATTGCTGGAACTGCTGCAACGTTTCGACGTGTTCCGCCGCCCGCAGCGCTTCGCCGAATTCGTCGCAGCCTGCGAGATGGACGCGCGTGGTCGTAAAGGGCTGGAACAGCGCGACTATCCACAAGCCGCTTACCTGCTCGGCGCCGCCGAAGCCGCACGGCAAGTACCGGTCAAACCGCTGCTGGAGAAGGGCTTCAAAGGCGCCGAACTGGGTGAGGCACTCAACCGCGAGCGCCTGCGGGTGCTGAAGGCCTACAAGGCCAATAGCCTTGTAGGAACCGCGCACTGCGGCGAATAGTGGTCAAGTCGCAAATCTTCCTGAATGGCCACAATCGCTTTCGCCCCGGGGCGGGGCTCCTACACCGATATGCATTTTTCCTGTAAGAGCCGCGCCTCGCGGCGAATCGTAGCCGCGCCGAAGCTTGCACCCTGGCTACGAAGAGCGCGCCTGCAACAGCTCAGCCGGCGTCAGCTCGGTGCCACGCCACTGGAAGGCTGCTGGCCATAACTGCTGATCGATCTGGGCGGACGCCCACAGCTCGGCGAACGGACGACCATCGAGCGGGTGTGACAACTGCGGGGCCAGCAGTGACAGCGGCCAGAGCACGAAAGCGTTCTTGAGGATTTCTGCACGCGGCAGCACCAGGCCATCGAAGTTGCCGACCTGATCGCCATACAGCAGCACGTCGATATCCAGCGGCAAGCCCTTGCGATCCGGCGCATAGCGGCCGTTGTCGGCCTCGATGAACTTCAGTCGGCGATCCAGCTCAGCCAGCGGCAGATCGGTCTTGGCAGTCACCACCAGATTGAAGAAGTTGCCACTCTTGATGCCCACGGCATGGCTCTCGAACACCGGCGAGCACTGCATCTCATGGAGAAAGCCGGCCAAAGCATCGAGGCCGGCACTCAGATGAACCTCGCGCTCGATGTTGCTGCCGAGGCCCAGGTAGATCCGCGTCAGGGACATCCGCGTTCGATCTCCACGCCAACACCGCCACGGGCCGCCGGCACCGCACCAGGCTTGGTCAGCTTGAGGCGAATCCAGGGAATGTCGAACTCGGCCATCAGCGTCTGCACCAGGCGCTCGGCGAAAGTCTCCACCAGGATGAATTGCGAATCGGCAGCGAAGGCCTGGATACGCGTCGAGACACTGGCGTAATCGAGCGCCTTGTCGAGGTCATCATCGGCGGCAGCCGGGCGGTTGTCCCAGGCCATCTGCAGATCCAGTCGCAGACATTGACGAATGTCGCGTTCCCAATCGTAGGCCCCGATCACCGTCTCGACCTCGAGCCCCTCGATAAATACTCTGTCCACCCGCCTCTCCGCGCCACGACAAGGGCGCCGCACCTCGTTAGAATCGGGCCACCCCAAGCTCTGGAATGGCCACCATGTTCTGGCTTCTGGCAGTCCTTGCCTACCTGCTCGGTTCGCTCTCCTTCGCCATCCTGCTCAGCCGCCTGAGCGGCGGGCCGGATCCACGTGCCAGCGGCTCCGGTAACCCCGGCGCCACCAACATGCTGCGCGTCGCGGGTCGCAAGCTCGCCATACTGACGCTGCTCGGCGACCTGCTCAAGGGCTTGCTGCCGATCCTGGTGGCCAAGCTGCTCGGGCTTGGCCTGCAGCAGCAGGCCTGGATCGGGCTGGCCGCCGTGATCGGCCACCTCTACCCGCTGTACTTCCGCTTCCGTGGCGGCAAGGGCGTTGCCACCGCCGCCGGCATGCTGCTGGGGCTCTACCCGCCCGCAGCCTTGCTCGCCCTGGCGGCCTGGGCGCTGGTATTCCTGCTGACCCGTACCAGCTCGCTGGCCTCGCTGATCGCCACGCCGCTGACCCTGCCGCTGCTGGCCTGGCAACAACCGGCAGCCCTGCTGCCAGCCTGCGTGCTGACCGCGCTGATCGTCTGGCGCCATCGCAACAACCTGCGCGACCTGTTCGCCGGTCGCGAGCGCCGCTTTTAAGCAATCGGCCTTACGGGCATCGCGGCTGAAGCCGCTCCTACGCGGTAAAAATCTCGTCAGATCGCCGGCAGACTTTCCATCGGCCAACGCGCCTGCACCTTGATCGCCAGATCCTCGTGCTGCCCGGCCAGCAGGCGCTGGCAACCGGCATAGGCGATCATCGCGCCATTGTCGGTGCAGAACTTGGGCCGTGCGTAGAACACCTGACCGCGCATCTCGCCGAGCATGCGCTCCAGCGACTCACGCAATGCCTTGTTGGCACTCACGCCGCCGGCGATCACCAGGCTTTTCAGGCCGGTTTGCTTGAGGGCACGCTTGCACTTGATGGTCAGAGTCTCGACTACCGCCTGCTGGAAGGCCAGCGCGATGTCGCGGCGGGCTTGGTCGAGGTCGTCCCCGCCGTTCTTGCACTGCTGCCACGTATTGAGCGCGAAGGTCTTCAGCCCGCTGAAACTGAAATCCAGGCCGGGCCGGTCGGTCATCGGCCGGGGGAAGACGAAGCGCCCCGGCGTACCCTGCTCCGCCAGCTTGGCGATTTCCGGGCCGCCGGGATAATTGAGGCCCATCAGCTTGGCGGTCTTGTCGAAGGCTTCACCGGCCGCATCATCCAGCGACTCGCCGAGCAATTGGTACTGGCCGATGCCATCAACGCGCACCAATTGGGTATGCCCGCCGGAGACCAACAAGGCGACGAACGGAAACTGTGGCGGCTGTTCTTCCAGCATCGGCGCCAGTAAGTGGCCTTCCATATGATGCACGCCGACGGCCGGCACACCCCAGGCGAACGCCAGGGCCTGCGCGCAGGACGCACCGACCAGCAGGGCGCCGACCAGGCCGGGGCCGGCCGTGTAGGCCAGGGCATCGATATCGCTGGCCTGCTTGCCGGCTTCATCCAGCACCTGACGGATCAGCGGCAGCATGCGTTTGACGTGATCGCGCGAGGCCAATTCCGGCACCACACCGCCGTAGACGCGGTGCAGGTCGATCTGGCTGAACAGCGCGTCGGCCAGCAGGCCACGCTCCGAATCGAAGAGCGCGACGCCGGTTTCATCGCAGGAAGTTTCCAATCCCAGTACGAGCATGGAGCGAGGCCTTGGTTTGCGGCGTGGAACGAAGGCGCGCATGATAAGCGCCGCCCGGCGGAGCGGCCAGCGCTTTTCGACCTAAGGGCTTTGCATTCCGCGCGATGAGGCGGTAACATCCGCAACCCTTGAAAACCGACGCATCCCGAGCCAACTGCCGGGCACGCGTTGAAACCGGTAATTAAAGATAGGTACGACCTGGATGCCAGCCGTCAAAGTTAAAGAGAACGAACCCTTCGACGTAGCCCTGCGTCGTTTCAAGCGCTCCTGCGAAAAAGCCGGTGTACTGGCTGAAGTTCGCAGCCGCGAGTTTTACGAGAAGCCGACTGCCGAGCGTAAACGCAAGGCCGCTGCCGCTGTTAAGCGTCACGCCAAGAAAGTGCAGCGCGAGCAGCGTCGTAGCGTCCGCCTGTACTAATCAGTACGCGTGACGAACGAATGCCCGGCTCATGCCGGGCATTGCTTTTTCAGGAACTCCGCCTCACCTCAGGTGAACAGCGGAGTTTTCTGCTTTCTGAGTGCCCACACGGGCGACTATGCTGAGCACCTATGGCCGGCCTGATCCCGCAGTCCTTCATCGATGACCTGCTCAACCGCACCGACATCGTCGATGTGGTGAGTTCGCGCATCCAGTTGAAGAAGGCCGGCAAGAACTACAGCGCCTGTTGCCCGTTCCACAAGGAAAAGACCCCCTCCTTCACCGTCAGCCCGGACAAGCAGTTCTACTACTGCTTCGGCTGCGGCGCCGGCGGCAACGCCCTCGGCTTCGTCATGGATCACGACCAACTGGAATTCCCCCAGGCGGTCGAGGAACTGGCCAAGCGCGTCGGCATGGACGTGCCGCGCGAAGAGAGCGGGCGCGGGCACAAGCCCAGGCAACCGGTCGACTCACCGCTCTACCCCCTGCTGGAAGCGGCGGCCGAGCATTATCGCCAGGCCCTGAAAAGCCATCCGCAGCGCAAGTACGCGGTCGATTACCTGAAAGGCCGCGGCCTGACCGGCGAGATCGCCCGCGATTTCGGCCTGGGCTTCGCCCCGCCAGGCTGGGACAACCTGCTCAAGCAGATGGGCAGCGATGCCCTGCAGCAGAAGGCGATGATCGACGCCGGCCTGCTGATCGAGAACGCCGACACCGGCAAGCGCTATGACCGCTTCCGCGACCGCATCATGTTCCCCATCCGCGACAGCCGTGGCCGAGTGATCGCCTTTGGTGGCCGCGTACTGGGCGACGACAAGCCCAAGTACCTCAACTCGCCGGAAACCCCGGTGTTCCACAAGGGCCAGGAACTCTACGGCCTGTTCGAGGCACGCAAGCACAACCGCGATCTCGACGAGATCATGGTGGTCGAGGGCTACATGGACGTCATCGCCCTGGCCCAGCAAGGCCTGCGCAATGCCGTAGCGACCCTCGGCACGGCCACCAGCGAGGAACACCTCAAGCGTCTGTTCCGCATCGTGCCCAGCGTGCTGTTCTGCTTCGACGGCGACGCCGCCGGGCGCAATGCCGCCTGGCGCGCCCTGGAGTCCACCCTGCCGAGCCTGCAGGACGGTCGCCGCGCACGCTTTCTGTTCCTGCCCGACGGCGAAGACCCGGACACCCTGGTACGCGCCGAAGGCACCGACGCCTTCCGCGCCCGCATCAACCAGCACGCACAACCGCTGGCCGACTACTTCTTCCAGCAACTGTGCGAAGAAGCCGACCCGCGCTCGCTGGAAGGCAAGGCGCACCTGGTGACTCTGGCCGCGCCGCTGATCGACAAGATCCCCGGCAACAACCTGCGCGCCCTGATGCGCCAGCGCCTGAGCGAGCTCACCGGGCTCTCCGGCGAAGCCCTGAGCCAGATCGCCAGCGCGCCACGCAGCCAGACACCCAGCCAAGCGCAGGCGCAACACAGCGGCAACGCCTACCCGGAATACACCGACATCCCCAGCGGCGACTATTACGACGCCATCCCGGATCTGGGCGGTTACGAACAACCCGCCCCCAGCTTTCAGGGCTACGACAGCAGCCCAGGCAAGAACAAGGGCAACTGGAAAAAGGATGGCGGCAACTGGAAGAAAGACGGCGGCAAGTGGAATCGCAAGGGCCAGGGCCGGGATTATCCACCGCGCACGGCGGTGAGCGTCGAATCCCCGCACCTGAGCGCCCTGCGCACCCTGCTGCATCACCCGCAACTGGCGCAGAAGGTCGAGGATGTCAGCCACTTCGCCGACGAAGAAGACACCTACGCCCAGTTGCTCGTGGCGCTGGTCGGCACCCTGCAGAAAACGCCCAAGCTGCGTTCGCTGCAGTTGATCGCACGCTGGCACGGCACCGAACAGGGCCGCCTGCTGCGTGCGCTGGCGGAAAAGGAATGGCTGATTTCGGCCGACAACCTTGAACAACAGTTTTTCGACACTATAACTACTCTTGCAGCCCGCCAGCGGGAGCGCAGCCTTGAACAATTGCTACGTAAAGCCCGTCTAAGTGAACTGAGCGCAGAGGAAAAAGACCAGCTGCGCGCCTTGTTGAGCCGCAACGCCTCTCCAGTCGCCCCCTCATCAACTGGCGCTTGAGGCACTTTCTCTGGTATAATCCTCGGCTTGTTTTCAGCCCGCCAAGACCTTCAGTGGATAGGGTGTTATGTCCGTAAAAGCGCAACAGCAATCTCGTTTGAAAGAATTGATCAGCCGCGGTCGCGAGCAGGGTTACCTGACGTACGCGGAGGTCAATGACCACCTGCCGGAGGATATTTCCGATCCGGAACAGGTGGAAGACATCATCCGCATGATCAACGACATGGGGATCAACGTATTCGAGAGTGCCCCGGATGCGGACGCCCTGTTGTTGGCCGAAGCCGACACCGACGAAGCAGCAGCCGAAGAAGCTGCCGCCGCACTCGCCGCTGTCGAGACCGACATTGGCCGCACCACCGACCCGGTGCGCATGTACATGCGCGAAATGGGTACCGTGGAACTGCTGACCCGCGAAGGCGAGATCGAAATCGCCAAACGCATCGAGGAAGGCATCCGCGAGGTGATGAGCGCCATCGCTCACTTCCCCGGCACCGTCGAGAACATCCTCTCCGAGTACACCCGCGTCACCACCGAGGGCGGTCGCCTGGCCGAGGTGCTGAGCGGCTATATCGACCCGGATGACGGCAGCGTTCCGGACGAAGCCGCCGCGCCTGTTCCTGTAGAGGACGGCGCCAAAGCCAAGGAAGACGAAGAGGACGAGGACGAAGAGAGCGAAAGCGACGACGACGAAGCCGATGGCGACGGCGGTCCGGATCCGGAAGAAGCCGCGCGTCGTTTCAACGCCGTGGCCGAGCAGCACGAAAAAGTCCAGAAGGCCCTGAAGAAGCATGGCCGTGGCAGCCAGCAGGTCACTGACGAGCTGGCCGCACTGGCCGAGCTGTTCATGCCGATCAAGCTGGTGCCCAAGCAGTACGACGCCCTGGTCGTTCATGTGCGCGACGCCCTTGACCGCCTGCGTGCGCAAGAGCGCGCCATCATGCAACTGTGCGTACGTGATGCACGTATGCCGCGTGCCGACTTCCTGCGCCTGTTCCCGGGCAACGAAGTCGACATGGACTGGGCCGGTGATCTGGCC
Source organism: Pseudomonas sp. C11 (assembly GCF_034683865.1). Lineage (NCBI taxonomy): Bacteria > Pseudomonadati > Pseudomonadota > Gammaproteobacteria > Pseudomonadales > Pseudomonadaceae > Pseudomonas > Pseudomonas sp. C11. Next base: position 60,907 of record NZ_JAWIIP010000003.1, read on the forward strand.
AAGGGCAAGGCCAAGTACGCCGAAGCCCTGGGCAACCTGCAGGCCGACATCAAGCGTTGCCAGCAGAAGCTGGTCGACCTGGAAGCCGAATGCAGCCTGAGCCTGGCCGAGATCAAGGACATCAACCGCCGCATGTCCATCGGTGAAGCGAAAGCTCGCCGCGCCAAGAAGGAAATGGTCGAGGCGAACCTGCGTCTGGTGATCTCCATCGCCAAGAAGTACACCAACCGTGGCCTGCAGTTCCTCGACCTGATTCAGGAAGGCAACATCGGCCTGATGAAGGCGGTGGACAAGTTCGAATACCGTCGCGGTTACAAGTTCTCGACCTACGCCACCTGGTGGATTCGCCAGGCGATCACCCGCTCGATCGCCGACCAGGCGCGCACCATCCGTATCCCGGTGCACATGATCGAGACGATCAACAAGCTCAACCGCATCTCCCGTCAGATGCTGCAGGAAATGGGTCGCGAGCCCACGCCGGAAGAGCTGGGTGAGCGCATGGAAATGCCCGAGGACAAGATCCGTAAGGTATTGAAGATCGCCAAAGAGCCGATCTCCATGGAAACCCCGATTGGCGACGACGAAGATTCGCACCTGGGCGACTTCATCGAGGACAGCACCATGCAGTCCCCGATCGACGTAGCCACGGTCGAAAGCCTCAAGGAAGCCACTCGCGAAGTGCTGGCCGGCCTCACTGCCCGTGAAGCCAAGGTACTGCGCATGCGCTTCGGTATCGACATGAACACTGACCACACCCTCGAGGAAGTGGGCAAGCAGTTCGACGTTACCCGTGAGCGTATCCGTCAGATCGAAGCCAAGGCGCTGCGCAAACTGCGCCACCCGACGCGAAGCGAGCATCTACGCTCCTTCCTCGACGAGTGACACCCACAACCCCGGCCCAGGCCGGGGTTGTTGTTTTTACAGTCGAGCAAACTGCCAGTATGGCGATGGCGGTCTACACTCGAACGGTAACTAAACCGGACGAGATCGACATGCCACGCCTGCCAGCCATCCTGCTCCTTTGTCTGGCCTGCTGGACGCTACAAAGCCACGCCCTCCCCGCCGACGCCGCCCATCCCGATCAGCCCACCGCACCCCATTCGTTCGGCACCACGGACGAACAGACGCTCTGGTACGAAGCCCTGCCCTACAGCCTGCCCGGCCTGGCATTGTCGCTCGGCGTCATCCTGGTGATCCTGCTCACCAACCACCGCCTGCACAGTGAAATGCGCCGGCGAGCCGCACTGGAAGACGAGCTGCGCGCCCGCGAGCGGCATTTTCGCGATCTGGTGGAAAGCCTCTCGGCCACCACCTGGGAAACCGAAGCCGACGGTCTGACTTACACCTACGTTTCACCGCATGCCGAAAAGCTGCTCGGCTATCCCCAGCAAGACTGGCTGCAGCCGGGATTCTGGCAACGCCATGTGCATCCGGACGACCGCCAACGGGTCATGCGCCAATGCCTCGAAGACTGTGCGGCCGGGCGCGATCACGCCCTCGAATACCGCCTGCTGGCGGCGGACGGGCGCACCGTCTGGGTACGTGACACCGTCACCCTGCTGCAGCGCGACGACCGCCAGGTGATACGCGGCCTGATGATCGACATCAGTGAAGCCAAGCAGACCGAGCAGGCCCTGCGCCTGTCCGAGCAGAAGTTCGCCTCGGTGTTCCAGCAGTGCCCGGACATCCTCATCATCGCCCGCCGCGCCGATGGCGTACTGCTGGAGGTGAACAGCACCTTCATCCACTACACCGGCATCACCAACGAGCAGGCAGTCGGCAGAACGGCTACCGAGCTGGATATCTGGGGCATTCCCAACATCGGCCCGAGCCTGCTGCTGCACCTGCAGGACGACAGCCTGCGCAATCTGGAGATGCCCTTCCGCCGCGCAGACGGCAGCCTGTTCACCGGCCTGATCTCGGCTGCGCCCTTCCAGCTCGACGACACCGAGGCTCTGGTGGTGGTCGTCCGCGACATCAGCCAGTTGAAGGCGACCCAGGAACGCCTGCAGATATCCGAGGAAAAATTCGCCAAGGCCTTCCACGCCTCGCCAGACGGCCTGCTCATCACCCGCATCCGCGATGGCCTGCTGATCGAGGCCAACGAAGGCTTCAGCCGCATCACCGGTTATGGCCTGGATGTAACTGGCAACAGCACCACTCTGGGCCTCGGCATCTGGGCCAACCCGGAGGAGCGCCAGTGCATGCTCGACACCCTGCAGCGTGACGGCGTGGTTCGCGACCTGGTTGCCACGATACGCACCCGCACCGGCAAGCACGTGCTCTGCGAACTGTCGACACAACCCCTGCAGCTGGGTGACGAACAGTGCCTGCTGACCATCGCCCGCGACATCACCGAACGTCAGCGCATGCAGGAGGAGCTGAAACAGGCCGCCACCGTCTTCGAGAGCACCGCCGAAGGCGTGATGATCACCGACACCCAGCAGCGCATCACCGCCGTCAACCGCGCCTTCACCCATATCACCGGCTATGACGAAGTCGAAGCACTCGGCCAGAGCCCGAAAATGCTCGCCTCCGGCCAGCACGACAACCCCTTCTACGCCGCCATGTGGCACTGCCTCGCCGCCCAGGGCCACTGGCAGGGCGAAATCTGGAACCGACGCAAGAACGGCGAGCTGTATCCGCAGTGGCTGACCATCAGCGCGGTACGCGACGAGCAGCAGACCATCACTCACTTCGTTGGCGTCTTCGCCGACATCTCCAGCCTCAAGCACGCCCAGGCGCGCCTCGATCACCAGGCCCATCACGACCCACTGACCGGCCTGCCCAACCGCCTGCTGTTCGAGAACCGCCTGCGCCTCACCCTCGAAGGCTTGCACACGGAATATCAGCAGGGCGCCGTGCTGTTTCTCGACCTGGATCGGTTCAAGCAGATCAACGACAGCCTCGGCCACCCCGTGGGTGACCAGTTGCTCAAGGTCATCGCCGCACGCCTGCGCCAGCAATTACGCGACAGCGACACCGTGGCCCGCCTGGGCGGGGACGAGTTCATCCTGCTGCTACCGGATCTACACCACGAACGTGATGCCGCACGCACCGCACAAAAGTTGCTGGATTGTTTCAGCGCGCCCTTCATCATCGACGCACACGAGTTCTTCATCAGTGCCAGCATCGGCATCAGCCTCTACCCCAGGGACGGCAAGGACGTCGCCACCCTGGTCAAGAATGCCGACGCGGCGATGTACCAGTCCAAGGCCAAGGGTCGCAATCGCAGCGAGTTCTACACGCGCTTGCTGACCTTCCAGGTCAACGAACGCATGGCGCTGGAGCAGGAACTGCGCCGCGCGCTCGAACGCAACGAGCTGAGCCTGCACTACCAGCCCAAGCAATGCCTGCGCACCCAGCACCTGGCCGGCGCCGAAGCCCTGCTGCGCTGGCAGCACCCGACCTTCGGCGAGATCCCGCCCGACCGTTTCATCCCCATCGCCGAAGAGAGCGGCCTGATCGTGCCGCTGGGCGACTGGGTGTTGCGCGAAGCCTGTCGCCAACTGCAACAGTGGAAGCAGCAGCACGCGCCGTTCGGTGCGCTGTCGGTCAACCTCGCAGGCGCCCAGCTGCGCCAGCCCAACCTGCTGCCACGCATCGAAGAACTGCTGCAGCAGTACCATCTGCAACCCGAGTGGCTGCAACTGGAGATCACCGAGAACTTCATCATCGACCAGGCCGAAGAAGCCCTCGACATCCTCCATCGCCTCAAGAGCCTCGGCATCCAGCTGGCCATCGACGACTTCGGCACCGGCTACTCATCCCTCAGCTACCTCAAGCACCTGCCGCTGGACACCCTGAAAATCGACCAATCCTTCGTCCGCGGCCTGCCGGACAACCCACACGACCTGGCCATCGCCCGCGCCATCATCACCCTCGGTACCAGCCTGCAGATGACGGTGATTGCCGAAGGCGTGGAGACCAAGGCTCAGGAACTCTGCCTGGCGGCCGAAGGCTGCCTGCAGATCCAGGGCTACGTGATCAGTCGCCCCCTCCCCGCTGACACCTTCGCCGAACGTTTTCTCCAACCGGCTCAAGCGGTTGGCGCTGGCGAGAGCGCGCCGGTATAATCCGCCGGCCTTCTGGGGGCCTATAGCTCAGTTGGTTAGAGCAGAGGACTCATAATCCTTTGGTCCACGGTTCGAGTCCGTGTGGGCCCACCACCTTCAAAGCCGCGCACTGCGCGGCTTTTGCCTTTTTTGGCCGCTGAAAAAGGCTCTTCACTGTCCCTCACTTGCTGCCAACTGACCACAAACTGCCCACACCGGCCACTATAAAAACCTTTGGCAGGAAAGATTACGGCGCTACACAACATCGCCGAATCACCTTGCAGACTTGAGATATTTCCTAGACACCCACCCTTCGATCGCATATCCATCCTTTTCGAAATAGACGTTGAGCCAGTCTCGGTTGCTATCGTCTATGACGCTGACTGCCAAATACCTAGGCAGCTGAAAAAGCACTTCTGCTTTCATGCTTGGGGCTGCACGTAGATTGACGCTGTCGCGGGTGACGATGACTACATGAGCGGCTGGAAGCCCGCAGAAAGAAATACGTACGGCCTTTCTAACTTCCGATAGGCCTGCAGTCGGGGATAGACGGCTGTTGATATCACACAGCCCCTCACGAACCGAATTCCACTGAGCCAACGAGTGGTAGATAACCATTACAAAAAGAATCAAAAATGCAGTAGGAATGTTACTGAAAGGACTATTTGATTTTTCCCCTTGTGGCGCTCTGGGCAAGAGAGCCATGGTGCCGCGTGGGAGAGGCGCCTGCTGACGCTTTTTCCGTTCTTGAATCTCCTCAAGCAGGCTAGCAACTAGATCACCTTGCTCTCCCAGCGCGGCGGAGGTTAGAAGCTCTCCGAATTTACGCTGCCACCTTCCTAAGACTGCGTCGAGCACGCTTGAGCGCATATCCCCACCATGCACACGCTCTTCAGACTCAACCAGAACGCTAAGAACCTCATTCCAAAGAGAGGTTTGGGTACGCCATCTGTCACTGTCATCTACTGCCCCTGCCGCCTCAACCCTATCGCCCAAACCCGGTTTGAGCCTATTCAGATGGGCGATATCCCACGCCTTACTGGATCGGAGCTCTTGAAGGGCGAGGTAGATGGTCTCCACCTGGAATCCTATTGCCATGGCTTTGGCCTCATGATTCATATCGTTAGCTTCCTTGTCCGGCGGGGCTAGATACGTGCCAGTGGATTGAGATTCACCACGTCAGCCAAATGCCCCGGGCTGAAGTGGGCGTATTTCTGCGTCATGGCCAGGGTGGCGTGGCCGAGTACGCGTTGTAGGGTCAGGATGTCGCCGCCGTTCATCATGTAGTGGCTGGCGAAGGTGCGGCGCAAGACGTGGGTCAGTTGGGCTCAGGGTGTGAGAGAACGTCAGATTGGTGACCCAGGTATGCCCGCAGCATGGATCCATAAAGTGGCAATAGAGGCGGGTGAACTCCGACGACAGTCGGTCGCTGGTGGCGATTCGCCCCTTGCCCTGACATACCTTGCAGATAACCAGCATTTGATGCTCCAACTACCTGAACAGAAAACGATTTTGCCATAACGCAGAAGCGGTCTTAACCGAAACGAAACGTTCCAGCCTCTTCGGCACAACGCGCCAGATCAGCCCGCACACATAGACATCGTGACAAATACTGACAACGGTGCAACCATTGCACTATGTCCGATTCAAAGCTAGCTTATGCCGACCATCCAGCGCCTCCCAAATTGCAACATCAAAATGTACCCAGCTGATCACCCTCCGCCTCACTTTCATGTGGTTTTGAACGATGGTCGAGAGGCTTTGGTCGAAATTGAAGGTCTCGCACTATTGCCCTGTAAGCTAAAGCTGCGAGAAATCGATGATGCGCTGGCTTGGGCGGATCAGAATCTGGCGCTGCTGAAACGCGAGTGGAAGAGGTTGAACCCATGAGAATTCCTCAGTTCACCATACGTTCCGTTATCCCAGTCACTCCGTACGTTCTACAACTGACGTTCGCTGATGGGAAATCTTACTCGGTTGATTTAGAGGAAGTGCTTCGATCACACCCTACACTTTTCCCATTACTTAATCCTGAAATCTTCGCCAAAGTAGAAGTTGGAGACTGGGGCGCCAGTATTCTTTGGGATAATAACGACGAGTTTGAACTAGCTGCTGATAATCTCCGAGCAAGAGCGCTTGAACAAGCCGGAGAGTGTTCTCACGAAAAACTACAACGCTGGATGGCCTCAAATAACCTAACACTTGATGCAGCAGCTCAAGCCTTGGGTATAAGTCGCAGAATGCTGGCCTACTATCGTAGCGGGGAAAAAGATATACCCCGAACAGTCGCCTTAGCGATGATTGGCTGGGATCACTCTATGAAAAACATAGAAGACCATTATCATATAGCTGAGACCATGACAGAAATTAGTTTACGACTAAGACATGACATACATGTAGCATCATCTCAGCATGAATACTTAATTGAAGCATACTCCAAAGAATTTGTCGGCTATGAGTTAGAACACCTTGATGCCCCACTTATCATCCCGGCATATCATTATGAGTACGACCAATATTCGAATCTTGCTAATGATGAATTTTCTATAATTTCTGACTGGGAAGAAGAAAAAAGAAAGGCCTAACCTCTAGTCCCGTATCTGCGGGACTTTTTCATATCGTCATCGGCTCCCGCCAACTGATACGCAGATCCTCCCGCAGCCGGTCATTCACCTGGTCGAAAATCTGGCAGATGGGCCGGATTTCGTAGGTGGTGTATACGCGGTCGATCTTCTCGATGTCACCGAAGCCGGCGCTGTTCTCGGGGATGATGCCGGCCAGGGCCGGGTTCATCCGCCAGGCCGCAATCACGTCGTTGCGGGTGATGTTCTTCACCTTCTCCAGCTCGTCCTTGGCCTGGAAATCGACCACCGGGATGATCTGAATCGCTTTCTCGGTACCGCCCGGGATATTCACGAACATCGAGCGGAAGTTGCCCACGCCCTTGCTGGCCGAGATCTGGGCGCGCAACTCCTCCTCATCGTCCTCCGACAGATCCGGATCGTTGGTGTAGAAGATGTAACCGGCGTGGGCGCCGTTGCTGTAGTAGCGCCGGCGAACAGGGTCGCGGCCTCGTTCAACAGCGGCGCCTGCAGGCCGCTCAGGTAGTCGGGCACACCGTAGATGTTCTGTTCCACGTCGTAGTCCATGACGTGCACCACCTCGTCGGCGTCGAACTCCAGTTCCTGGCCATTGGGCTGCAGCATGACGAAACCGCCATCCACTTTTACCCACATGTTAATCGTCGGTAGGTGCTCCAGCTCGAGCACCTGGCCGAACACGTTTTCCCGGGCGTAGAAGTAGGCTTCGCCGAACACCATGAAGTCGAGGCTAGCCCGACCCATGGTGACCGCGCTGCAGCCTGCAGACGGGATGAACTCACGCAACAGCATGTTGCGCTGGAACTTGGGAATGGCGCCGTGGTGCGCGTTGGCATGTAGCAGCTTGGCCAGCCCGGGGCGCGACACCGGCGGGGTGTAGATGCGCCCGTTCTCGCTGGCGAACACGCCCAACCGACGCAACACAAGCCCCAATCGTGGCTGACGCGCTGGTGGCGAGATCGCTCCCTGAGCAAAGCCATGCGTTGAACATCGATCAATCCGGTAAATCGGGAGCCGACCACGACTTACGAAAAGATGGCCATGAACAGCTCAGCGTTCTGCAACGTGTGACAATTTAAGACCTGAATCGACAGGTCAAAACTCTGCATAAATGACCAGGCATACAGCCTGGTTACCGCACCCATAGCGATGTCTGCCCATCGCCACCACAACCTCCAAAGCCACGCATTGCGCGGCTTTGTGCCGTGTACCGATCAGGATGGGGAAGCCGCCGAGAAGAGTGGCGAGAAGAAGGGCCTTGCGTCAGCGGCAAGCCAGGCGCACGCCTGGGGTCAGGCGGAGTTGCGGGAGGCTTCGAGCTGGTTGGCCAACAGTTGCACCAACTGCTTCTGGTGGACGAGTTCGGCTTCGCAGTCCATCGAGCGTTCCAGGCGAAAGACGATTTCGCTGTTCATGCTGCGGTAGTTGTACCCAGCCTTGTCGTAGATCTGGTTACGCAGCGCTTCGGGCATGCGTAGAACGAATTTGTCGGTAGTCACGTTTTTTTGCATAAGGTTTCCCTCGGTTGTTCACGCCTGTTTGCCGCATTGGGCAAGGCGATGCAGTCACAACCCAGTTCATCCAGTTCGGGCTCGGCTGCATGGAAATTTCAGAGCGGCCAATCGTCCCTGTGGCGGCGAGACGAATTCTTGTTGTGTATAAAGTCGATTCCAGCGAAGCCCGAGGGTTCCCCCTAAATGACGAGCGTCAGCTTCGCTTAAGCTGCTTTTCGCCGGTGATCACAGCCGTATGTCGAGCTTGTCCAGCAGGATTTCGCTCGGCAGATCGGTGCTGACCAGTTGGTTACGTCCGCTCTGTTTGCCGCTGTACAGGCGGCGGTCGGCGCAGCGGTAGAGCTCGGCAGCGCTGCGCCCGTCCTCTGGCCAGGCCGCCAGGCCGAAGGTGGCGGACAGCGTGATCGGCTGGCCGTGATAGTCCAGCGTCTGCCCGGCGATATGCTGGCGCAACTGATCCACCAGCGGTTCGGCGCCGAGGCGGTCGGTGTGGCGCAGCAGCAGGCCAAACTCTTCCCCACCGAGGCGGCCGAGAAAGTCGGTAACCCGCAGGCGCTGCTGCAGAATATGGCAAATGTGTTGCAGCGCCTGGTCGCCGGCCTCGTGCCCCCACTGATCGTTGACCTGCTTGAAGTGGTCGACGTCGAGCAGCGCCAGCACCAGTTGCCCATTGCTGCGCTCGGCCTCCTGGATCGCCCGCTGCAGCGCGTGCTGGAAGCTGCCACGGCTGGCCACGCCGGTCAGCGAGTCGGTTTGTGCCAGGCGCTCCAGCTCCTCGTAGGCCTGCATGCGCAGGCCGTCATAGATATGCACGAAGACCAGGATCAGCACGCCACACAGCGCCGCGTTGCCTATGTCGATCAGGCCACGGGTATCGAGGTTGAGGCGGTTATCGGCGAAGTACAGCAGCAGCCCCGCGAGCATGAAGGGCGCGGTGAGGAGAAAGGCCCGCTGCTTGCCCAGCAGCAGGTAGGCCAGAAGCGGGATCATGTACAGCCAGACGAACGCCCCCGATGAGGCGTCCGGCATGATGATGATGTAGAGGATGAAGCAGAAGGTCGGCAGCAGGTACAGGTAGATCCACAGGTACAGGTGGCGGGCACGCTCGATGCGCCAGGCACCGAACAGCAGCATGGTGGTGAACAGCACCTCGGCGATGGCGAAGGGATAGTTGCCGGCCAGCGCCTGCAGGATGGAGAAGCCGCCCAGGGTCAGGCCGGTGGCGAGCAGAATGGTGCGCATCAGCGCACGCTTGCCGGACTCGCGCAGCCCTTCACAGTGCCCTGCGCCTACGTCCTTGTGATCGTTATAGTCACCGTCGCCCATTTTATTGCCCAGCACCGCCGCCCTCGATGACGCCTAACAGGCCGTTGAGAACAACCCATACGCTCTCAACGAACTGCTCCCCCTGCTGCAAGCACTAGGCAACTATAGACGCCCTGGCCTGTTTTACACCGCGTAACCCATTACACGCGGCAGCCACAGGGCGATTTCCGGGAAGATCGCCACCAGCAGCAGCGCACTGGACATCACCACGACGAACAACGCCGCCCAGCCGACGGTCTGCTCCAGGCGGATCTTGGCCACTTCCGCCGTGACCATCAAGTTGATCGCCACCGGCGGGGTGAACTGGCCGATGGCGATGTTCATCGCCAAGAGGATGCCGAACCACACCGGGTTCCAGCCGAAGTGCTGCATCACCGGGATCAGGATCGGCATCAGGATCAGGTAGATGGAGATGGCATCGAGCAGCATGCCGGCCAGCAGCACGGCGAGCATCACCAGCGCCAGCAGCACCCAGCCGTTGTCCGACAGCGAGATCAGCCATTCGGCCAGGTGACGGAAGGTGCCGAGCAGGGTGCCGGCCCAGGCAAAGATGCCGGCCAGGGCGATGATCAGCATGACCACGCCGGAGATCACGCCCGCCTCGCCGCACAGGCGCCAGAGGCTGCGCCAGTCCAGCTCACGGGTGACGAACAGGCCGATCAGCACGCCGTAGGCGACGCCAACCACGGCGGCTTCGGTGGGTGTGAACAGGCCACTGCGCAGGCCGCCGAGGATCAATACCGGGGCGAACAAGGCCGGTAGCGCCTGCCTGAAGCTTTCGCCGATGGCCGGGCGCTCGCCCTCCTCCGGGGATTCCCAACCATAGCGACGCGACAGCAGCCAGGCCGGCAGCAGCAGCACCAGGCCGGCGAGGATGCCGGGGAACAGGCCGGCAGCGAACAGCGCGCGCAGGTCGACGCCCGGCACCACGATGGAGTAGAGAATCAGCGCGATGGACGGCGGAATCAGAATCGCGGTCGAGGCGGACGCCGCGATCAGCGTGGCCGAGAACGGCTTGGGATAACCCGCCTTGGTCATGCTCGGCAGCATCACCATGGCCACGGCGGCGGCGTCTGCCGGGCCGGAACCACTCATACCACCCATGATCAGGCACACCAGCACCGCAACCAGGGCCAGGCCGCCATGACGCGGGCCGATCAGCGCCTGGGCGAAGCGCACCAATCGGAGCGCCACACCGGCTTTCTCGAACACCAGGCCGGTGAGGATAAACAGCGGGATGGCAATCAGCGGGTACTTGGCCACGCCGTTGTAGGTGTTGGTGCCAAGGGTGGCGAGCATGTCCGGCGACAGGCCGGCGATGATGCCGATGGCCCCGGACAGGCCGAGGGCGAAGGCCACTGGCACGCCGAGCGCCAGCAGCACGACGAAACTGAGGATCAGCCAAAGATCAGGGCTCATCGCTGATCCTCCCGCGCAGGCGATCGACGGTCATCTGGGTCAGGCGCACGAACACCAGTAGCGCCAGGATCGGCAGCCAGATCACGTACCACCAGTTGGGCAGGCCGAGGCCGGGCGATTCGGAATTCCACTGGAATTCCTCCCAGGCGAACTGCCCGCCGTACCAGCACACCAGCCCCAGCACCAGCACGCCGGCCAGCCACTGCAGCAGGATCAGCGGCGTGCGCAGGCGCGGGAACATCCGCTCCAGCAGGCCGATACGGATGTGTCGGTTGCTACGCATGGCCACCGAAGCACCGGCGAAAGTGAGGATGACCAGCAGGAACACCGAGATTTCCTCGGTGAAGGCGAAAGATGCATCGGTGAAATAACGCACCACCACGTTGGCCAGGCTGATCAAGCTGATGATCACCAGGGCCAGGGTGGCGAGCACGCGCTCCAGCGGCGCGTCGATTGGCTTGCTCATAAGAACCTCGAATGACCGGAGCGATGCGCGGCGCCTCTGCCCTCTCTCCCGGCCCCTCTCCCATTAATGGGAGGGGAGCAGAGCAGGCTGAGGGAGCTTCCGGTCAGATAAAACGAATCAGGGCTGGGCCACGGCCTTGCGCGCGGCGTCCATCAGCGCGTCGCCGATGCGCGGCGCCCACTTCTGCTGCACGCTGGCGGTGGCCTCGACGAAGGCGGCGCGCTCAGCGTCGGTCAGCTCGATCACCTCCACACCGCGCTCGCGGATGTCGGCCAGGCGCTTGGCCTGCGCGCCACGCGACAGCTCGATTTCCCATTTGCCGGCGTCGATGGCGGCCTGGCTGAGCAGCGCGCGATCTTCTTCGGGCAGGGATTTCCACACACGCTGGTTGACGGCGAACACCAGCGGGTCGGCCATGTAGCCCCACAGGGTCAGGTACTTCTGGCCCACCTGGTCGACACGCGCCACGTCGAAGACCGACAGCGGGTTTTCCTGGCCATCCACCGCGCCAGTGGTCAGCGCCGGCTTGGCGTCGGCCCAGCTCATTTGCGTCGGGTTGGCACCGAGGGCGGTGAAGGTGTCCTGGAACAGCGGCGAGCCGACCACGCGGATTTTCAGGCCGGCCATGTCAGACGGGCTGCGCACCGGCTTGGCCGAGTTGGACAGCTGACGAAAGCCGTTCTCGCCCCAGGCCAGCGGCACGATGCCGCGCTGCTCGATGGCGGCGAAGGCCAGCTTGCCGGCTTCACCCTGGGTGATGGCGTCGAGGTCGGCATCGTTCTTCATCAAAAACGGCAGGGAGAACAGGTTGAGTTCCGGCACTTGCGGCGACCAGTTGATAGTCGAGCCCACGGCCATGTCGATCAGGCCCGAGCGCATGGCGGAGAATTCCTTGGTCTGGTCGCCAGCGACCAGTTGCGCGTTGGGGTAGACGCGCAGGGTGATGCGCCCTGCAGAGCGCTCGTTGACCAGATCGGCCCACTTCTGCGCGGCCTGGCCCCAGGGGAAGGCATCGGACAGTACGGTGGAGACGGAGTATTCACGCGCCTGCGCGGTGGCGCACAAGGCGGTCAGCGCAGCGCCAGCGGCGAGCGCGGAGAAGAGTCGCTTGAGTTTCATGGGGCGTCCTTGTGTGGATCTTGGCGTTATCGTTGTGGCACCGGCATAGCGGTGCGGATCCAGCGGCGGGCGGTTGGCTCGCCAGGCATGCCCGGTCGGCATGCGAAAGGGACACGGCAGGTGTCTCGGCTGCCGGGCAGGCCTTGTGGGCGTTCGGCAGGTGCCGGCGGGTTACGCGCAGCCGCCCAACTATTCCAGAAGCGTGCGGCGAATGCCATTGTCTGATGTCTGTTGACGTTGCCCGGCCTGATCGGCGCTGCCCATAATCGCCGGCATCTCCCAGACGGACACTCGCCCATGGCCATTTCCCGCGACGACCTCGACCAGCACGGCCTGATCATCGGCGTGTCGCCCGAGCGCTTTCGCGCGGTGGCCATGCCGCTGCTGTTCGATCACCTCGATGCGCAGTGCGAGGGCACCATCGCGGTCAATCGCCAGGCGCGCATCGTCTGGATCAACGACAAGTACGCGCAGAAGGTCGGCATCGCCGATGCGCGCACGGCGCTCGGCAAGGAGATCGAGGAAGTGCTGCCGGCCAGCCGCCTGCGCGAGGTGGTGGAAAGCGGCCAGCCGAGCATGCTCGACCTGATGGCCTTCGGCAGCGAGCACTTCGTGGTCACCCGCATTCCACTGCGTGACGAGGACGGCACCCTGGTCGGCGCGCTGGGCTTCGTGCTGTTCGACCGCGCCCGCCATCTCAAGCCCTTGATGGCCAAGTACGCCAACCTGCAAACGCAACTGCTCGCCACCCAGCACGAGCTGGCCAAGGCGCGGCGCGCGCGCTACACCATCGCCGGCTTCATCGGCGCCAGCACGGCGGCCAGCGAGGTCAAGCGCCAGGCCCGCCGCGCGGCGCAGCTCGATGCCACGGTGCTGATCCGCGGCGAAACCGGTACCGGCAAGGAACTGCTGGCCCAGGGCATCCACAACCTGTCGCCGCGGGCTAACGGCCCCTTCGTCGCGGTCAACGTCGCGGCAATTCCGGAAACCCTGGTCGAGGCCGAGCTGTTCGGCACCGCGCCGGGCGCCTTTACCGGCGCCGAGCGCAAGGGGCGCATCGGCAAGTTCGAGGTGGCCAATGGCGGCACGCTGTTTCTCGACGAAATCGGCGACCTGCCGCTGCCGTTGCAGGCCAAGCTGCTGCGCGTGTTGCAGGAGCAGGAGGTGGAGCCGCTCGGTTCCAACCAGGTCAAGCCGCTCAACGTGCGTGTGATCGCGGCGACCCATATCGACCTGGAGGCCAAGGTGGCCGCCGGGCAGTTCCGCGATGACCTCTACTACCGCCTCAATGTGCTGGCCCTGCGCGTGCCGCCACTGCGCGAACGCGCCAGCGACATTCCCGCGCTGATCGAACACCTGCTCGATGACCTGGCCAACCGCTCCGGCCTGGCGCCCATGGAGCTGACGGACGATGCCCTCGCCCTGCTCTGTGCGCAGCCGTGGAAGGGCAACGTGCGCGAGTTGCGCAACCTGCTGGAGCGGGCGCAGTTGACGGTCGATGGACGATTGGATGGTGGGGCGTTACGTGGATTGCTGGTCGATCCGGTAGCACCGAGCGAGGCGGTGCCCGTCGTGCCAGTGGTGACGAGCACAACGCAAACGCTGGCCGAGCAGTTGGCGCAGGCCGAGCGTCAGGCACTGCAGGCGGCACTAGCGGCATGCGACGGCAATCGGCAATTGGCAGCCGAGCGCCTGGGTATTTCTCGCGCGGGTTTTTACGCCAAGTTGGCGCTGCATGGGTTGGGGCGAAAGGGCTAAGCGCCTCATTCTGCATGAGCCGGCTTGCTGGCGATGCGCCACCCGCAACGTGTCGCGGCTAAAGCCCCTCCCACAAAAAGCGTAGTGGGCCGGAAATCGCTTCGCGGCTAAAGCCGCTCCTACAGAAACCGTTGCCGTCCGCAATTGCGTAGCCCGGATGAAATCCGGGGCCTGCCCTGCAAGCAACCGACAACTGGCGGGTTGCACCCGCCCTACATCGCCGTAGGGCGGGTTAAACCCGCCGGATGGGAACCTGGTTGGACGCAATCCTGAAAACCACAAATATCCAATTTTCTGGACTAATAACCATCAAGCCGTCCACAAACCTGGACTAAATCCATAAATATGGACACAAAAATCACTCGTGCCGCTCGATTCAAAACGCGCACTCAAGCCTGAAACCCTCGCTTTAGAGCCATTCTGGATCCATCGACCAAGATCTCACCCCAGCCTGGCACGACTCTGGCTCTATATCCGGCAAAGGCGCGCTGCCGCATCCGCGCCTTCCCGATAAAACGGCCTTGAGCCACTAGAACAACAACAAAAGGAACCACCCATGGGTACCCTCGGTATTCTGCTGTCCCTCGCCTTGTTGATGTACCTCGCCTATCGCGGCATCAACGTCCTGATCCTCGCCCCGCTGCTGGCCCTGCTGGCGTTGCTGTTCGCCGGCGACATCGCCCTGCTGCTGCCCACCTACACCCAGGTGTTCATGAAGGCCATGGGCGGCTACGTGATCCAGTTCTTCCCGCTGTTCCTGCTCGGCGCACTGTTCGGCAAGTTGATGGACGACTCTGGATCAGCGCGCGCCATTGCCCATGGCATCGTCGCCAAGGTCGGCAGCCAGCGCGCCATCCTGGCCATCGTGCTGGCCTGCGGCATCCTCACCTACGGCGGCGTATCGCTGTTCGTGGTGGCCTTCGCCGCGTACCCGATTGGCGCCGCGCTGTTCCGTGAGGCGGGCATTCCCAAGCGCCTGTTGCCTGGCGCAATCGCCCTCGGCGCGTTCACCTTCACCATGACCGCATTACCCGGCACTCCGGCGATCCAGAACGCCATTCCCAACCCCTTCTTCGGCACCGATGCCTTCGCTGCGCCGGGCCTGGGGGTGATCGCCGGGCTGATCATGTTCGGCCTCGGCACCTGGTGGCTCACCGCGCAGTCGCGCAAGCTGATGGCTGCCGGCGAAGGTTACGGCGAGCACCGCGATGACCCGGTCATCGAAGAGCGCCGCGACATCCCCGGCTTTTGGCTGGCACTGCTGCCGATCTTCGTGGTGATCGCGCTGAACTTCCTGATGGCCAAACAGATTCTGCCGGCCGTCGACACCAGCTACCTGGCCAAGCCGGAATTCGGCGGCCTGCAGGACGCCAAGTCGCTGATCGGCATCTGGTCGATCATCGTTGCTCTGGGCGCCGCCATCGTGCTGTTGATCGCCATGCACTGGCAGCGCTGGATGGATCTGAAGAAGAGCGTCAACGACGGCGCCTTCGGCTCCATGCTGCCGATCCTCAACACCGCCGCCGAGGTGGGTTACGGCACGGTGATCGCCTCCCTGGCCGGCTTCGTCATCATCCGCGACCTGGTGTTGGGCGTGTCCAGCAACCCGCTGATCTCCGAAGCGGTGGCGGTGAACATCCTCGCCGGCATCACCGGCTCGGCTTCCGGCGGCATGTCCATCGCGCTGAAGACCCTCGGCGCGCAGTACCTGGAAATGGCCAATGCCGCCGGCATCAGCCCCGAGTTGCTACACCGCGTCGCCGCCATGGCCTCGGGCTGTATGGACACCCTGCCGCACAACGGCGCGGTGATCTCGCTGCTGGCGATCTGCAAGCTCACTCACCGTGAGTCGTACAAGTTCATCTTCGTCAACACCGTGGCCTTCCCGATGGTGGCGCTCGCTGTCGTCATCACCCTGGGCACGCTGTTCGGAAGCTTCTGACGAGCATGGCGCCCTCGGGCGCCATGCTGTCTGCAGGCCGTGTTGTTCAATCGTTTTCGAGTACCCGCAATGAGCAAGATCATGACCGCCGCCGATGCCGTGGCGCGTATCCCGGACAACGCCAACCTGGCCACCGGCGGCTTCGTCGGCATCGGTTTCGCCGAGCAGATCGCCATCGCCCTGGAACAGCGCTTCATCGCAGAACAGGCACCGCGCGACCTGACCCTGGTGTATGCCGCCGGCCAAGGCGACGGCAAGGGCCGTGGCCTCAACCACCTGGCCCATGAAGGCCTGGTGCGCCGGGTGATCGGCGGCCACTGGGGCCTGGTGCCGGGCCTGCAGAAGCTGGCGGTGGACAATCGTATCGAGGCCTACAACCTGCCGCAGGGGGTGATCTCCCAGCTGTTCCGCGATATCGCCGCCGGCAAGCCAGGGCAGCTGTCGCGCGTCGGCCTGGGTACCTACGTCGACCCGCGCCATGGCGGCGGCAAGCTCAATGCGCGCACCATCACCGATCTGGTGCGGCTGATGCCCATCGATGGCGAGGACTACCTGTTCTACCCGACCTTTCCGATCCACGTCGGCATCGTCCGCGCCACCAGCGCCGACCCTGACGGCAACCTCAGCTTCGAGCGCGAGGCGCTAACCATCGAGAGCCTGGCCATCGCCATGGCCGCGCGCAACAGCGGCGGACTGGTGATCGCCCAGGTCGAGCGCGTGGTCGAACGAGCCTCGCTCAACCCACGCCAGGTGAAGATCCCCGGCATTCTGGTGGACTGTGTGGTGGTGGCCGAACCGGCTAATCATCAGCAGACCTTCGCCACCGCCTACAACCCGGCCTTCGCCGCCGAGACACGCGTGCCGGTGGACAGCCTGACGCCGATGCCGCTGGACGTACGCAAGCTGATCGCGCGCCGCGCGGCGCTGGAGCTGAAAGCGGACGCGGTGGTCAATCTTGGCATCGGCATGCCCGAGGGTGTGGCGGCGGTGGCTGCCGAAGAGGGCGTGATCGAGCGTCTGACCCTGACCGCCGAGCCCGGCGTGATCGGCGGCGTACCGGCCTCGGGCCTGGACTTCGGCGCGGCGAGCAACCACAGCGCTCTGCTCGACCAGCCTTATCAGTTCGACTTCTACGACGGCGGCGGCCTGGATATCGCCTTCCTCGGCCTGGCCCAGGCCGATGCGGCGGGCAACCTAAATGTGTCCAAGTTCGGCAGTCGCCTTGCGGGGGCTGGCGGTTTCATCAACATCAGCCAGAACGCCAAGCAGGTGGTGTTCGTCGGCACCTTCAGTGCCGGTGCTCAGGATATCCGCATCGAAGACGGCCAACTGCGCATCGTTCAGGACGGCGAGCTGCGCAAGTTCGTCGCCGCGGTGGAGCACCGCACCTTCGCCGGGCGCCTGGCCGCCGAGCGTGGCCAGCCTGTGCTCTATGTCACCGAACGCTGCGTGCTGCGCCTGACCCGCGAAGGACTGGAACTGATCGAAGTGGCGCCAGGCGTGGACATCGAGCGCGACATCCTCGAGCGCATGGACTTCGCTCCCATCGTGCGCGAGCCGAAGCTGATGGATGCTCGGCTGTTCCGCCCCGAACCCATCGGCCTGGGGCAATGCCTGGACTGACGGCAGGCCACTCTTTGAGCGTGAACTTGCGGGCCTGAACAGGCCCGTTTTTTTGTATCTGTCGGCGCAGCGGGAGCTGGCTAGCGATAACGCATCCAGCTCCCAATGATGTCCATGCCCGGCACCTGCTGAAACATCCTAGGTCTATAGTGATTGTTCCTTCCTCACCACACCTTCTGGAGTTCATATGAGCAAGACCTACAACGTCGCCGTACTGGTCGGTAGCCTGCGCAAGGCCTCCATCAACCGCAAACTGGCCCTGGCGCTGGCCGACCTGGCGCCCGCCTCGCTGAACCTGGAAATCCTCGAGATCGGCGACTTACCGCTGTACAACGAAGACGCCGACGGCGACACCGCTCCGGCCTCCTACGCGCCGTTTCGCAGCAAGCTCAAGGCAGCCGATGCGGTGCTGTTCGTCACGCCCGAGTACAACCGCTCGATCCCCGGCGCGATGAAGAACGCCATCGACGTTGGCTCGCGCCCTTATGGCCAGAGCGGCTTCAGCGGCAAGCCCGGCGCCGTGCTCAGCGCCTCACCAGGTGCCATCGGCGGCTTCGGTGCCAACCATCATCTGCGCCAGTGCCTGGTGTTCCTCGACGTGCACGTGCTGCAACAGCCGGAGGCCTACCTCGGCGGCGCTGGCAATTTCTTCGACGAGAACGGCGTACTCAGCGACAGCATCAAGCCCTTCCTGCAGAAGTTCATCGATGCCTATGCGGCATGGGTGGCCAAGCACCTGGGCTAAAGCGGAAGAAAAAACGCCCCGACGGTAGAACGGGGCGCTGCGACAGACTCGCAAAAGGGTGTTCAGGTCATATGGGCGTGAGCACCCGAGAGGTAATCGAGAAGGCGGAACAAGGTGGCGTTGGCCGAGGCGGCATGCGGTGCGCCGTCGCGAATGCTGGCGTTGTCCTGTACCTGACCGGGTAGATGCAAGTCGGCAGCGGCATGCTGCAAGCGCTCGTCCAGGCTCGGCGCATCCGCCTCCAGCTGGCACAGCAAACCGATGGCACGCTCCTGCCAGACGAAACCCTGCAAAGCCGCCGCCGCCGAGCCGTACAAGCCGATGGCTCCATGCGGCAGGCTGCAGTGCTCACGCTGCCAGTGCAGCGCCAGCAGCCGTTGCGGCAGCATGCGCCCAACGGGCGACTGGCGTGATTGCGGATCCTTCTCCAGTTGCCACCAACCGATTCGCGCCGCCTGCGGATCAGCCGCGATACGCACGCCGAGAGCCTCGGCCAGGAGCAAGGCACCCAGTCCGCTGCCGAACACCCGTTTGCGCATCATCAAAGCCTGGTGGATCAGGCGTTTTTCGGCGGCCATCCAGGCGTGCTGGCGCTCGTCGTGCACGCTCAGCGCGCCGTCGAGCAACAACAGCAGTTCGAAATCCTCCAGGCTCGGCAAGGGCGCACCAGCGTGCAGTGAATGCCAACTGACCGCATGGTCGCCAAGCCAGTGTTCCAGTGCCGCCGGGCCAACGCCCGCACTGTGCTCGATCAGGGCGATACGCATCAGGCCACCTCCTCGCACTGCCGCTCGGCCCGCTGCAACGCTCGACCCAGGCGACGCAGCATTTCCTCGACGTTGCCATGGCTGACCGTCAGCGCTGGCGACAGGCGCAGGCAGTCGCGACGGGCAATGCCGAGCAGCAGGCCCTGTTCGCGGGCCGCACGCTGGACGGCCAGTGCCGAAGGCCCGATCAGGGGCAGACCAAGCAGCAAACCATGACCGCGCAACGAGCCATGCCCGTGCCGCCGCGACAGCTGTGCCAGACCTTCACGCAGGTGCTCGGCCACCTCGCGAATCTGGCCGAAGAAGCTGCCGTCGAGTACGGCGCTGAGCACGGCGACACCGGCCACGGTCAGCAGCGCTTCGGCCGAGCAGGCCGGCAGCCAGTCCCCCGCCTCATCGGCGATGCGCCCACGCGCCAGCACGGCGGCCAGGGGCAGGCCACCACCAAGCGCGCAGCCGAGGGTCAATAGGTCGGCGCGCACGCCGTACAGTTCCTCGGCTAGCAGCGCGCCACAACGTCCCATGCCGCTGCCCGTCTCGTCGAGGATCAATACGGCGCCCTGCTCGCGGCAGAGCCGCTGCGCGCCTTGCAGGTATTCCAGTGTCGCAGGCACCACACCAGCGCTCAGTTGCACCGGTTCGATCAGCACGGCGGCGCAACGCAGGTCGACCACGGCGGCCAGCGCCTCGAGGTCGTTGAATGGCACGCGGATGACTCGCGTCGCCCCGAGGTGCAGTGGCAGGGCAAGGTGGCTGCCGTCGAGCAACACCAGGGTGTCCGCCGCTGGTTTCTGCTCTGCCGCCGCCAACAGGGCCAGGCGAACCGCCAGTGCGTTGGCCTGCGCGGCATCGCTGCAAAATGCGGCGCGCTCGCTACCGGTGGCCTGGCACAGGCGCGCGGCCAGCTTGAGCTGCCCCCGTGTGCACTGCTCCTGCCCAGGACTGATCAACAGCTCGGCCTGGCGACGCAGGGCATCGAGCAGCAAGGTCGGGCTGTGACCCAGGCTGTTACCACCCTGGCCCTGGTCGAAATCGAGATAGGCGCGGCCCTCGCTGTCCCACAGCCAGGAGCCCTGCCCACGTACGAACAACGATGCCGCACGCTCGCCCATCAGGTGCAGGCGTCCCATACCCTCACGCATAACGACGCCCCGCTTCGCCCAACACACCCTCCAGCGGCAAGCCGAGCAGGCGCGCCGACCAGTCCTCCAGGCGCCCGCTTCGCAGACGCTGCGCGGCGATCTCGCGCCAGCGAGCCGACAGCGCCGGGCACAGTTGCAGTTGCTGCAGGCCGGCCCGCTCCAGCGGCGTGTGATAGAAGTGCTGCAACGCCCGCGCCACGCTCAGGCTCGGGTAGCTGCGCTGCACCAGTTCGAACGGCATATCGACGCTGACGAAGCCTGGCTTGAGCACCCGGTAGAACCAGCCACAGCGGCCGCTGTCCTGCACCACCTGCGCCAGCTCGGGATGCAGGCCGTCACGATTGAGGCGATAGCACGGCGAACGTGGCTGGCTCACCTGCAGCAGCACGTCCCCCCAACGAAAGACATCGCCGATGCACACCTGCGCCTCGGTCAGCCCCAGGCTGGAAAGGTTCTCGCCGAAGCTCGGCCGGGCCCAGTCCAGCTGCGGATAGCGCGCCTGCCAATGCTCATAGTGTTCCGCCGGGTAGTGATGCAGGGCGCGTTCAGGGCCGCCATGGAAGCGGGCATCGCCCTGCTCGTCCTGGCCGAGCCCCTGCGGCCACAGCCACAGGCGGTGATCGACCCGCTGCTTGTGTCGCGCCACACTGAGTCCACCGCCAATCTCTTCGGCTTTGCCTATGAATATACCCTGCACCTCGACCTGCTTCACCGACCGCTCCGGCCTTATCGGCTGTTGATCATGGCGCTAGACTAGGGAGCATCAGATCATTTTTACATTTCGATTTCCCTGCTTGATTCATAATCAGAACTTATGGATTTTCGTCAGCTTCGCTACTTCGTCGCGCTCTATGAGGAAGGCCATGTCGGCCGCGCCGCCGAGCGCCTGAGCATTTCCCAACCGGCGCTGTCGCAGCAGATCCGCCAACTGGAGGGCGAGCTGGATGTCGGCCTGTTCCAGCGCAGTGGTCGGCGCCTGCTGCCCACCCTGGCCGCGCATACGCTGTACAACCACGCCCTGCCGCTGCTCGACGGCATGGAGCGCGCGCGCGAGGCGCTGCGCAGTTTCCGTGGGCCGGGGCCGCGCAGCCTGTCCATCGGCGTGCTGCAGACGGTCAACGCCAGCCTGGTGCCGCTGCTGCTGGAACGCCTGCAGCAGGCGCAGCCGCAGTTGGTAGTCAAACTCTACGAACTGTCGGCCGTGGACATCGAGCGGCGCCTGCTCAGTGGCGGCCTGGACATCGGCATCGGCTTCCTGCCGCCGCGCCAGCCCGGTTTGCACAGCCTGGCGCTGTACGAGGACGAGTTGCAGCTGGTGGTGCCGGAGAATCATCCCCTGCGTGAGTTCCGCAAGGTGTCGCTGAGCCAGGCCGCGGAGCTGCCGATGCTGCTGCTCGGCGAGGAGTTCCGCATCCGCCAGATCTGGCAGGAGCAGCTCGCCCTGCTCGGTCGCAGGCCGCAGGTGCAGGCCGAGCTGAACCATATGAACGGCATCCTCGACAGCCTGCCACACACCACCCTGGCCAGCGTGCTGCCCGGCCGCGCCCGGCAGATGCATGCTCACCGAGGGCTGCTCTGGAAGCCCCTGAGCGAGCCGCGCATCCCTTTGCAGGTTGGCCTGGTCTACCGCGACGCGCAGCGCCAGCAGGCGATGATCGACCTGCTGCGCACGGCGCTCGACGGCGCCTGGGACACGCCCTGAGCCGGGTTCGCATTGCCGATATGGCGTGATCTACGACCTGAATGACACTGGCCGCTAGACCGATCGGTCTACATACTCCAGGCCATGACCAAGACCACACGTGACACCCTGATCGACGCCATGATCGACGCCCTGCAGCGCAAGGGCCTGCATGGTGTCGGCCTGAGCGAACTGCTGACCAGCGCCGGCGTGCCGAAGGGCAGCCTTTATCACCACTTTCCCGGCGGCAAGAACGAGCTGGCCATCGCCGCCATCGAGCGTGTCGGTCAGCGTGCCGAGCAGGCTTTTGCCGCGCTCTTCGAGCGCCAGGCCGATCCGCTGGATGCCCTCACCACCTGGCTGCAGCAGGCCCTCGGCCAATTGCAGGCCAGCGCGTTCGAGCGTGGTTGCCCACTGGCCACCGTCGCCCTGGAAAGCGGCCCGGACGATCACGCCATTCGCGCCGCCCTGGCCAATGCCTTCATCGCCATTCGTCAGGCACTGCAGCAGCAACTGCAGCGCCATGGTTATCCACAGCCGCAGGGCCTGGCCGCCCTGTTCGTCGCGCTCTACGAAGGCGGCCTGTTGCAGGCACGCGTCGCGGGCAGCAGCGAGCCGCTGAAGGAGGCCGTGACCACCCTGCTCCACCTCATCCGCCAGCACCGCACGGAGTCCATGCCAGCATGAATGCGCCGATCCGCAGTGAAACCCTGCCCCTGCTCGCCCTCGACGACTACACCTTGGCCGCCACGCGCTATTACGCCGAACAACCACGGGCGCAATTGTTGATTGCCGGCGCCACCGGCGTGCCGCAGGGTTTCTACCGACGCTTCGCCGAGCATGCGGCCAGCCGTGGTTTCAACACCCTGACCCTGGACTATCGCGGTATCGGCCAGTCCAGGCCGGCCAGCCTGCGCGGCTTCGAGATGGAGTATCTGGACTGGGCTCACCTCGACCTGGCTGCCGCCGTGGATCAACACCGGCATGCCGAGCGGCCGTTGTTCATGGTCGGTCATTCGTTCGGCGGCCATGCCTTCGGCCTGCTGCCCAATCATGATCAGGTCGCCGGTTTCTATACCTTCGGTACCGGCGCCGGCTGGCATGGCTGGATGCCAAAGAGCGAACAACTGCGCGTACTGGCCATGTGGCGCGTGATCGGCCCGCTGATGACGCGCTACAAGGGCTACCTGGCCTGGAGCAAGCTGGGCATGGGCGAGGATCTGCCGCTGGGCGTCTACCGCCAGTGGAAACGCTGGTGCCGCTTCCCCCACTACTTCTT
Organism: Pseudomonas sp. C11; assembly: GCF_034683865.1. Lineage (NCBI taxonomy): Bacteria > Pseudomonadati > Pseudomonadota > Gammaproteobacteria > Pseudomonadales > Pseudomonadaceae > Pseudomonas > Pseudomonas sp. C11. The sequence continues at coordinate 84,343 of NZ_JAWIIP010000003.1, forward strand.
CGACGACCCGCAGATGTCGGGGCTGGCCGAGCGCTTCGCGCAGGTGCGCACGCCCATCGTGGCGCTCAACGCACTGGATGACCTATGGGCACCGCCTGCCTCGCGCGATGCCTTCATGGCCGCCTACGTCAACGCACCGTACCAGGCGCGCACGCTGGATTCGCAGGCAGAAGGCCTGGGCGCTATCGGTCACATGGGTTATTTCCGCCCGGCGGCGCGGGGCCTGTGGGACGAGACGCTGGATTGGTTCGAACAGTGCATGGCTGGGCGGGCTGCGGCCTGACGATTGTCGGGCGCAGAAAAAAGAAAACCCCGCGTTAGCGAGGTTCTGCAGACTGTTGTCCTGACATCCTTGATCTGCTCACCGTCCTGGTGGCTGTCCAGTGTGTCCCTTTTCGTCGATGCGCTTCCTGCGCTGAATCCATGGACGGCAGAGTACGCCCGTACCGCTTTGCCTGAAAGCGGCGATCATCGCGACAGCTTGTAAGCCATGGCTTACAAAACGATAAACCACGACCCGATCACTGTTACCGCGTGAAACGGCTCACTCGATGCCTGCTGCTCTATCTGCGCTTGTGCAGCGACCGCAGCTTGTAGCGCTCACCGGGGTGGATCAGCCTTGCGTAGCTGATCAGGTGATCGCCGGACCAGGTACGGCGAATCACACTCAGGCAGGGCATGGCCGGATCGATCTGCAGATGCTCGGCGGTCTGCCCATCCACCAGCACGGCCTCGACCACATGCTCCACGTCCGACATTGGGCTGCTGGCCACCAGCACCTCGTTGGGCGTGCGCTGGCTGAAGTCGGTTTGCAGGTAATCGGGCACCCAGCGCGGGTTGACGAAGCGATCCTCGAGCTGGATCGGCAAGCCGTCCTGCAGGTGCACCAGCACGCTATGGAACACCTCGGTGCCCAGGCGCACGCCCAAGCGCAAGGCGACCTCATCATCGGCAGCAATGGCTTCGCAGCGCAGCACACGGTTGGCGTAGGCGTGGCCACGGCCGCGCACTTCGCTGGCGATGTTCATCACCTCATGCAGCGGCGATTCGGCCTTGCGGTCGGTGACGAAGGTACCGAGGCCAGCCTGGCGCATCAGGTAACCCTGCTGCACCAGATTCTGGATCGCCTTGTTGGCGGTCATGCGGCTGACGCCGAAGTCGCGCGCCAACTGTTCTTCCGGCGGGATCTGGTGATTGACCGGAAACGCGCCGCCCTGGATGCGCTCCAGCAGGAAGGCTTCGATGGCTTTGTAGCGCGGGGTGGTGGTCACGAAAGCTCCTTGGCAAGACCGGGTGCGCGGATGATAGCGCGCGATTCATTCCGTAGGAGCCCCGCCCCGGGGCGAAGCGCTGGTGGCCACTCGACACAATGTGCGGCATGCCCACCATTCGCCGCGAGGCGCGGCTCCTACAAAGCGCGTAGGACGGGCTCAGGAGCGAAGCTAACAGCCCGCCGGGCCATGCCCGTTTCGGCACCACAACCTGCGCCAAGCACTCAAACGGCGTACTGCTTCGCGAGTACGCCCTACATTCTGCATGGATGCAGGAGGTAGGGCGACGCAGGATGCCAAAGCCGAGCACGCCCTACATTTCTGCGCGACTCACCCCACCGACGGCAACATGCCGGCCGGCAGCAGCGGCGTCAGCACGCGCTCGGCCAGCAGCGCGTCAGCGGCGGCGATGTCCGGGGCGAAGAAGCGATCCTCAACGTAATACGGCACCTTGGCGCGCAGCGCCTGGCGGGCCTGTTCCAACGCTGGCGTGCTCTTCAGGCCTTCGCGGAAGTCCAGACCCTGGCAGGCCCCAAGCCATTCCACGGCGAGGATGCCACGGGTGTTCTCGGCCATATCCCACAGGCGTTTGCCGGCGTTCGGCGCCATGGACACGTGGTCTTCCTGGTTGGCCGAAGTCGGCAGGCTGTCGACGCTGTGCGGGTGGGCCAATGCCTTGTTGTCGCTGGCCAGGGCCGCAGCAGTGACCTGGGCGATCATGAAGCCGGAGTTGACACCGCCGTTGGCCACCAGGAACGGCGGCAGTTGCGACATGTGCTTGTCCATCATCAGCGAGATACGGCGCTCGGACAGCGAGCCAATCTCGGCGATGGCCAGGGCGATGTTGTCGGCGGCCATGGCCACCGGTTCAGCGTGGAAGTTGCCCCCGGAAATCACTTCGCCTTCGGCGGCGAACACCAGCGGGTTGTCCGACACTGCGTTGGCCTCAACGGCCAGCACCTCAGCGGCCTGGCGCAGCTGGGTCAGGCAGGCGCCCATGACCTGCGGCTGGCAGCGCAGCGAGTACGGATCCTGCACCTTGTCGCAAGCGGCGTGGGAGCTGCCAATCTCGCTGCTGTCGCCGAGCAGATGGCGGAAGGCAGCCGCCGCGTCGATCTGCCCGCGTTGGCCACGGGCGGCATGGATGCGCGCATCGAAAGGCGAACGCGAACCGAGCAGCGCCTCGACGCTGAGCGCGCCGCAGACGCTGGCGGCGGCGTACAGGTCTTCACCTTCGAACAGACCGCGCAGCGCGTAGGCGGTGGACACCTGGGTGCCGTTGAGCAGCGCCAGGCCCTCCTTGGCAGCCAGGGTCATCGGCTCCAGACCGGCGATGGCCAGCGCCTCGCTGGCTGGCAGCCACTGGCCGTTGTGACGTGCCTGGCTTTCGCCGAGCAGCACCAGCGACATATGCGCCAGCGGCGCCAGGTCACCGGACGCGCCGACCGAGCCTTTCAGCGGAATATGCGGGTAGACCTCGGCGTTGACCAGGGCGATCAGCGCCTCGATCACCGGGCGGCGAATGCCGGAGAAACCACGTGCCAGGCTGTTGATCTTCAGCAGCATGATCAGGCGCACCATGGCGTCGTCCAGCGGCTCGCCGATGCCGGCGGCATGCGACAACACCAGCGAGCGCTGCAGCTTTTCCAGGTCGTCGTTGGCGATGCGGGTCGAAGCCAGCAGGCCGAAACCGGTATTGATGCCGTAGGCGGTGCGGCCCTCGGCGATGATCTGATTGACGCAGGCGACGCTGGCGTCGATGGCCTGGTGGGCGCTGGCGTCCAGGGTCAGGTGCACGGGCGCCTGGTAGGCGGCGCGCAGGTCGGCCAGGGTCAGGTGGCCGGGTTTCAGGTTAAGCGTATTCATGGAATCTCTTTCCTCAGCCGATCATCGGCAGGTTCAAACCCTGCTCACGGGCACAATCGATGGCGATCTGGTAACCGGCGTCGGCGTGACGCATCACGCCGGTGCCCGGGTCGTTGGTCAGCACGCGGGCAATGCGCGCGGCGGCTTCGTCGGTGCCATCGCAGACGATGACCATACCCGAATGCTGGGAGAAGCCCATGCCCACGCCACCACCGTGGTGCAGCGACACCCAGGTGGCGCCGCTGGCGGTATTCAGCAATGCGTTGAGCAGCGGCCAGTCGGATACGGCATCGGAGCCGTCCTGCATCGCTTCGGTCTCGCGGTTGGGGCTCGACACCGAGCCGCTATCCAGGTGGTCGCGGCCGATCACCACCGGCGCGCTCAGCTCACCCGAGCGCACCATCTCGTTGAAGGCCAGGCCGAGCTTGGCGCGCTGGCCCAGACCGACCCAGCAGATACGCGCTGGCAGGCCCTGGAAGCTGATGCGCTCACGGGCCATGTCCAGCCAGCGGTGCAGGTGGGCGTCGTCAGGGATCAGTTCCTTGACCTTGGTGTCGGTCTTGTAGATGTCCTCGGGGTTGCCGGACAGCGCGGCCCAGCGGAACGGGCCGATGCCGCGGCAGAACAGTGGGCGGATATAGGCCGGAACGAAGCCGGGGAAGTCGAAGGCATTGCTCACGCCCTCTTCCTTGGCCATCTGGCGGATGTTGTTGCCGTAGTCGAAGGTCGGCACGCCCATCTTCTGGAAGTCGAGCATGGCCTGCACATGCACGGCCATGGACTGCTTGGCGGCCTTGACCACACCAGCCGGATCGGTGGCTGCACGATCCTTGTACTCGGCCCAGCTCCAGCCGATCGGCAGGTAGCCGTTGAGCGGGTCGTGGGCGCTGGTCTGGTCGGTGACCATATCCGGGCGCACGCCACGGCGTACCAGTTCCGGCAGGATCTCGGCGGCGTTGCCCAGCAGGGCGACGGAGATGGCCTTGCCTTCTGCGCAATATTTGGCGATGCGCGCCAGGGCGTCGTCCAGATCAGTGGCCTGCTCGTCGACGTAGCGGCTGCGCAGGCGGAAATCGATGCTGCTCTGCTGGCATTCGATGTTCAGCGAGCAGGCGCCGGCCAGGGTGGCGGCCAGCGGCTGGGCACCGCCCATGCCGCCGAGACCGGCGGTCAGCACCCAGCGGCCCTTGAGGTTGCCGCCGTAGTGCTGGCGACCGGCTTCGACGAAGGTTTCATAAGTGCCCTGAACGATGCCCTGGCTGCCGATGTAGATCCAGCTACCTGCGGTCATCTGGCCGTACATGGCAAGACCTTTGGCATCCAGCTCGTTGAAGTGCTCCCAACTCGCCCAGTGCGGCACCAAGTTGGAGTTGGCGATCAGCACGCGCGGCGCGTTGCTATGGGTCTTGAACACGCCGACTGGCTTGCCGGACTGTACCAGCAGGGTTTCGTCGTCGTTCAGGTTGGTCAGGCTCTCGACGATTTTGTCGTAGCACTCCCAGTTGCGCGCGGCCCGGCCGATGCCACCGTACACCACCAGTTCCTTGGGGTTCTCGGCCACGTCCGGGTCGAGGTTGTTCATCAGCATGCGCAGCGGCGCTTCGGTCAGCCAGCTCTTGGCGGTGAGCGTGGTGCCGCGCGGGGCGCGGATTTCGGTGTCGCGGAACTTGGTCATGTTGCGGGCTCCTGTGGGAACGGGTCAGTGGTGGGCGGTCAGAGCCAACCCAGAAATTGGGCGAGGTAGGCCAGGGGGATGGCCAGCAGCAGGCTGAGCAGGGTGCGCTGCAGCCAGATCAGCAGCAGGTGGCCCAGGCTCAGCGGAATTCGCGTGGCCAGCACGCAGGGAATCGAGGCGGAGAGAAACAGCACGCTGCTGACCGAGACGATGGCGGTGACGAACTTCACCAGCACGTCGGCGTCCTTGAGCAGCATCGCCGGCAGGAACATCTCGGCCAGGCCGGCGGACATGGCGCGGGCCACCTGCATCGGCTCGTCCAGGCCGAACAGCCAGGTCAGCGGGTAGAGCAGCATGCCGAGGGTGTCGAACAGCGGCGTGTACTTGGCGGCGAGCAAGCCGAGCAGGCCAACGGCGAGAATGCTCGGCAGGATGGCCGCGGTCATGCGCAGGCCATCGACGAATGTTTCGCGCAGCGCCGAGCCCAGCGAGGGCGCCACGCTGGCCTGCTGTATGCCGGCACGCCAGGCGCTGCCCAGGCGGCTTTCACCGGGTTGCAGCTGCGCCTCGGGCGTGGACTCGGACGGCAGGCGCGACAGCGGGTAGATACGTGCGCTGATCGCGGTGACGGCGAAGGTCACCGCCATGGCGCCCCAGAAATACAGGTTCCACTGGCCCATCAGGCCCAGGGTCTTGGCGATGATCACCATGAACGGCGCCGACACGGTGGAGAACCCGGTGGCGATGATCGCCGCTTCGCGCACGCTGTAATGGCCCTGCTGGTACATGCGGTCGGTGATCAACAGGCCCACCGAGTAGCTGCCGACGAAGGACGCCACGGCGTCGATGGCCGACTTGCCCGGCGTGCGCCAGATCGGCCGCATCACCGGCTGCATCAGCACACCGATCAGCTCCAGCAGGCCGAAGCCGATCAGAAATACCAGCGCCAGCGAACCCAGCGGCACGATTAGCGCCAGGCTGAGCACCAGCTTCTCGAACAGGAATGGCAGCATGTCCGGCTGGTACAAAGCCTGCGGGCCGAGCTGCAACAGGTAGGCGGCGCCGATCAGCAGGCCGAACACCTTGAGCACACTGAATACCGTATGGGTCAGGCTCCTGCGCCAACTGCCGTTGAGCCAGGGCGCCAGCGCGCCGTAGAGCATGAACAGCAGCGCCACGCCGATCACCAGTGGCCGCGCGTGTACTTGCAGGGCACTGGCCGCGTGGTCGAGCAGGATGGTCGAGCGCCCGGCGATCTCGAACGGCACGAAGAACAGCAGCAGGCCGATCAGGCTGTAACCCAGCAGGCGCGCCAGGGCGCGCGGGCGCGATACGCCGCCGCTCAAGGACAGGGACTCAGACATGACGCGGCTCCTGGCCGCGGCGGGCGGTGATGAACATCGGGGTTTCCTCGTAATTGTTGTTGTGCGAGAAGGTGTCGGGCTCAGAGGCTGAGCAGATGAATCAGTCGCGCCGCCACCTTGGCGGTGCGGTTGTCGATGTCGTATTCGGGGTTGATCTCGGCCAGGTCGGCCAGGCGCAGCTTGCCGCCGGCCTTGAGCCGTTCGAGCAGCGGCTCCAGCAGTTCCAGGCGCACACCACGAGCGGCTGGTGCGCTGACGCCTGGCGCTTCGCAAGCCGGCAGCACGTCGATATCGATGGTCAGGTAGAGCGCGTCGCACTCGGCAGCGAAGGCGTCCAGCTCGGCGCCGATGGCATCGAGGGTCGACTCGCGAATCTCATGATCCTCGCGCACCAGCACATTCAGCTCGGTGGCACGGGCGAATAGCGCGCGGGTGTTGCTGGCGCGGCTGACGCCGAGGCAGGCGTAGCGGAACGGCCAGTCGCGTGCGGCGCACTGCTCGGCGATCTGCGCGAAGGGCGTGCCGGAGGAATGCACATGGGCTGAGTCGCGCAGGTCGAAATGGGCGTCGAAATTGACGATACCGATCTTGGGAGCGGGGTTGCCGGACAGGTGCTCGGCCAGGCCCGACCAACTGCCGAACGCCACTTCGTGACCGCCGCCAATCACCAGCGGCAGATGGCCGGCGTCCAGCAGTGCGCAGACGTTTTGGCCGAGGCGCGCCTGGGCCGCGTCCAGGTCGCCGTCCTCGCAGGTGACGTCACCGGCGTCATAGGCCGGTGCCTGGCGGTGCCAGGCCAGGTTGGCCAAGGCCTTGCGCACGCTTTGCGGCGCAGCGGCGGCGCCGACACGGCCATGGTTGCGGCGCACGCCTTCGTCGCAGGCGAAGCCGAGCAGGGCCAGGCCCGGCTGGCTGTCTTCCGCCAGTGCCTGGATGCGCTGATGCCAGCGCGCGCTGTCGGTTTCCGGGTCGATTCGACCGCTCCAGGCGGCCATGCTGTGACGATCAGCGAGCATAGGTAATGGCTCCGTTGAACACACGCTGGCGCAGGCGCCCGGCCTGCACCGCGTAGGCCAATTCGGCCGGTTGCTGGATATCCCACAGGCACAGATCCGCCGGCGCGCCGACGGCAATGCGACCGAGCTCAGGCAGGCCGAGGGCGCGGGCGCCGTGGGCGGTCATGCCGGCCAGGGCTTCGCGCGGGGTGAGGCGAAACAGGGTGCAGGCCAGGTTGGCCATCAGTGTCGGCATCCAGATCGGCGAGGTGCCGGGGTTGGCGTCGCTGGCCACCGCCATCGGCACGCAGTACTGACGCAGCAGTTCGATGGGCGGCAACTGGGTTTCGCGCAGCACATGGAAGGCGCCAGGCAGCAACACGGCGACCGTGCCGGCCTCGGCCATGGCGCGCACGCCGGCCTCGTCGAGGTATTCGATATGGTCGGCGGACAGCGCGCCGTAGCGTGCGGCCAGGGCGCTGCCACCCAGATTGGAGAGCTGCTCGGCATGGGCCTTGATCGCCAGGCCGTAGGCCTGGGCTGCCTGATAGATGCGTTCGCACTGCGCCGGGGAAAAGCCGATGCCTTCGCAGAACACGTCCACCGCATCGGCCAGGCCTTCACGAGCAGTTGCCGGGATCATCTCGTCGCAGACCAGACTAACGTAGTCGTCGGCACGCCCGGCATATTCCGGCGGCAGGGCATGAGCGCCGAGCAGCGTGGTCAGCACGCGCACCGGGCGCAGTTCGCCAAGGCGACGGGCCACGCGCAGCATCTTCAGTTCGTCGGCAACGGTCAGCCCGTAGCCGGACTTGATCTCCAGCGTGGTCACGCCATCGGCCAGCAGCGCATCGAGACGCGGCAGGCTGGCGGCGATCAGCTCGTCTTCGCTGGCCGCACGGGTGGCGCGCACACTGCTGAGAATGCCACCGCCGTTGCGGGCGATGGTTTCGTAGCTGACGCCTTCCAGGCGCTGCTCGAATTCACCGGCACGATCACCGGCGTACACCAGGTGGGTGTGGCAATCGACCAGTCCCGGAGTCATCACGCCGCCACGCCCGGCTTCGACTGCGCCTTGCGCCAGGGTCTCATCGAAGGTGCGCGACGGCCACAGGCCGGCAATGCAACCGTCTTCGACCAGCACGTTCATCGCCTCGTCCAACTGCGCCAGGCCATCGAAGACCTGCACATCGCGCCATAGCTGTTTTGAGGTGGATTGCATCGGCATGGGATTCTCCCGGCTCAATTTGTATATACAATATGAGCGGATCGAATCGGCGTCAAGCCGTGACCATCCGTAAGATCCAATGATAAAGACCCTTATCGAAACGCCAGCTGTCTATGCATAAAGCCTATCAGCCTGCTGAAAGCCTCTATCAAAAGCCACGGATAGCCGCGCCGTGATCTAAACCGTTGGTCGCATTACTCATTATGTATATACATTTGGAGAGTCCATGCCTTTTAGCCTGCTCGATCCCACACTGGCCCTTGCCATGCCCTGGAAGAACGGCGGCGGTACGACGCTGCAGCTGGCCATCTCGCCAGCGGGCGCGGGCCTGGAAGATTTCGCCTGGCGCATCAGCAGCGCTCAGGTGGCGGTGGACGGTGCCTTTTCCAGCTTCCCAGGCATTGACCGCAGCCTGGCCGTACTCGCCGGCAACGGCTTGTGCCTGCAACGAGAGGATGGCCGGAGCGAAACGTTGTACAGCGGTGGCGCCATAGCGGCTTTTGCAGGCGAAGAGGCAATCGACGCGCAATTGCTGGGCGGCCCGATCACCGACCTCAACCTGATGACCCGACGAGGCCTCTGGACGCATCAGGTGCAGGTGCTGAAATGGCAGGGAACCCGAAGGCTGGAGAACGATGCGGCGGTGATGCTGCTGTGGAATGCGGACCAGAGCGAAGTCGACGTGAATGCTGGCGGCGCGATGCACCCGTTAGCGGCGGGCAATGGCCTGCTGATCGAGAACGAACCCGGCCAATTGCACCTGCACGCACAACGCCCCGCCCTGCTCTACGTGGCCTGGCTGAACCCGTGCGCACGCTGAAATAAAAAGCCCCGGCGCGCGGGCCGGGGCTCATTTGTGCGCGGCAGCGTAATCAGAACTGCGCAGCGTCCAGCAGATACAGCGACTCGCTACCGGCCTTGACCGATGCGCTCAGCGAGTGAATACGCGGCAGCAGGCGAGCGAAGTAGAAACGTGCAGTGCCGAGCTTGCTGGCGTAGAACTCCTCCTGCGCTTCCTTGCCCAGCGCAGCACGTGCCATCAAGGCCCACATGTAGGCATAGGCGGTGTAGCCGAAGGCCTGCAGGTACTCGACCGAAGCGGCGCCGATTTCGTTGGGATTACGCTTGGCGTTATCCAGCACCCAGGCCGTCAGCGCGTCGAGGTTCTCCACGGCAGCCGCCAGCGGCTGGGTGAACTCGGCCAGCGAGGCATCGGCCGAGGCGACGAAGGCTTTGATCTCGTCGGCGAAGTGCTTGTAGTAGCTGCCACCGCTACCGACGATCTTGCGCCCGACCAGATCCAGCGACTGAATGCCGTTGGTGCCTTCGTAGATCTGGGTGATGCGACAATCCCGGACAAGCTGCTCCTGGCCCCACTCGCGGATGAAGCCGTGGCCGCCGAAGATCTGCTGGCCATGCACGGTGGTTTCCAGCGCCATGTCGGTGAGGAAGGCCTTGGCCACCGGGGTCAGCAGGGCGACCAGTTCGTCGGCGCGCTGGGCGGTGGCCTTGTCCTCGCTGTATTTGGCGGTATCGAGCTGCATGGCGACGTAGCTGGAGAAGGCACGACCGCCCTCGTTCAGCGCCTTCATGGTCAGCAGCATGCGGCGCACGTCTGGGTGCACGATGATCGGGTCAGCGGCTTTGTCCTTGGCCACCGGGCCGGTCGGCGCGCGGCTCTGGATACGCTCGCGGGCGTATTCGATGGCGCTCTGGTAGCTGCGCTCACCGAGGGACAGCCCCTGAATGCCGACGCCCAGGCGCTCGTAGTTCATCATGGTGAACATCGCGGCAAGGCCCTTGTTCACTTCGCCGATCAGGTAGCCGGTGGCGCCGTCGAAGTTCATCACACAGGTGGCCGAAGCCTTGATGCCCATCTTGTGCTCGATGGAGCCGCAGCCCAGGGCGTTCTTCTCACCCAGCAAGCCGTCGGTATTGACCATGACCTTCGGCACCAGGAACAGCGAGATGCCTTTCGGGCCCGCCGGTGCGTCCGGCAGCTTGGCCAGCACCAGGTGGATGATGTTCTCGGTCAGGTCGTGCTCACCGCCGGTGATGAAAATCTTGGTGCCGGAAATCTTGTAGCTGCCATCGGCCTGCGGTTCGGCCTTGGTGCGGATGATGCCCAGGTCGGTACCGGCGTGCGGCTCGGTCAAGCACATGGAGCCTGCCCAAATGCCGGCGTACATGTTCGGCAGGTACTGCTGCTTCAGCTCTTCGCTGGCGTGATTGAGGATCGACAGGCAGGCGCCGGAGGTGAGCATCGGGTACAGGCCGAAGGACAGGCTGGCCGAGTTGACCATCTCCTCGACCTGGGCGCCGATCACCTTGGGCATGCCCATGCCGCCGAACTCCGGCGCGCCACCGACACCGACCCAGCCACCTTCGGCGTAGGTGCGGTAGGCCTCGGGGAAGCCGGTCGGGGTTTTCACCACACCGCCTTCCCAGGAGCAACCTTCTTCGTCACCGCTACGGTTCAGCGGAGCGATGCTGCCGGCCGTAACCTTGCCGGCCTCTTCGAGAATGGCGTTGGCGGTGTCTTCATCCACCACTTCGGCCAGGGCCGGCAGCTCGGCCCACAGCTTGGAGACTTCGAATACTTCATTGAGCACGAAGCGCATGTCGCGCAGGGGGGCTTTGTAATCGGCCATGACACATCCTCGGGAAAACGGACTGACGATAGGAGGTCGAGTTTAATCCAACAACTTTTCAGACACATAGGGTCGTGTTGTGACCATATATCCACATTGAGTTTATAGGTGCCTGAAATGAAAAGGCCCGCCAGATGGCGGGCCGATCGACCATGACCATTGGTCAGAAGGCGAAGTAGGCCTCCGGCAATTGCATGGTGCTGGCACTGCCAGCGCCGATAGCCTGACGATGCGCCTCGGTGCGCGGCAGGATGCGCTGGAAGTAGAAGGCGCAGGTGGCCAGCTTGGCCTGGTGGAAGCCATCGTCCTCGCCCGCTGCCACTTTCTCCTGGGCCACGACCGCCATGCGCAACCAGAGGTAGGCCAGCGTGACGTAACCCGAATACATCATGTAATCGACGGACGCCGCCCCCACTTCATCCGGGTTCTTCATCGCGGCCATGCCGATCTGCTGGGTCAGTTCGCCCCACTGCTTGTTCAGCGCCGCCAACTGGGCCACCTGTGCGGCCAGTTGCGGATGCGCCGCCTGTGCTTCGCAGAACTTGTGCACCTGCCGAGTGAAGCCGAGCAGCAGCTTGCCCTGGCTGCCCAGTACCTTGCGCCCGAGCAGGTCGAGCGCCTGGATGCCGTTGGTGCCCTCGTAGATGAGCGCGATACGGCAATCACGCACCAGTTGCTCCATGCCCCATTCGCGAATGTAGCCGTGCCCGCCGAATACCTGCATGCCGTGGTTGGTGGCCTCCAGGCCGGTCTCGGTCATGAAAGCCTTGCAGATCGGTGTGAGGAAGGCCAGCAGGTTCTCGGCGTCCTGGCGCGCTTCGGCCGTCTCGGCGTGGTGGGCGACATCGATCAGTTGCGCAGTGAAGTAGGCCAGCGCGCGGTTACCCTCGTTGAAGGCCTTCATGGTCAGCAGCATGCGGCGCACGTCAGGGTGCACGATGATCGGATCGGCGGCCTTGTCCGGCGCCTTGGGGCCGGTCAGCGCGCGCATCTGCAGGCGTTCACGGGCATAGCGCAAGGCGCCCTGGTAACTGGTCTCGCCCAGGCAGAGGCCCTGCATGCCGGTGCCGAGACGCGCGTGGTTCATCATGGTGAACATGCAGGCCAGGCCCTTGTTGGCTTCGCCGATCAGGTAACCGGTGGCGCCGTCGAAGTTGATCACGCAGGTCGCCGAGGCCTTGATGCCCATCTTGTGCTCGATGGAGCCGCAGCTCACCGCATTACGCGAACCAACGCCGTCCCCTTCGGGCATGAACTTGGGCACGATGAACAGCGAGATACCCTTGGTACCAGCCGGTGCATCGGGCAGCTTGGCCAGCACCAGGTGGACGATGTTCTCGCTCATGTCGTGCTCGCCGGCGGAGATGAAGATCTTCGTTCCGGAGATCGCATAACTGCCATCGGCCTGCGGTACGGCGCGGGTCTTGATGATGCCAAGGTCGGTGCCGCAATGCGGCTCGGTCAGGCACATGGTGCCGGTCCAGCGCCCCTCGGTGAGACGGGTGAGGTAGGTCTGTTTCTGCTCCTCGCTACCATGCGCATGGATGGCCGACATGGCACCGTGGGTCAGCCCCGGATACATGCCCCAGGACAGATTGGCCGAGCCGACCATCTCGCTGAACACCAGCCCGAGCGATGCAGGCAGGCCCTGACCGCCATAGGTCGGATCGGCCGCCAGGCCCATCCAGCCACCCTCGGCGTATTGGGCAAAGGCTTCCTTGAAGCCCTTGGGCGCGGTCACCACGCCGCTGTCGAAATGGCAGCCCTCTTCGTCACCGCTGCGGTTGAGGGGCGACAGCACCTGCTCGCAGAACTTGGCGCCCTCCTCGAGGATCGCGGTAACCATATCGGGGCTGGCATCACTGGCACCCAAGGCTTCGTAGTGAGCAGGAAAAGCGAAGACATCGTCGATCAGAAAGCGCATGTCGCGCAGCGGGGCCTTGTACTCGGGCATGTTCGATCTCCGTTCGGATAGCGGTCAGGTCACCCCACGCTACTGCCGCGAACGGGCCCGCAACAATGATCGTTGGTCGCCTGAATGCGGCGCCATAAGCCGGGTCAGTCGACCGGGGTAGAAACCTTCACCGCGCCCCTGCGATGCCCCGCGCTGCGGATGCAGTTGCGCCCGGCGGCCTTGGCGCTGTAGAGCGCCTTGTCCGCCGCCTTGATCACCTCCTGCGGCGTGCGCTGCTCGGCCTGGCGCTGGGCCACGCCCATGCTCACGGTCACCGACACCTCGCTCGCGGTCTTGCCGGCACGGCGCTGCTTGCCCTCACGGTCATCGCGCGGGCGGCTGTGCTTGTCACGCAACTGCATGCGGTAGTGCTCGATGGCCAGGCGTACCGCCTCCATATGCGGCAGGCATTGCTCCAGGCTCTTGCCGGGGAATAGCAGGGTGAATTCCTCACCGCCATAGCGATAGGCCTTGCCGCCACCACCGACCTTGCGCAACTGGCTGGCGACTAGGCGCAGCACCTGGTCGCCGACATCATGGCCGTGGGTGTCGTTGAATTTCTTGAAATGGTCGACATCGACCATGGCGATCACATAATCGCGCCCCAGCCGCTGCAGGCGCTCGTTCAATGCACGCCGTCCGGGCAGGCCGGTCAACTCGTCACGGAAAGCCATCTGATAGGCCTCGTGCGCCACCGCTGCGACCAGCATGAGCATGACCATGCTGCTCACCACCTGCAGGGCGTTTGCCAGAATGAAGACCTGCGGCAACATCCAAAACAGACCGATCAGCCCAACCAGTTGCGCCGCATGCAATGGCCGTGGACGGCGCAGGTACTGCACCAGCAGGGCAATGAAGGCGATCAGGAAGACCAGATAGGCCAGTTGCGCGAGGCTCATCCAGGGCGCGTGCAGCGATGGCCAATGAATCTGCGCCAGCCATTCGGCGATCCCCTGCGGGTAGCGGCGCGCAAGCCCTAAAGCCACTGCGCCAACCGCCAGCAGCACCAGGGCACGGGCGAAGATGTCCTGCAGCAGATGCGAGCGCTCTTCCCAGCAACCGTAGAGGGCATAGAGCAAGGGCAGCAACAGACAGATCAGGTGGAAGACCAGCGCCGCATCCTCACGCACCTGACCATTGTCACGGAAGTGATCGACCTGAATATCCAGCAGGAAATAACCAACATAGACAACCAGCAGCAGGAATACTTCGCGCTGCCGGCCGTAGACCAGGCAGAAGGCGCCACCGAGCAGCAACAACAGGGTCGGCAACACATTGAACAGGGAAACGAAGAACTCGCTCAGCCCCGGAAGCCGGGCAGCCGCTACGGCGCCGACCAGAAACGGCAGCGACGAGAAGAAGTGACTGAGACGCAGGCTGGCCAGACGTATCAAGGCGGCATCCCGAACGAGAAGTGAAGGCATTCTGCCTGCTTCGCTACAGGAAAACAGCGACCGGATGCGACATTCGCTTCAGTGCGCAGCATAAAAACGACAACGCCGCCCCAAGGGGCGGCGTTGCGGTTCAACCTATCAGGACTTAGAAGCCGAGCGCGAAGTGCTCTTCGTTCATGTCCATCAGATTGCTGGCACCCGAGAGCATGGCTTCGACATGTGTGCGGGTACGCGGCAGGATGCGTGCGAAGTAGAAGCGAGCGGTCTGCAGCTTGGCCTTGTAGAACGCTTCGTCTTCAGTACCGGCAGCCAGCTTCTCGGCAGCCAGGCGCGCCATGTCAGCCCAGAAGTAAGCCAGGCAGGCGTAGCCGGAGTACATCAGGTAATCCACCGAAGCGGCACCGACTTCCTCGCGATCCTTCATCGCCGCCATGCCGATCTTCATGGTGACGTCGCCCCACTCCTTGTTCAGCTTGGCCAGCGGCTCGACGAATTCCTTGACGGACTCGTTGCCTTCGTTGGCCTGGCAGAACTTGTGCACGATCTTGGTGAAGTTCTTCAGGGCGCCGCCCTGAGTCATCAACACCTTGCGGCCCAGCAGGTCGAGTGCCTGAACGCCGGTGGTGCCTTCGTACATCATGGAGATGCGGCAGTCGCGCAGGTTCTGCTCCATGCCCCACTCGCTGATGAAGCCGTGGCCACCGTAGATCTGCATGCCATGGGAAGCGGACTCGAAGCCCACTTCGGTCATGAAAGCCTTGGCGATCGGCGTGAGGAAAGCCAGCAGTTCGTCTGCAGCCTTCTTCTCTTCTTCGTCCTGACTGTGCTGAACGATGTCCACCTGCTTGGCGGTGAAATAGACCATGGCGCGGTTGCCTTCGGCGAACGCCTTCATGGTCAGCAGCATACGGCGTACATCCGGATGCACGATGATCGGGTCAGCGGCTTTTTCCGGCTCTTTCGGGCCGGTCAGCGAACGCATCTGCAGACGCTCGCGAGCGTACTTGATGCCCCCCTGGAACCCGACTTCGGCGTGGGCCAAGCCTTGCAGCGCGGTACCCAGGCGAGCGGTATTCATGAAGGTGAACATGCAGTTCAGGCCCTTGTTGGCAGGGCCGATCAGGAAGCCGGTAGCGCCGTCGAAGTTCATCACGCAGGTGGCGTTACCGTGAATGCCCATCTTGTGCTCGATGGAGCCACAGGACACGGCGTTGCGCTCGCCTACGCCACCTTCGGCGTTGGGCAGGAACTTCGGCACGATGAACAGCGAGATACCCTTGGTACCGGCCGGCGCATCGGGCAGGCGGGCCAGTACGATATGGACGATGTTGTCGGCCATGTCGTGCTCGCCAGCGGAGATGAAGATCTTGGTGCCGGTGACCTTGTAGGTACCGTCGGCCTGCGGCTCGGCCTTGGTGCGCAGCATGCCCAGATCGGTGCCGCAATGCGGCTCGGTCAGGCACATGGTGCCAGTCCACTCACCGGAGACCAGCTTGGTCAGGTAGACATGCTGCTGCTCGGCAGTGCCGTGGGCGGAAATGGTGTTCATCGCACCGTGAGACAGGCCTGGGTACATGCCCCACGACCAGTTAGCCGAACCGACCATCTCGCTGATGGCCAGGCCAAGGGATTCCGGCAGGCCCTGACCGCCATGCTCGACGTCATGAGCCAGGCTCGGCCAGCCGCCTTCGACGAACTGTTGGTAGGCCTCTTTGAAGCCGGTCGGGGTCTTCACTCCGGATTCGCTCCAGGTGCAGCCCTCGGTATCACCCACACGGTTCAGCGGTGCCAACACCTGCTCACAGAACTTGGCGCCTTCTTCGAGGATGGCGTCAACCATGTCCGGAGTGGCGTCCTGACAACCTGGCAGGCTCTGGTAGTGAGCTTCATAGCCCAGCAGCTCGTCACGAACGAAACGAATGTCACGCAAGGGGGCCTTGTAGTCAGGCATAGCGAATAACCTCTGCGGTGGTGTCCTAAGTTGTCAGGGTGACCGGAAATGCGGTCTCTGCGGGATCGATCCCGGCTGCCTGGCCATGGCGTCAGGGGCAGGCAATCAAACAGGCGTTTGAAACATACGTTTACGCCCATTCCTTGTCAAGCGCTGGACTAAGCCACCTGGTCGACGCGTGACATCGGCTCCTGCAAGTCGCCAATACGGCGATAGATATCAAGATTAGGTGGCGGGGCGGATGCCTGCTGAGGATCGCTGCCGGTGGCGGCCTGATCGTCTTCATCCGTCGCGGCCGCGTCCTTGCCGGCGCCCAGGGCCTGCTCCTCAGCCCGCATCTGCGCCAGCTCGACCCTGGCCTGCGCCGCTTGCGCCTGGGCCGTGGCGGCCACACTCAGGTCTTGCGCCGAAGGTTCGGCCGGCGCCAACGCGGCACGCTGGACGATCTCCATTTTCTGCAAGGTCGCCTCGGGGTCGTTGGGCACGGCGCTGACATCGATACCCACCTCACCGGACACGGCATAGCGCTGCCCATCAGGCCCGCGCTTGAAGCTGTAGGTCGGGGCGCCGGCATGCTGACCACCGACTGCAGCGTGCGCCTGTTCGTGGGCGCGCACCTCGCGGTCACGCTGGCTCAGCTCGGAAATTTCGAGCTGCTCCTGGCGCAGTTGCTGCTGGCTCTTGTCGCGGGAAGTGGACGAGCCTTCGGCCTGGCCATCCGGCTCACGCGACGATGTCGACGCATCACGCGGTGCTGCCTGGGGCGCGGTGGCCGGGGCTAGGTCGGAACGAGCGAGATCAGGGGAAACGTCGGTTGAGAGAGGGCGAGCCGACGCATTGATCGGAGAGAAGGAGGGGTAAAGCGAGCTGCTGCCAATTTGCATAGGTGTCGCCTCCCCGCAAGAAGGCGGCCAGGCCGAGGCGACGGGCCGTCGGCGTCAGGCGCGGGTATCGATCAGGGTGCCCAATACTTCGTCGGCCGTGTCGACCACGCGGGAGTTGGCGCGCACTTCGTTTTCACCGACACGCAGGGCGACCAGGCTCTCGGTCAGATCCGGGCTGTTCGGATCGGCACTCTGCGGGCTTGGGTTGACCTGGTTCTGCGCGTTGTTCTGATTGGCCTGATTGGTCGTCTGAGCCTGAGGCAGCCCGCTGCCGGCAATCTCGAAGGCAGCCTGATCGACACGACGTTGGCCGGTCTGAATACCACTCAGACCGGAGCTGAATGCGCTGGGAGTGATTTGCATGTAACCGCCCTCGCGGATTTCAAAACCAATGGCAGCTATTGAAGCAGAAGATGCCTAAAAAATGTACAGGCAAATGGCTATGCTCGGGTCACCGCTTATTACGATGCGAACAGTGTCTCGAGATTCAGATGTTCGGCGACTGCTGCCGGCGTGGCCTGTTGCAAGCGAGGCACCCTTCCCAGGCAGGGTGCCGGCAGGCGCTCGGTGAGCGTGGCGAGGTTGTCGTTGAGGCGCGAGGTCTGCGCATCGACCACGTTGGCGACCCAGCCGGCCAAGCGCAGGCCGTCGCGGGCAATGGCTTCGGCGCTGAGCACGGCGTGGTTGATGCAGCCCAGGCGCACACCCACCACCAGAATCACCGGTAGGTTCAGCGCCACGGGTAAGTCAGACAGCGTTTCATGGCCACTCAATGGCACCCGCCAGCCACCCGCGCCTTCCACCAGGGTGAAGTCGGCCCCGCGCGCCAAAACCACACCCACCGCCTGCTGCAGGCTGGCAACATCGAGCCGCACACCTGCCTCACGCGCGGCCAGGTGCGGCGCGATGGCCGGCGCGAAGGCCAGCGGGTTGACCTCGTCATAACGCAGCGGCAGCGAACATTGGCCGAGCAGCGCCAGCGCATCGTCGTTGCGCAGTCCCTCGGCCGTGGTGACGCAGCCGGACGCCACCGGCTTGGCCGCCGCCGTACTCAGCCCCGCGCGCCGGGCCGCATGCAGCAGGCCGGCAGCGATGGTGGTCTTGCCGATCTCGGTATCGGTACCCGTGACGAAATAGGCGTGAGGCATGCAGCGACTCTCCTCAGAAGCAGTTCAACGAGGCTTGCGCAAGACGCCATAGACCACCTGATAGGTGGCCGGCAGGCCGTCTGCATCGCGATGGCGCTCATAGGCGGCCAGCAACGCGGCGATGCGCGCGCGGCCGGTGAGCCCATCGGGGCGCCCGGGGTTGAGGTTGTGCGCGCCGATGTCCTTGAGCGAACGGGTCAGGCTGCGCAGATCGGGGAAATGCAGCACCTGCGCCTCGCGCTGCAAGCTCAGTACCTGCAGTTCGCTGGCCGCGCACAGGCGCTGGTAGTCCTCGAAATGACGGAAGCGATTGACGTGGACGAAGCCATCGACGGCCTGCCAACTGTCGCGCAATTCCTGCAGGGTGCCGACGCACAGGCTGCAGAAGGCCAACGTGCCGCCCGGACGCAGCACCCGCGCGGCCTCGCCCAGTACACGAGCCAGGTCGCCACACCACTGCACGGCCAGGCTGGAAAACAGCAGATCGACGCATGCGCTCTGCAGCGGCAGTGCTTCGGCGTCCCCGGCGATGAAATGCCTCGCGCCAGCCTGCGGCCGGGCGTGCCGCAGCATGCCTTCGGCGATGTCGACGGCAAGCCCCTCGCCTGCGCTGAAACGCTCGCTCAGCAGCCGGGTGAAATAGCCAGTGCCACTGCCCAGGTCGACCCAGCGCTGTGGCGCCAGCACGGGCGGCAGTCGCTTCAGCAATTGCGTACCGACGCGGCGCTGCAACTCGGCGACGGCGTCGTAGCTTGCCGCCGCACGGGAAAAGGACGCAGCCACCTGGCGCTTGTCCGGCAGGCCGGCTTGCTGGAGTTCCGCCTCGATCGCTCGTTCAGTCATCGCCAGCCTCACGCATGAATTCGCGCATCAACGTCGCCAGCAGCTGCGCTTGCTCCAGCACGAAGGCATGGCTGCAGCCGTCGAGCAGCGCCACCTCGCCACGCGGCAGCAGCGCCAGCAGCTCGTCAGCCACGGCGGCCGGTACCAGCGCATCGCCATCAGCCAGCAGATGCAGCTGCGGCCCGGCATAGCTCGCCAGGGCAGCGCGGTTATCCAGCCTCGACAATATCGCCAGCCCGGCCAGCAACTGCGCCTGGTCAGCGACCAGCGTATGGCCCTGCAACTGGCGCGACAGGCTGCGGGCATCTTCCCCGCCCTGCGCGCAGAGCATGGCGAAGCGCTTGCGCGTGACCTCGGGCTGCTGCTCGCACCCTTGGTAGAACGCCTCGAACGTGGCCTGCGGCATCGCCGTCGACCAGCCCGGCCGGGCGACGAAACAGGCGTTGCTCGCCAGACTGATCAGCCCCAGGCAGCTCGCCCCCCGGCGCGCCGCCAGCGCGCTGGCGAGCATGCCGCCCAACGACCAGCCGGCCAGCCAGCAGTCACGCGGCAAACGGGCATCCAGCTCATCCAGCCAGTCCTGCGGGTTCACCGAGGTCAAGGCCGGCAAGGCATGCACTTCGCCGTCCAGCGCCTCAGCCAGGGGGTGTAGCACAGCGCTATCCAGGCCCCAGCCCGGTAGCAGGATCAACCGCTCAGTCATCGCTGCACACCTGCGGCCAGCATTCGGCGAGCGCTTCGAGCAACAGTTCGAGCTGCCCGTCGCTATGCGCGGCCGAGAGGGTCACGCGCAGGCGCGCACTGCCGGCTGGCACGGTCGGTGGACGGATGGCACCAACCAGCAAGCCGCGCTCGCGCAAGAGTGCGGAAAGTTTCAGCGCGCGAGCGCTGTCACCGACCAGAATCGGCTGGATCGGGGTGAAGCTGTCCATCAGGCTCAGGCCGATCTCTGCGGCGCCCTGGCGGAATCGACTGACCAGGCGCGCCAGATGCTCGCGACGCCAAGATTCGCTGCGCAGCAGCTCCAGGCTTTTCAGAGTGGCGCAGGCTACCGCCGGTGGCTGGCTGGTGGTGTAGATGTAAGGGCGGGCGAACTGGATCAGGGTTTCGATCATGTCCTCGCTGCCGGCCACGAAGGCGCCCGCCGTGCCGAAGGCCTTGCCTAGGGTGCCGACCAGCACCTGCACATCATCCAGGCCCAGGCCGAAATGCTCGACGATGCCGCCGCCAGCGGCGCCCAGCGTGCCGAAACCGTGAGCGTCATCGACCATCACCCAGGCCTCTCGGGCACGTGCTTCGGCG
This sequence comes from Pseudomonas sp. C11, assembly GCF_034683865.1. NCBI lineage: Bacteria > Pseudomonadati > Pseudomonadota > Gammaproteobacteria > Pseudomonadales > Pseudomonadaceae > Pseudomonas > Pseudomonas sp. C11. Next base: position 104,869 of record NZ_JAWIIP010000003.1, read on the forward strand.
CACAGCGCCGGCAGGTCGGCCAGGTCGCCGTCCATGCTGAACACGCCATCGGTGACCACCAGGCAGTTACCCCGGGCCTTGCGCAGACGATTGGCCAGGCTGACCGCATCGTTGTGCTGATAACGCGAGAAACGCGCGCTGGACAGCAGACCGGCGTCGAGCAGCGAGGCATGGTTGAGACGATCCTGCAGCACGCTGTCGCCCTGCCCGACCAGCGCCGTGACGGCAGCCAGGTTGGCCATGTAGCCGGTGGAAAACAGCAGAGCACGCGGGCGCCCGGTGAACTCGGCCAGGGCTTCTTCCAGTTCGTGGTGCGGCGTGCTGTGACCGATCACCAGATGCGAGGCGCCACCACCAACACCCCATTTTTCCGCACCCTGCTGCAGCGCAGCGATGACGTCCGGGTGATTGGCCAGGCCGAGGTAGTCGTTGGAACAGAAGGCCAGCAGACGCCGACCGCCGACCTGCACCTGCGGCCCTTGCGGGCTGTCCAGCAAGGGCCGCAGGCGGAAAAGATCGGCAGCCTGGCGTTCGGCGAGGCGAGTGGCAAGGTCGAAAGGCATGGAGGGCACCGGAGATCGGTGGATAAGCACAAGCGGGTTATCCACCCTACGCCTCACATCAAGCGGCGCAGGGTGGATGGCGCTTCATCGATCCACCAAGGGATATCAAGCCGAAGCGGCGTTGTAGAACAGCTGGGAATCGCGCTGCTCGACCAGCGCCTGCTCGATGGCCGCCTGGTGCACTTCGTCGGCGTGCTCCTCGCGCTCTTCCGGCTTGATGCCGAGGCGCTTGAACAGGGCCATGTCCTTGTCCGCCTGCGGGTTGGCAGTGGTCAGCAGCTTCTCGCCATAGAATATCGAATTGGCGCCAGCCATGAAGGCCAGGGCCTGCATCTGCTCGTTCATCGCCTCGCGGCCAGCGGATAGGCGCACGTGGGATTTCGGCATCATGATCCGCGCCACGGCCAGGGTGCGAATGAAGTCGAACGGGTCGACGTCCTTCTCCTCGGCCAGCGGCGTGCCCTTGACCTTGACCAGCATGTTGATCGGCACCGATTCCGGGTGTTCCGGCAGGTTGGCCAGTTGGATCAGCAGCCCGGCGCGATCATCCACCGATTCGCCCATGCCTAGGATGCCGCCGGAACAGATCTTCATCCCCGCCTCGCGCACGTAGGCCAGGGTCTGCAGGCGCTCGCCGTAGGTGCGGGTGGTGATGATGTTGCCGTAGAACTCCGGCGAGGTGTCGAGGTTGTGGTTGTAGTAGTCCAACCCTGCTTCGGCCAGCGCCTGGGTCTGCTCCTGATCGAGGCGACCGAGGGTCATGCAGGTCTCCAGGCCGAGTTTCTTCACGCCTTTGACCATTTCCAGCACGTAGGGCATGTCCTTGGCCGACGGGTGCTTCCACGCCGCGCCCATGCAGAAGCGCGTGGAGCCGATGGCCTTGGCCTCGGCGGCCGCCTCCAGCACCTTCTGCACCTCCATCAGCTTTTCCTTGTCCAGGCCGGTGTTGTAGTGGCCGGACTGCGGGCAATACTTGCAGTCTTCCGGGCAGGCGCCGGTCTTGATCGACAGCAGTGTCGAGACCTGCACGCGGTTCGGGTCGAAGTGCTGACGGTGCACGGTCTGCGCCTGGAACAGCAGGTCATTGAACGGCTGCTCGAACAGGGCACGCACCTCGGCGAGCGTCCAGTCGTGACGAGTAGAGAAGGTGGCGGTTGCGCTCATGGAGGAGTCCTTCGACGCTTGGCGGCGTCTGTCATGGTGCCCGGGCGGGCGTTCAGGCTTCGGCCATCATAGGAGCCCAAGGAATGCTGTCAACCAGAAAAACAACACAGGTTTACAAATGATCATTTATCGACCAATCGAACTTCCACGATGGCACAAGGCCCAATGAGCAACGCCAAAACAGGATGCGCGACATGCGGGTAGAAGGTTTCTTCGAGGGACTCGGCCATGCGCTGGGGCAAATGATCCGATTCATCGTCGACCTGCTCTCCGGGGCGCTGGGCGCGGTAGCGGATGCAGTCGACGATTTTCTCCACGGCCTGGCCAGCGCCATCGGCATGGACAGTTCGATCTTCAGCATCATCCTGCTGATCATCGGCCTGCTGTTTCTCTACAACGGCGTACGCGCCCTGCTGCGCCGCTCCATCTTCGGCGGAGTGATCTGGCTGCTGCTGGGGCTGGTGGTGATGGGCTGGCTGATCCGCTGATGCGCGACTAGGCTGAGGGCTTAGAGCCTGTTCACGATCTCGCGAGCTAGAGCCAGGCAAGGCGAAACCAGGCGAAAAAGCGCAGTTTACGAGTTGTAAATGAGCATTTTGAGGCTGGTTTCAACGCAGCATGGCCGACGCGCAGCAGATCGTGAACAGGTTCGTAGACTCAAGGACGAGCGAGCATGGCCCTGCTGCGACCACTCCCCCTGCAACGCCCCGCCTGGCTGAGGCTACGCCGTCATTGCCAGCTGTGCGACGAAACCACCGACCATCCGCGGCATGACATCTGCACGGCCTGCGAGGCCGAGCTGCCCTGGCTCGGCGCGCATTGCCAGGTCTGCGCACTGCCGCTGCCCGCACCCGGCATGATCTGCGGCGCCTGTCAGAAAAAGCCACCGGCCTTCGCCCGCGTCGAGGCGCCCTGGCGCTATGCCTTTCCGGTCGACAGCCTGATAACCCGCTTCAAGCACCAGGCGCAGTGGCCCTTCGGTCGCCTGCTCGGCGAGTTGCTGGCCGAACACCTGCTGCACGCCTACGACGAAGGTTTGCCACGGCCACAGGCGTTGCTGGCGGTGCCCTTGGCACGTCGCCGCGAACGCCAGCGAGGCTTCAACCAGGCGCGCATGCTCGCCGGCTGGCTGAGCCGCGCCTTGCAGATTCCCGTCCCTGACGATTGGCTATCGCGCACCCTGGACACGCCAGCCCAGCAGGGGCTGGACGCTGCCACACGCAAGCGCAACCTGCGTCAGGCCTTCGTGGTCAATGCCGCCGAGCGGGTCGAGGGCCTTCACCTGGCGCTGGTGGACGACGTGCTGACCACCGGTGCCACCGCCAATATGCTCGCCCGCCTGCTGCTACAAGCCGGCGCGGCGCGCGTGGATGTCTACTGCCTGGCACGCACACCGCCACCGGGAGGCTGACGCCCTCGGGCTGCAGCGATTGGTTATGCTTGTGCTCCCTGCACTTCTGCCAAAGCGCCTCGCCATGTCCCAGCTCGACCCGATCGCCCAGATGCTCAGCCGCCGCCCGCAACGCCTGGCGTTGCTGGAGCAGATCGCCACGCTGGGCTCGATCACGCGTGCGGCCAAGGCCGCCGGGCTGAGCTACAAGGCCGCCTGGGACGCCATCGACGAGCTGAACAACCTGGCCGAACAACCGCTGGTCAGCCGCAATGTCGGCGGCAAGGGCGGTGGTGGCGCGAGTCTGACTCAAGCTGGCGCCCGCCTGCTGGCCCTGCACCAACGCGTACAAGCCCTGCAGGCGCAGCTGTTGCAAGCCGTCGAGGATGACGCCGATCTGCAACTGTTGGGGCGCCTGATGCTGCGCACCAGCGCTCGCAATCAGCTGGCCGGACGCGTCTGCGCCATCGCCGCTCAAGGCCACAATGACCTGATCACCCTCGAGCTGCCGGGCGGCGCACGCCTGCAGGCGCAGATCACCCGTGACAGTACCGAGCGCCTGCAACTGGCCATTGGCAGCAGCGTGGTGGCGCTGATCAAGGCTGGCTGGCTGGAACTACACCCTGCCTCGTCTGCCAGCACAGTTTTCGATAACTGCCTGACCGGGCTGATCGAACAAATCCTGCCAGCCAGCGACGGCCCATGCGAAGTGCGTATCGCCCTGCCCAACGGCCAGACGCTGTGTGCACTAACCAACGCCGAGCACTTGCAGCGCATGCAACTGGAGGAAGGCTCGTCGGTGAGTGCGCAGTTCGCCGCCAGCCAGGTGCTACTGGGCACGCAACTGTAGGGCGGGTGCCCCCCGCCAATAGCTGCTGGTGATTTCGGCGGCGGGTTGCACCCGCCCTACGGCAAGATCATTCGCCGGGTACACTGTGCGCCCAGCCATACGGAGCCGCTCATGAGCCATCCCTTTTCCACCCTAACCCCGGATCTTGTCCTCGACGCCGTGGAGAGCCTGGGCTACCTCAGCGACGCCCGTGTGCTGGCGCTCAACAGCTACGAGAACCGCGTCTACCAGGTGGGCATCGAGGGGGAAACGCCGCTGATCGCCAAGTTCTACCGCCCGGATCGCTGGAGCGATGCGGCGATCCGCGAGGAACATGCCTTCAGCCTGGAGCTGGCCGACCAGGAAGTCCCGGTGGTAGCGCCCATGACACGCGACGGCGAGACGCTGTTCGAACATGGCGGCTTCCGCTTCGCCCTGTTCCCACGTCGTGGCGGCCGCGCGCCCGAGCCAGGCAACCTCGACCAGTTGTATCGCCTCGGCCAGTTGCTCGGTCGCCTGCATGCAGTGGGCGCCAGCCGACCCTTCGTACACCGTGAACACCTGGCAGTGGATAACTTCGGCCATGCTGCCTTGGCCACACTGCTCGACGGCGGCTTCGTGCCACGCAGCCTGCTGCCGGCTTACGAATCGGTGGCACGTGACCTGCTCGCCCGCCTCGATGATCTGTTCGCCCGCGTGCGCTACCAGCCGATCCGCCTGCACGGCGACTGCCACCCCGGTAACCTGCTGTGCCGTGACGACGCCTTCCATATCGTCGACCTCGACGATTGCCGCATGGGCCCGGCGGTGCAGGATCTGTGGATGATGCTGGCCGGCGAGCGCCACGAACGTCTCGGCCAGATCGCCGAGCTGGTGGACGGTTATCAGGAGTTCCACGATTTCGCCGCCCGCGAACTGCCGCTGATCGAAGGCTTGCGCGCCCTGCGCCTGATGCACCACAGCGCCTGGATCGCCAAACGCTGGGACGACCCGGCCTTCCCCCTGGCCTTCCCCTGGTTTGCCGGTGAGCGCTACTGGGGCGACCAGATTCTCGCCCTGCGTGAACAGACAGCAGCACTGGATGAGGAGCCCTTGCGGCTGTTCTGAATGGTCGCCATGACGGCTGACATGCCGGGCGCCAGACAAGCGTTTGCACGCGCACTAGAATGGCGCACTCAACCTGCCCGTCCAAGGATGCACCATGACCGCCGCCAACCCGCAACGCGGGTATCTGCTCGGCCTGACCGCCTACATCATCTGGGGCCTGTTCCCCATCTACTTCAAAGCCATCCAGGCCATCCCGGCGCTGGAGATCATCGTCCATCGCGCCCTCTGGTCGGCGCTGTTCGGCGCCGCGCTGCTGGCGGTCTGGAAGCATCCGGGCTGGTGGCGTGAACTGCGTGACAACCCTGCTCGCCTGCTGGTACTGGCTGGCTGCGGCCTGCTGATCGCCAGCAACTGGCTGGTCTACGTATGGGCGGTGAACAACGACCGCATGCTCGAGGCCAGCCTGGGTTACTACATCAACCCGCTGGTCAACGTCCTGCTCGGCCTGCTGATCCTCGGTGAGCGTCTGCGCCGTCTGCAATGGCTGGCGGTGGGTCTGGCGGCATTGGGCGTGGCGCAGCAGGTGTGGCAAGTGGGCAGCCTGCCCTGGGTCTCGCTGGTGCTGGCGCTGACCTTCGGTTTCTATGGGCTGATCCGCAAGAAGGCTCCGGTCGCCGCCCTGCCCGGCCTGGTGGTGGAAACCTGGCTATTGCTACCGATCGCCCTGGCCTGGCTGGCGCTGCACCCTGCGGCGATGAGCAATCAGGCCGCGTTCTGGAGCAGTTGGCAGTGGCTGCTACTGGCCGCAGCCGGGCCAATCACCCTGGTGCCGCTGGTGTGCTTCAACGCGGCCGCGCGTCATCTGCCCTACACCACTCTGGGCTTTCTGCAGTACATCGCACCGACGCTGGTGATGCTGCAGGCGATCTTCCTTTTCAACGAGCATTTCGACCCTGCCAAGCTGATGGCCTTCGTCTGCATCTGGGCGGGCCTGGTGGTCTACAGCCTGGACATCTGGCTAAGCCTGCGCGGGCGCAAGGCAGCCTGAAACGCCCGCCACTGGCGAGAAAACACTCAATCTCCGGCAAGCCGCGCCAGCTCTGGTGCGGCGCACTCTGCCCCCGGCTTATCCACAGATCCATCCCCGGCATTTGTGCACAAGCCATTGATCCTGCTGGCTTTTTAGCCTCCCATGAAAAAGCCCCGGGGCACTAGGTCGTGCGCCGGGGCTCCCCAGTTTATCCACAGGCTGATCCACCCGTCGTGGATATCAGCCCGGTCAGTCGTCCTGGCGCAGATTGAGCTCCACCATCAGGTCATCGGCCAGGGTTTCCAGGCGCGCCTGCAACTGTTCCAGGGAAAGGTTTTCGGGCACGGCCAGCAGCGCCTCGGCGGTGAACAACAGCTCGCCGCTCATCGGCGCTGGCGCCACCTCGGTGAGCAGGCTTTCCAGGTTGACGCCCTGCTCGGCCAGTACGCGGGTGATGTCACGGACGATGCCGGGGCGGTCATTGCCCACCAGTTCCAGGCGAATGGCGTTGTAGCGACCGGCCGGCTCACTACCGCTGACCGCCAGTTGCACGCGAATGCCCTGGCTGCCGAGAGCCTGCAATGCCTGGATCAACTCGGCATGAGCCTCGGCCGCCACCTCGACGCGCAGTATGCCGGCGAATTGTCCGGCCATACGCGCCATACGGCTCTCCAGCCAGTTGCCGCCATGCGTGGCGATGCAGGCAGCGATGCGCTCGACCAGGCCGGGTTGATCTTCGGCTATCACCGTCAGTACCAGATGATCCATGTACGACCTCGTTGCTTGAGTGGAACTCGAAAGGCTCAGCTGCGCAGCGGCAGCCAGTAGGTAAGAAATTGCTCGTCGCGAATGTAACCCAGGCGCTCGTAAAGGCGTTGGCCGGCCAGGTTGGTCTTTGCCGTCTCCAGTTGCAGACCGCAGGCGCCGGAGGCTTCGGCATGGGCACGCGCAGCGTTCATCAGAGCCTCGCCAACGCCACTGCGGCGCGCCGACTCATCGACGTACAGGTCGCTGAGCAGCCAGGCCGGGGCCAGCGCCAGTGAAGACTGGAAGGGATAGAGCTGCACGAAGCCCTGCGCCTGGCCTCGCCCATCGCGAGCGATGAACAGGTGCGAGTCGCCCAAGCGCAAACGTGTAGCGAGAAAGGCCTCGATCTCCTCCGCTCGGCGTGGCACCTCATAGAAGTGCAGGTAAGCACCGAACAGGCGCGTCAGGTCAGCAAGATCGGCAGGGGTGGCAGCGGTTACCGGCATGGCGGACTCCACGAAGATCGAAGCTGCAGTATAGGTGATGGCCAGGAAGGCGGGCCTCGCTTACCGCATGCAAACTGGTCAATTAGTCGTATACCCGAATCAAAAATATATGGAACAATGTTCACTTATTATGGATACATAAATATCCATCGTGACTGAAAACCCCATTTCGGTCGCGCACTGACGCAGACCCCGTGCATTTCCCCGAAATCTTGATGTAGTATGCCGCGCCACGGACTACAAGACGGCCAGACCGTCTCCGATGCGGCTATCGAGTAAAGCTCAGAGAGTGAGGCAAGTGATGACTGAACGCGTTCAAGTCGGTGGCCTGCAGGTCGCCAAAGCCCTGTACGACTTCGTGAACAACGAAGCCATTCCTGGCACCGGCATCGCTGCCGACAAGTTCTGGGCCGGTGCCGCCGCCGTGATCGCCGATCTGGCACCGAAAAACCGCGCTCTACTGGCCAAGCGTGACGAGCTGCAGGCGCAGATCGACGCCTGGCACCAGGCACGCAAGGGCCAGGCCCATGACGCCGCAGCCTACAAGGCCTTCCTGCAGGAAATCGGCTACCTGCTGCCTGAGCCGGCCGACTTCCAGGCCACCACCACCAATGTCGACGAAGAAATCGCCCGCCTGGCCGGCCCGCAGTTGGTGGTGCCGGTGATGAACGCGCGCTTCGCCCTGAACGCCTCCAACGCCCGCTGGGGCTCGCTGTACGATGCCCTCTACGGCACCGACGTGATCAGCGAAGAAGGCGGCGCTGAGAAGGGCAAGGGCTACAACAAGGTGCGGGGTGACAAGGTCATCGCCTTCGCTCGCGCCTTCCTCGACGAGGCTGCGCCGCTGGCTGCCGGCTCGCATGTCGATTCCACCGGCTATCGCATCGAAGGCGGCAAGCTGGTCGTCTCGCTCAAGGGCGGCAGCAACAGCGGCCTGCGTGACGACGCACAACTGGTCGGCTTCCAGGGCGAGGCCAGCGCGCCGATCGCCGTGCTGCTCAAGCACAACGGCCTGCACTTCGAGATTCAGATCGACGCCTCCAGCCCCATCGGCAGCACCGACGCTGCCGGTGTGAAAGACGTGCTGATGGAAGCGGCGCTGACCACCATCATGGACTGCGAAGACTCCGTCGCCGCCGTCGATGCCGACGACAAAGTAGTGGTCTACAAGAACTGGCTGGGCCTGATGAAGGGCGACCTGGCCGAGGAAGTGTCCAAGGGCGGCAGCACCTTCACCCGCACCATGAACCCGGATCGCGTCTACACCCAGCCGGACGGCTCCGAGCTGACCCTGCACGGCCGCTCCCTGCTGTTCATCCGTAACGTCGGCCACCTGATGACCAACCCGGCCATCCTCGACGCCGCTGGCAACGAGATCCCGGAAGGCATCCAGGACGCGCTGTTCACCAGCCTGATTGCCATTCACAACCTCAACGGCAACACCTCGCGCAAGAACACCCGCACCGGCAGCGTCTACATCGTCAAACCGAAGATGCACGGCCCGGAAGAAGTCGCCTTCACCAGCGAAATCTTCACCCGTGTCGAAGAAGTGCTGGGCCTGCCGCGCAACACCCTGAAGGTCGGCATCATGGACGAGGAACGCCGTACCACGGTCAACCTCAAGGCCTGCATCAAGGCTGCCAGCGAGCGCGTGGTGTTCATCAACACCGGCTTCCTCGACCGTACCGGTGACGAGATCCACACCTCCATGGAAGCCGGCGCCGTGGTGCGCAAGGCCGCCATGAAGAGCGAGACCTGGATTGGTGCCTACGAAAACAACAACGTCGACGTCGGCCTGGCCACCGGCCTGCAAGGCCGTGCGCAGATCGGCAAGGGCATGTGGGCCATGCCGGATCTGATGGCAGCGATGGTCGAGCAGAAGATCGCCCACCCGCTGTCCGGGGCCAACACTGCCTGGGTACCGTCGCCGACCGCCGCCACCCTGCACGCGCTGCACTACCACAAGGTCGACGTGTTCGCCCGTCAGGCCGAGCTGGCCAAGCGCACCCCGGCCTCGGTGGACGACATCCTGACCATCCCGCTGGCCAAGGACACCAACTGGAGCCAGGAGGAGATCCGCAACGAGCTGGACAACAACTCGCAAGGCATCCTCGGCTACGTGGTGCGCTGGATCGACCAGGGCGTCGGCTGCTCCAAGGTGCCGGACATCAACGACGTCGGCCTGATGGAAGACCGTGCGACCCTGCGTATTTCCAGCCAACTGCTGGCCAACTGGCTGCGCCACGGCATCGTTACCGAAGCGCAGGTGGTCGAGAGCCTCAAGCGTATGGCGCCAGTGGTGGATCGTCAGAACGCCAATGACCCGCTTTATCGCCCGATGGCGCCAGACTTCGACAACAACGTCGCCTTCCAGGCCGCGCTGGAGTTGGTCGTCGAAGGCACCAAGCAGCCCAATGGCTACACCGAGCCGGTGCTGCATCGTCGTCGTCGCGAGTTCAAGGCCAAGAACGGGCTGTAACCCGCCAACAAAAACCGCCTCGATGAGGCGGTTTTTTTATGGGCGGTGGGTCATTGTGAGGGGTGGCGTTGGTATGTTCCGGCGGACTGTTCGCTGGCGCTCCTGAGTCCGCCCTACACCGCTGGCAGGTTTGGAGTAGGCGTGTTGTTGTTCTGGACGCCGCTACGGTGTTTGCTGGGACTTCTTGTTTCGCCCCCTCGGGCGACTCACTTTTCTTTGAAATGCGCAAAGAAAAGTAAGCAAAAGAAAGCGCACCCCGCCATCCGGGTCTCGCTTCGCTCGACTTCCCTCACTCCGGCACCGCTCCGGGGTCGGCTTGCAAGGGCCATCCATGGCCCTTCAAGCCTCTCGCGGCATCCATGCCGCTCGCCCCCTACGCACTGCCTACGTTCGGCCTCCTGAAGGGGGATTTTCGCGCGCCTGAAACTATCGGTTTAACTCTACGGGTCTGTCGTTCGCTGTCGCTCTTTCCAGAGCACTCCCAGCTACACCTGAGTTACCCCAGGTTCAGGCGCGTGCAGAGCCCGCCCAGTAGGGCGAACGGAATCGTCGTGGAAGAGGTCGAGCGACATGGATGTCGCGAGAGCCGCGATGGGCCAGGGATGGCCCTTCGCGGCGGGCCTCTGGAGCGGCGATGGAGTGAGCGAACCCTGGCGAAGCCAGGGCCGGATGACCGGGCGGAGGGTTTTAGTTACTTTTGCCCGCAAAAGTCACTCGTCCGGGAGGGCGAAACCAAGAACATCAACAAAAACGCGGCAATCCGGAACAAACACCCGAACAACCAACAAGTCCACCCAAACCTGCCAGCCCAGCATCAGAGAGATTCCAAAGAACCTCTCTGATACCCAAAACCAACCCTCAGCGGTTACCCGGAACCTGCTTCGGGTGAGCACCCGTGGTGTTGTTGATCAGGCTGTCAGTAGCCGTCTGCTCGAACGCCGAGAGCTTGTGCTCCATCTCGCTGCGCAGTTGCGGATCATCGACCACCTTGCCACCGGCCTCACGCCCCAGCCAATAACGGTACAGATGCGCGTCGCGATCACGCGGTTTGACCAGGATGTGCTCGCCACTGACCAAGGCCACGGTCGGGTCACTGCCCGACGGTTTGATCACCGCCACACCAGCATCGTCTTGCGGCAGGCTGAGCAGGTCACGGCCCCAGCATTGCTGCTGGGTCGGCTCGCCCAGGCGGCCCATGATGGTCGGCACCACGTCGATCTGGCTGCCAACGATATCGCGGCTAGCGCCGAAGGTTTCCTGCACGCCAGGGCCGATCATCAGCAACGGGATGCTGAAGCGCGACAGATCCATCTCGGTGATCTGCTCGTCATTGCCGAAGCCGTGGTCGCCCAGGATCACGAACAGGGTGTCCTTGAAGTACGGCTCTTTGCGCGCCTTGGCGAAGAACTGACCCAACGCCCAATCGGCGTAGCGCATGGCAGTGAGGTGCTCGTCGTGAGAGCCATGCCCTGTCACACGCTCGACCGGCAGGTTTTCCGGCAGGGCGTAAGGCGTGTGGTTGGACAGGGTCTGCAGCAACGCATAGAAGGGCTTGCCCTTCTTGTCGAGACTGGCCAGCTCGGTGGCCGCGCGGTCGAACATGTCCTGATCGGACACCCCCCAGGTCGGGTCGATGAACACCGGGTCGACGAAGTCCTCACGGCCGACGAAGTTGCGCATGCCCTGGTTGCCGAAGAAGCCCGACTGGTTGTCCCAGGAGAAGCTGCCGTTGTAGACGTAAACGTCATCGTAGCCACGCACGCTGAGTTGCTGCGGCAGCCCGGAGAACTGGTGGCCGCCCTCGGGCATACGCATCAGGTACTCGAACCCCGGCAGATTGGGGAAGCAGGCCATGGTGGCGAACATGCCCTGGTGGGTATGGGTGCCGTTGGAGAAGAACCGCTGGAACAGCAGACCCTGCTTGGCCAGGGCGTCGAAGTTCGGCGTGATGCCGTCGGCATTGCCCATGGCGCCGATATAGCGGCCAGCCATGCTCTCCATGAGGATCACTACCACGTTGCGCACCTGCGGCAGGCGGCCCTCGGCAGGTGGTGTGGTGACGCGACGGATCGCTGCCAGGTCGTCATCGATCAGGCGATCGTTCGGTGTCAGCAGCATGTTGCGCGTCGTCTGCAGCGCCTCGGCTTCAGGCAGCGTCGCCTTCCAGCGGTTGTCGCCCTGGTCGGAGAAGAAGTAGCTGGCGGCGCTGACCAGGGTCAGGGTGCCGTTGAGGCCGAGGTGGTTGGCGAACATCGACTCGGTGGTGTAGGCATCACCCCAACGCAGCGGCGGGCCGGAACGCAGCGTGCCACGCGCCGACACCACACTGACCAGCAGGAGCATCACGAACACCGCCGTGCGCGCCGGCCAGCGCGGTGCCGGTGCGTGGCTGCGTGCCCGCGTGGCGCGCTCGATACGGCGGAACAGCCAGGCCAGCACAGCCGTGGCCAGCACCCATACCAGCAGCAGGCGCAGCACCGGGAAGCCGTTCCAGATCATGCTCGACACCGTGCCGAGATCTTCCTGCATGTACTGGAACACCAGGCTGTTCAGACGCTGGTGGAACTCGCGATAGAAGTTCAGCTCCGCCACCGCCAGGAACAGGCACAGGCTGGTGGCAACGGTCAGCCAGGCCACATGCAGACGGCGCGCGGCCATGGCCCGCACGCTGAACAACGACAACGTCAGCGGGATGCACAGGTAGACGATCAGGCGCAGGTCGAAGCGTGCGCCGTTGAAGAATGCCTCGACGAAGCTGGCCAGCGGCGTCTGCCCGATCATCGCCTGGTTGTAGGCCAACAGGCCGGCACGGGCCAGGGCGAAGAGCAGCAGCATGCACAACACGCTGCCGATAAGGAACGCCAGGTGACTGCCAATACTGACTGGCCCCGTCGGGTGGGCGGTAGATGCGGGTGACTGCATGGAACGACCTTGATCTGAGGGATAGGGAGTGCAGAGCGTGGGCCTACGCACGAGAGCGGACGCAAGCACACGCAGTGTGCCGCAAAGGAAGTCAAAAATTCGTCAAAAAAGAAGAATTATCGTTCCAGCCTGACGCTGCGACTTAGGTGCAATGGGCAATCCGCCCACCCACAGGCACAATGCGGGCAAACAAGACCACGAGGCCGCGCCATGAGCAAAGCGGACATGCTCGCCCAGGCGGGCAGGACGGCGGTGCTGCAGAACATCCATGGCACCATGGAGTTCCTGCAGAAGTTCCCCCCCTTCAACCAGATGGACACGGCCCATCTGGCGTTTCTGGTCGAGCATTGCCAGCTGCGCTTCTACGCTGAAGGCGATTCGATCATCAAGCCCAGCGATGGCCCGGTCGAGCACTTCTACATCGTCAAGCAGGGCCGTGTGCATGGCGAGCGCCCGCACAGCGCCCGACGCGGCACCGAGACCACCTTCGAGATCACCGCTGGCGAGTGCTTCCCGCTGGCCGCGCTGATCGGCGAGCGCGCCACGCGCACCGAACACCTGGCCGCCGAAGACACCTTCTGCCTGCTGCTGGCCAAGCATGCCTTCGTCAAGCTGTTCGCCGTTTCCAACCCGCTGCGCGACTTCGCCTTGCGCGGCGTCAGCAGCCTGCTCGACCAGGTCAACCAGCAGGTGCAATTGCGCGCGGTGGAAACCCTAGGCGCGCAATATTCCCTGGATACCCGCCTCGGCGAACTGGCCATGCGCCAACCCATCGGCTGCGCGCCGGACACGCCGCTGCGCGATGCCGTGCGGCTGATGCACGAGCAGCACGTCGGCAGCATCGTGATCCTCGACCCACAGCGCCGCCCGCTGGGTATCTTCACCCTGCGCGATCTGCGCCGGGTAGTGGCCGATGGCATCGATCTGGCGCAGCCGATCAGCGCACTGATGACCACCGCCCCCTTCCATCTGCCACCGGATGCCAGCGCCTTCGACGCCGCCATCGCCATGACCGAGCGGCATATCGCCCATGTCTGCCTGGTGCAGAACGAGCAACTGTGTGGGGTGATTTCCGAGCGCGACCTGTTCAGCCTGCAGCGCGTCGACCTGGTGCACCTGGCGCGCACCATCCGTCACGCCGGCAAAATCGAGACGTTGGCTGGACTGCGTAGCGATATCCGCCTACTGGTCGACCGCATGCTCGCCCACGGCGCCAGCTCGACGCAGATCACCCATATCATCACCCTGCTCAACGACCACACGGTGTGCCGGGTGATCGAGCTGACGCTGGAGGAAAAAGGCGACCCCGGCATGCCCTTCACCTGGCTGTGCTTCGGCAGCGAAGGCCGCCGTGAGCAGACCCTGCACACCGATCAGGACAACGGCATCCTTTTCGAGGCCAGCGACGCAGCCGAGGCCGCCGCCATTCGCGGACGCCTGCTGCCGCTGGCCGCCGAGATCAACCAGCGCCTGGAGCAGTGCGGCTTCACCCTGTGCAAGGGCAATATCATGGCCGGCAACCCCGAGCTGTGCCTGTCACGCCAGGAGTGGTCGCGACGCTTCGCCGGGTTCATCCATGAGGCGACCCCGGAGAATCTGCTGGGCTCGTCGATCTACTTCGACCTGCGCAGCGTCTGGGGGCCGACCGAGGGCTGTGAGCAACTGCGCAGCGAGCTGCTCGAACGGGTCGCCGGCAACAGCCTGTTCCAGCGCATGCTGGCCGAGAACGCCCTGCGCCAGCGCCCCCCCGTTGGACGTTTCCGTGATTTCGTGGTGGCCCGCTCCGGTGCCGACAAGGACACACTCGATCTCAAGGTGCAGGGCCTGACGCCCTTCGTCGACGGTGCGCGCCTGCTGGCACTGGCCAATGGCGTGGGCGCCGTCGGCACCCTGGAGCGCCTGCGCGCCCTGATCAGCCGTGGCGTGATCGAGGCGCTGGACGGCGCGGCCTTCGAGGAGGCCTATCATTTCATTCAGCAAACGCGGATGCAGCAGCACCAGTTGCAGGCGCGCGACGAGTTGCCCTACTCCAACCGACTCGACCCCGACAGCCTGAACCTGCTGGATCGGCGCATCCTGCGCGAATCCTTTCGCCAAGCCCAGCGCCTGCAGAGCAGCCTGGCCACGAGGTATCAGCTATGAGCAAATTCACCTGGTTCAGCGGCCGCGGCCCGGCCCTGACCCAGACGCAACTGGAACGGCGCCAGGCCCTGGCGCTGCCGGCGCCGCTGGACGAGCGCCCGCTGCACCAGCAACGCTTCGTCGTCCTCGATCTGGAAACCACCGGCCTGAACCTGCGCCGCGACCTGGTACTGGCCATCGGCGCGGTGGTGATCGATAACGGCGCCATCGACTTCGCCGAGCAGTTCGAATGCACCCTGTGCCGGCCGAATCACCAGGCCAGCGTCAGCACCCTGATCCACGGCATCGCCCCCAGCGAAGTGGCGCGTGGCGTCGACCCGGCACAGGCGCTGCTGGAGTTCATGGAGTTCGTCGGCGACAGCCCGCTGCTGGCGTTTCACGCCGGCTTCGACCAGCGCATGCTAGCCCGCGCCCTGAAGCAGAGCCTGGATTACCGCCTGCAACATCACTTCTTCGATGTCGCCGAGATCGCCCCGCTGCTTTGCCCCGACAACAAGCTACAGCACGGTGGCCTGGACGCCTGGGTCAAGGCCTTCGGTCTGCAGGTGCAGCAGCGTCACCATGCCAGCGCTGATGCCCTGGTCACCGCCGAACTGGCGCTGATGCTGTTCAGCAAGGCACGCCGCCAGGGCATCGACAGCCTGGTCGAACTGGATCGCCAACTCGCCAGCCGTCGTCGCCGGCAGCAGGCCCTGTCGCTCTGACGCTTCGCCCTACTGCTCGCTGTGCGGCGGTAGATCACGTAGCAGCAAGGCATGGCCGAGGTCGACACCTGGCGCGACTGGCAGGAACACCCGATGGCCGTCGCCCGGCGCGACCGAGATACGCTCGCCAGAGCGGCTCTCCAAATGTTCCAGAGTGAAATGCAGGTTGCCTTGCGGGGTCATCAACTCGATGCCGTCGCCCACCTCGAAGCGATTCTTCACCAACACCTCGGCCAGATCGCCCCGGCGTTCGCCGGTCAGTTCGCCGACGAACTGCTGACGTTCACTGCGCGAGCTGCCGTGCTGGTAGTTCTGGTACTCGTCATGCACATGGCGGCGCAGGAAACCTTCGGTGTAGCCGCGATTGGCCAGTGATTCGAGGTCGTGCATCAAACTGGGATCGAAGCCTCGCCCAGCCACGGCATCGTCGATGGCGCGGCGATAGGCCTGGGCCGTGCGTGCGCAGTAGAAATGGCTCTTGGTGCGCCCTTCGATCTTCAGCGAATGCACGCCCATAGCCACCAGCCGGGGCACGTGCTGCAACGCGCGCAGATCCTTGGAGTTCATGATGTAGGTGCCGTGCTCGTCCTCGTAGGCGGCCATCTGCTCGCCCGGCCGGGTCGCCTCCTCCAGCAGGAAGGCCTGGCTGGTCGGCGCGCCTTCGCCCAAGGTCGGCTCGACCAGACGGACGATATCGCCGGTTTCGTTCTCAGCAGCGGGCGTGGCCTGGTACTGCCAGCGGCAGGCGTTGGTGCAGGTGCCCTGATTGGGATCGCGGCGATTGATGTAGCCCGACAGCAAGCAGCGCCCGGAATAGGCCATGCACAGCGCGCCGTGGACGAACACCTCCAACTCCATTTTCGGCACGGCCTGGCGAATCTCTTCGATCTCTTCCAGTGCCAGCTCGCGGGAGAGGATCACCCGGCTCAGGCCCTGACGTCGCCAGAACTCGACGCTGGCCCAGTTAACCGCGTTGGCCTGCACGGAGAGGTGAATCGGCAGGTGTGGGAAGTGCTCGCGCACCAGCATGATCAGGCCAGGGTCAGACATGATCAGCGCATCCGGTGCCATGTCGATGACCGGCTGCAGATCCTTGAGAAAGGTCTTCAGCTTGGCGTTATGCGGGGCGATGTTGACCACCACGTAGAACTGCTTGTCCTGGGCATGGGCCTCGGCGATGCCCAGGGCCAGGTTGGCGTGATCGAACTCGTTGTTGCGCACCCTCAGGCTGTAACGCGGCTGCCCGGCGTAAACCGCATCGGCGCCGTAGGCGAAGGCATAACGCATATTCTTGAGGCTGCCAGCGGGCGACAGCAATTCGGGACGACACGACATGGAGCACCTGCTTGCAAGGCAAAGCCGGCGATTCTAGGCAGGCAGCGTGCGGCGCTCATTGATCTGCATCTATGGAAAGGCGAAGCCCCGGCATGCCGGGGCTTCGTGATGCAACTGACGGGCAGCGTTCCAGCCGCTGGCTAGCTGCAGACGCGCTGGTACAGCACGCCGCCTTTGTCGATACGCTTGAGCTGCTCCAGCACCGGCTTTTGCTGCGCATCCAGCGGCAGCAGTTCGCCTGTCTGGCAGTTGAGCAGATGCGCCTGATTCGAGACATGATCGATATGCTGCTTCTCGAAGCGATAGAGCATGAATTCGGCCACCGACGCATCGCCCACTTCGCGGCGTACGACGCTCTTGCTGTCGAGCACGGTGAAGGCGGTGGTGATCGGCAGGAAATAGCTCCAGGGACGCCAGAACACATGCCCGGCCTCGCTGGCCACGACTACCGATTCAGGCGGCTGGCGCTCGAGCTGATGGTCGAACCAGGAATACTCGTACACCACCTGGTAGCCCAGCATGCCCAGGCCGCCGAACAGCGGCACCAACCAGCGCGGCAGGCGATTACCGGTGAGTTTGCGCAACAGCAGGGCCAAACCGGCAGCGCCGATCCCCGCTACCACGATGGCGAGCAAAGTCCACAACATATGACGTTCCTGAAAGACGACGGGCCTCCATCGGAGGCCCGTGTACTGAAGCCCTGGCCACCGGATGGTGGCGTCAGGCCGGGATTATGCTCAGTGGCTCAGCGCGGCACCAGCACCTTTGGGAGTACGTACGCTCTCCACCAGATCCTGGATTTCCTGCGGCGGTTCGGCAGTGACCATCGAGACGCCGTAGGCCACGGCGAAGTTGATCAGCGCACCGACGGTACCGAAGGATGCCGGGGAGATACCCATGAACCACTGATCCGGGGTATTGGGCAGGCTGTTGGTGCCCGGGATGAAGAACCAGCCCAGGTAGGTGAAGATGTACACCAGCGTCACCACCAGACCGACCACCATGCCGCAGATCGCACCCTTGTCGTTCATGCGCTTGGAGAAGATCCCCATCATCAGCACCGGGAACAGGGTCGCAGCCGCGATACCGAAGGCCAACGCCACCACCTGCGCAGCGAAGCCCGGTGGATTGAGGCCCAGATAGGTGGCCAGCAGAATCGCCGCCGCCATCGATAGCCGCGCCGCGATCATTTCGTTCTTCTCGCTGATCTTCGGATTGATCAAGGTCTTGATCAGGTCATGACTGATCGCCGAAGAAATCGCCAGCAGCAAGCCTGCGGCCGTCGACAGTGCCGCAGCAATGGCACCCGCCGCGATCAGACCGACTACCCAGGCAGGCAGGTTGGCGATCTCCGGGTTGGCCAGAACCAGGATGTCGTTATTCACGGTCAGCTCGTTACCCTTCCAGCCACGCGAGTCGGCGGTGGCAGTGAAGGCCGGCGCCGCATCGTTGTACATCTGGATACGGCCGTCACCGTTCTTGTCTTCCCACTTGATCAGGCCGGTCTGTTCCCAGTTCTTGACCCAGTCCGGACGCTCGGCATACGCCAGAGCCGGGGCGCTGGCGCCTTCCGGATAGATGGTGGTCACCAGGTTCAGACGTGCCATGGAGGCCACGGCCGGCGCAGTGAGATACAGCAGGGCGATGAAGATCAGCGTCCAGCCAGCAGACCAACGCGCATCGGCCACTTTCGGCACGGTGAAGAAGCGGATGATCACGTGCGGCAGACCGGCAGTACCGATCATCAGCGACATGGTGAACAGCACCATGTTCAGCTTGTTGTCGACATCGGCGGTGTAGGCGGCGAAGCCCAGCTCACGCACCACTTCATCGAGTTTCTGCAGCAGCGGCACGCCCGACTCGACGTGGTCACCGAACAGGCCCAGCGGCGGGATCGGGTTACCGGTCAGCTGCAGGGAGATGAAGATGGCCGGGATGGTGTAGGCCACGATCAGTACCACGTACTGAGCAACCTGGGTGTAGGTGATGCCCTTCATGCCGCCGAATACGGCGTAGGCGAACACCACGGCTGCAGCGATCCAGATACCGGTGGAGTTGCTCACCTCGAGGAAGCGCGAGAAGGCCACACCGGCACCGGCCATCTGGCCGATCACATAGGTCACGGAAATAATCACCAGGCAGATCACCGCAGTCAGGCGCGCGCCACGACTGTAGAAGCGATCACCGATGAAATCCGGCACGGTGAACTTGCCGAACTTGCGCAGGTACGGTGCCAGCAGCATCGCCAGCAGCACGTAGCCGCCGGTCCAGCCCATGAGGAAGGTGGAGTTTGCATAACCGCCAGCGGCGATCAGGCCCGCCATGGAAATGAAGGAGGCTGCGGACATCCAGTCAGCGGCAGTCGCCATGCCGTTGGTGACCGGATGCACACCACCGCCGGCGACGTAGAACTCTTTGGTCGAGCCGGCACGCGCCCAGATGGCGATGCCGATGTAGAGCGCGAAGGACGCGCCTACGAACAACATGTTGATGACGAATTGGCTCATGACCACTTACTCCTCGACGCCGAATTCTTTATCGAGTTTGTTCAGTCTCCACGCGTAGTGAAAAATGAGCCCGATGAAGAAGAGGATGGAGCCCTGCTGGGCGAACCAGAAGCCAAGATCCGCACCGCCGACCATGATGCCCGAGAGCATGGGTCGCAGGATCATGGCGAAACCGTATGAGACGAGTGCCCATACGATCAGGCTGAGGGTGATCAGGCGCACGTTCGCTTTCCAGTACGCCGCCGCGTTTGCTTTATCAGAAGTCATAGCTGCCTCCGGTTATTGTTATTCTGATGCACCTTCAAGCTAGCAGCAGGCCAGCAAAAGTCGACAGCTAGACATTGGTATTAGCCCCACTCGGGGTGAGACGCTCATTCCCCATTTTCCCTGGCCTGCAGTCGATTCTGCCGAGGCAAATAAATGGCGGAGGGCAAACGCTCACTTGCAATTGATAATAGTTCTTCGTAGCACTACCATGCCGGCGCTTTTTCCCTGCCCCAAGGATCTATGAATGCGCCGCCTGGTCGTCCCGCTCTTGGCTCTACCCGCCGTTACCTGTCTTTCCGCCAGCGCTTCAGCCGCCGAAGACAATGCCCCGCTCGCCCTGGAAGCGCTGCAGGTCAATGCAGCCAGTGAGCGTGCCGATGGCCCCGTGACCGGCTACCGCGCCACCCGCTCGGCCAGTGCCACGCGCACCGACACCTCAATCCACGAGATCCCGCAGTCGATCAGCGTGGTTCCCGCAGAGGTGGTACAGGATATCGGCGCCGTACGCCTGGAAGATGCCCTCGACTACGCCGGCGGCGTGGAGCGCGGCAACAACTTCGGCGCTCAAGGCCTGACCGAATTCCTCATTCGCGGCTTCAACAGCCAAGAGTTCTACCGCAACGGCTTCGCCGCCAACCGTGGCTACCCGAACATGCCCGATGCCAGCAGCATCGAACGCATCGAAGTGCTACGCGGCCCGGCAGCCATGCTCTACGGCCGTAGCGACCCCGGCGGCACCTTCAATATCGTCACCAAGCAACCCCAGGCCGAGCGCCGCACCGTGCTGGGCAGCCAGATCAACAGCGAAGGCTTGCGTCGCGGCACCCTCGACACCACCGGTGCGCTGGACGAGCAGGCCGCCTTCACCTACCGCCTGAATCTGGTGACCGAGGGCGGCGACAGCTTCCGCGATGACGTCGAGAGCGAACGCTATGGCGTCGCTCCGGTACTGCGCTGGCAGCTCAATGACGACACCTCCGTCACCTTCGAAGGCGACTACCTGCACAACCGTCATCCGCTCGACCGAGGTGTGACGCGCTACGCCAACCAGAACGGCAAACTGCCGCGTGATCGCTTCCTCGGTGAAGAGGCCGCCGGCAAGCTGACCAACGACAGCGCCACGACCCAGTTGCGCATCGAACACCTGCTCAACGACAACTGGACCCTGCGTGGCGGCGTGCAGTACATGGACGGCGAAATGTCTGGCGGCGCTGTTGAGAACAACAGCAACAGCTACCGCGGCGGCCTGGCCGCTGGCAACAGCGTCGTCGGACGTAACTACAACGAACGCTGGCTGAACTGGAACGACGTCAACGTCCAGGCCAATGCCGAAGGCAACTTCGACACCGCCGGCTTCGCCCACACCCTGCTGGTGGGCGTGGAATACGACAAGTTCAACTACAACTCGCTGATCCGGCGCTCGCCGAACGACAGCGCGTTCCCCATCGACCTGTACAACCCGGTACACGGCCAGCCACTGCCGGCGCTGACTCGCACCACCACGCATGACGCTGAAACGCTGAAGTCCTACGCCTTCTACCTGCAGGATCAGGTCGCGCTGACCGAACGCCTCAAGGCGCAAGTAGGGGCGCGTATCGAGCGCTTCGAGCAGAGCTACGAGGACAAGCTGCCCAATGCCGCAGACTGGGATCAGGCGCACAACGCCGTCACCCCGCGCTTCGGCCTGATCTACGACCTCACCGACGAGTTGGCGGTGTTCGCCAATACCTCGCGTTCGTTCAAACCCAACCGGGGAGCAGACCGCCAGAACGGTGCCTTCGACCCGGAAGAAGGTGTCGCCCATGAAGTCGGCATCAAGTACGACATGCTCGACCGCGACCTCAGCCTGACCGCAGCGATGTTCCACATCGTCAAGGAGAACGTGCTGACCAACGACCCGAACAACACAGGGTCGGAATCCTTCCAGATCGCCGCAGGCGAAGTGCGCAGCCGTGGCTTCGATATCAACTTAGCCGGCAACATCACCCCGCAGTGGCGAGTGATCGGCGGCTATGCCTATGTCGACGCCGAAGTCACCGAAAGCACCAGCGCCAACATGCCGGAGGGCGAGCGTCTGGGTAACGTGCCACGGCACAGCTTCAACCTGCTCGACACCTATGAGTTCGACAGCGGCACCCTGGCCGGACTGGGCCTGGGTATGGGCGTGAAGTACGTCAGCGAGCGTCAGGGCCAGACCAGCAACGACACCTTCGACATGGACGGCTACAGCGTGGTCGACCTGCTGGCCTACTACCCGCTGACCGAGAACGTGCGCCTGAACCTCAACCTGAACAACGTGTTCGACAAGCACTACGAGGAACGCGCCTGGAACGTCTGGGCCTACCCCGGCGAGCCGCGTACGCTGCAGGCGGGGATTTCGGTCAGCCTGTAAAGAGAAACGCCAGGTGAGCAGCACTCACCTGGCGTTCGGCGTGTAGCCCGGAGGCAATCCGGGATGATCTGGCGCATGGCCCCGGATTGCATCCGGGCCATGTACCTTAGAGCGGGTCGGAGACCAGCTCGATTGGTGACAGATAGCGTTCGTCGCCGTACTCAATACGAAACTGATCGCGGCGCGGATCGTCCTCGAGTGTCTGGCATTCGCCGTCGGTCACCACCATGCGCCTGCCTGTATGAGTTCGCTTGAGAATCAGATCGCGGTAGCCATCGCGGCCGACCTTGCCCGTGACGATGAGAACGCCCTTGGCCTCGCCGAATGAGGCCGTGCAATCGTCATCTCGTTCACCGCCAAAGCTCTCCACCACCAGTGCCCCCATCAACGAGCGCAACCCTTTCTCTTTCAACTCGTAGAGTGTGATCTCGGTTTCACTGAAGGGATTCATGCGCGACCAGTTGCGGCGACTGATGCGTACACCAAAAGCCAGGTCATCCCCACGCAGCCGATAAGGCGCCGTATCGAAGGTCATTCCCTCAACGTAAACCGCATCCCAATCCAACTTATCAGGCTCGACCAGACGTGCCACGAAGCGCTGCTGGTGGTTATCGAGCACCAGCACTTCCAGATCCGTCACCCCATAACCATTATGCTCTGCGCGAATCAACGGCAGCGCCACCAGCGTGAGGTGCGGGCGCGCCGGCCATACCTTGCAGATGCTCCGTCCGGCATCCACCCGGTAGCGCCCGAGCTCGTCCTCCAGCGCCTGGCCAGCCTCGTGACCCGGATGGGCCATTTCGATCCAGGCTGGCAGTTGCTGCCGGCAATCATCGGCCTGCGCCAGGCTCGCCAGCAGCAACCCGCCAAGGGCGATAAGCAGTCTCTTGTTCATCCTTGAAGCACTCCCGTTCGATGTGCCGCGAGTCTACGCGGCCACTCGCCCACTGCCCATGACGGGCATCGCGAAACAGCCAGGCAATCCGCCGCGCCAGCCACTGCCCGGCACGCGCCTCCTCGCGCAAACCGATATGCCCGCTCATGCCCGGTACCACAGACGCATGAAGCCCAGCGCCAGCAGCAGGCCGACCTGGCCTAGCGCCGCGCACATCGCCAGGAACGAACGCAGCGATGGGTTGTTCACCGCATCATGAACGCCGGTCAGTTCATTCCAGAACCCTTCCGGCAACACCGTCAGACTCAGACTGGCCAGCGGCTTGCCGGTCAGCAGCAGGCCATCGATCAGGTTGAACCAGCCGAAGAACATCAAGCCGATCAGGATCACCACCGCCACAACCAGACCAAGGCCCAGGCAGGCGGAAAACTGCAATAACAGACGCATGGAATCACCTCCAGAGAAGAGGCGCGGCACTCGCCGCGCCGATTGCATTCAGGCTTGCGGGGCCATGCGGCCGACGCCGTACCAGTCCAGCTTGCGGGTCAGCACCATCACGCTGCCGAGCACGCCGAACACC
Organism: Pseudomonas sp. C11; assembly: GCF_034683865.1. Taxonomy (NCBI): domain Bacteria; kingdom Pseudomonadati; phylum Pseudomonadota; class Gammaproteobacteria; order Pseudomonadales; family Pseudomonadaceae; genus Pseudomonas; species Pseudomonas sp. C11. Next base: position 128,368 of record NZ_JAWIIP010000003.1, read on the forward strand.
AGCAGCGAGCCCATCAGCAGGGCGTAGTCCTCGGCGCTGAGCAAGCCGAAAAGCATCCCGTACAGCGCCGCCAGCAAGGCGCCAAAGCCCAGGCCGCGCTGCCAGCTGTGCAAGACGAAGCTGACGTAGAAGCCGATCAGGCCGACGCAGGCGCCTGCCGACAAGCAATAGGCCAGGGTGAATGGCAGGTGCTCGGAGAGCGACAAGAGCAACAGGTAGAACAGCGCCAGCGACAGACCGACCAGGGCGTACTGCACCGGGTGTACAGCCAGGCGCTTGAGCACCTCGAAGAGGAAGAAGGTGGCGAAGGTCAGGGCGATGAACAGCAGCGCATATTTGATCGCCCGGTCGGTCTTCAGGTACTGATCCACGGGATCAACGAAACTCACCCCAAAGCTGCGCCCGAACAGTGCCTGGCACTGGTTCTCGCCAGCACAGCTACGCAGCGCTTCCTCGAGATTGGTGGCGAAGAAGCTGGTCTGCCACTCGGCACTGAAACCCTGATCGGTGATCTCGCGGCGGCTCGGCAGGTATTCGCCGACGAAGCTCGGGTGCGGCCAGTCGGACTTCAGGCTGACGCGGCTATCACGCCCCACCGGCACCACATCGAGTTGCTCGGTGCCCTGCAGCTTGAGGTCAAAGGCAAAGTCGAGCACCTGCCCGCCCTGGCTGTCCAGCGCTGGCAGCGCTACGTGCACGCCATCGCCGAAACGGTTGTCATGGGTGCCGGGCGCGAAGCTCAGGGTCTGACCATTGAGGCGCAACTTGAGGTCGTTGTTGATGCCGCGGATATCGCTGATACCAACAGCAAGGAAAGGTGTCTCGAAGCGATAGAAGCCCAGGTCGTCGCCCAGCCCCAGACGCGCCGGCAAGCGGAACTGGCCGCTGACCTGGCTATCGCTGCGGTACAGACGTGCTTCGTAGATGCCACGCGCACGCAGCTCGGTGCTGATCTGGCCATCGAGCACGAAGCGTTCCGGCAGGAAATACAGGCGACCACGGCGCTGACGCTCCTCGCTGTAGCGCTCGCCGGTCTTCTCGTTGGTTTTCCACTCATGAGTGGTCTTGATATAGGGCACGACCAGGATCGGCCCGGTGATCTGCTGGCGATAACTGGAACTGCGGGCGATGTCCTGCAGCACTTGGTAGCGCAGGCCTTGGCGCTCGTCGACCAGGCCATCGATCATCAACAGGGGAATCATCAGCAGCATAATCAGCAAGGCGATGGCGCCCAGCTTGAAGCCCAGGGAACGGCTCATGGTACGGCTCTCCGTAGCGAGTGAAGGTACGGCAAAGTCTGGGCAGCTACGGTGGGAGGCGTATGGGGTGAGCGTGGAGATTGTGTGGAGACTGTGTGAACGAGAAAGGGCGCCGATTCAGGGCGCCCTTTCTAACTGCTATGCGGCATAAGACTGCTCCCGCGTGGTGGATGACCGGATCAGCTGATACGGTTGGCACCCACGCGGTCAGCGCCATCTGCGGCTACGCGGTTGGCACCCACACGGTCAGCACCGTCTGCGGCTACGCGGTTGGCACCCACACGGTCAGCACCGTCTGCGGCTACGCGGTTGGCACCGACACGATCAGCACCGTCTGCAGCTACACGGTTCGCACCCACACGGTCAGCACCGTCTGCGGCTACGCGGTTGGCACCGACACGATCAGCACCGTCTGCAGCTACACGGTTCGCACCGACACGATCAGCACCGTCTGCGGCTACGCGGTTCGCGCCAGCGCGGTCGGCACCATCTTCAACGATGCGGAAGCGCTCCAGGGTACGCTCGTAGCCACCTTCGGCAACGCGGTTGGTGCCGACACGATCAGCGCCATCTTCAGCGACGACAGGGGCAGCGGACTGTTCGGCGGAAACCTGCGGCAGGGCGAAAGCGCTGGCAGACAGGGTGGCGATAACGAGGCTGGCGAGGATTTGCTTTTTCATGGTCGTTCTCCGAAAGAGGGGGTAAGTAACTGGCTACGGGGCCCATGTTACGCACGCCCCAAAACGGCAAAAGGCACATCTCGGGATAGTGACAATCAATGCCATCGATACTTGGAAAATCGCTTATCGATCAGATAGATAGTCAGCACGACCGACCTCTCGGCAGCACCCTCGCCTTCCGTCTGCTCGACAGCGCTGCGAGTGAACGGCACTGGCATCTGTATAAAAAACCAGTAAAACTTCGCAGCATGCTCAGCCTCGACGCCCCCGAACTCTATTACCTGGCCAACTTCCGCAAAGCCCTCGCCTGGCTCGACGCCCATCACCGCGACCTGATGGACGACGCCGAACGCGCCTTCGTCGTGGATTTCCCTCAGCTGCCCCTGCCCGCTCAGGCGCTGCTGGTGCGCCTGGTGATGCGCAAGGGCGTGCACTTTCGCGTGAGCAAACTGCGCTACGCCGAGATCGGTGATATCCCGACCGCTGCCGCGCCCTTGCTTGAACTGGGCTGGCTGATCGATTGCGCCGCGCTGAGCTTCGACGAACTCGGTGCCCTGCTGCTCAAGGACGAACTGGCCACGCACTTCGCCAACGACCTGCCGCTCGGGGCGCTGAAGAAAAGCGCAGTGCTCGACCATCTGCGTGAGCTGCATATCGAACCACGCAGCCTGGCCGACTGGTGCCCTAATCTGCACGAGTGCCTGCTGAGCCTGGCCATCGGCCCGTTGTGCGACCGCCTGCGCCTGATGTTTTTCGGCAACCTCGCGCAGGACTGGTCGGAGTTCGTGCTCGCCGACTTGGGCATCTTCCGCTACGAGCAGGTGCCCATCACCCCCGGCTCGCGCGGCTTTCGCCATCGCCAGGACGTCGACGACTACCTGCACCTGCGCGCCTGCCGTGAGGCCTTCGACGCCGGCATGGCGGTCACCGAGGTGCTGCAGCAGCTCGGCGATTTCAGCAGCGACAGCGCCCATATCAGCGAGCGTCACCAGCGCCTGCTGCTGCAACTGGCGCAGCATCTGGAACGCGCCGGCGAGCTGGACTCGGCCCTGGCGCTGTACCGCGACACCCGCGCGGTGGGCTCGCGGCAACGGCAGATTCGCGTGCTGGAGCGCCTGGGCCAGGATGCCGAGGCGCTGAACCTGGCCGAACAGGTGCTCGCGGCGCCGCACAACGCCGAAGAAGCGCAACTGGCCGAACGAGCCCGCACGCGCCTGCGCAAACGCCTCGGTCTACCAGCCGCGACCAAGGCGGCGAAGCTGATCGAGGATCGCCTCGACCTGCGCCTGCCGCGCGCTGCCAGCGTCGAGCTGGCTGTGGCCATGCACTTGGCAGAACCCGATGCACCCGTGCATTACGTGGAGAACACGCTGATCTGCGGGCTGTTCGGCCTGCTCTGCTGGGAGGCGATCTTCGCCCCGCTGCCCGGCGCCTTTTTCCATCCCTTCCACACTGGCCCGGTTGACCTGCACCGAGCTGACTTCCACGCCCGCCGCGCTCCACTGTTCGCCGCCTGCCTGGCGCGTCTGGAGGACGGCAGCTACCTCGACGCCATGCGCCGCACGCACGCCGAGAAGTTCGGTATCCAGTCGCCCTTCGTGTTCTGGGAACTGCTCGACGCCGAACGCCTGGAACAGGCATTGGCCTGCCTGCCACCGCAGCACCTGGGTGCCTGGTTCCGCCGCCTGCTGGCCGATATTCGCGAGAACCGCGCCGGCATGCCTGATCTGATCCAGTTCTGGCCCAGTGAGGGCAGCTACCGGATGATCGAGGTAAAAGGCCCCGGCGACCGCCTGCAGGACAACCAGAAACGCTGGCTGGCCTTCTGCGCCGAGCACGGCATGCCGGTCAGCGTGTGCTACGTGGAGTGGAGCGATTGAACCTGCGTGTCGCCGTGCGCGAGCTGTGCGAGTTCACCGCCAAGGAAGGTGACCTCGACCTGCGCTTCACCCCCTCGCCTACCGCGCAGGAAGGCATGGCCGGGCACGCCACAGTGGTGGCTCGGCGCGGCCCGGATTACGTGGCCGAGCTGCCACTGATCGGCCAGTTCGAGGGGCTGACGGTCAGTGGCCGCGCCGATGGTTTCGACCCCGAGTTTCGCCTGCTGGAAGAGATCAAGACCCACCGTGGCGACATCTCGCGCATCCCTGCCAACCACCGCCTGCTGCACTGGGCGCAGGTAAAGATCTACGGCTGGCTGCTGTGCCAGGAGCTGGGCTTCGAGGAACTGGATCTGGCGGTGGTGTACTTCAACGTCATGACCCAGCAGGAAACGGTTTTCCGCGAACGCCACAGCGCCGCATCGCTGGGCGAGTTCTTCGCCCTGCACTGCCGCCGCTATATCGACTGGGCACGGCAGGAACAGGCGCACCTGCAGGCGCGCAATCAGGCGCTGGAGAGCTTGAGCTTCCCCTACGGCGAATTTCGCCATGGCCAACGGCAACTGGCCGAGGCCGTATACCGCGCCGCGCGCGACGGCCATTATCTGCTGGCGCAGGCCACCACCGGCATCGGCAAGACCCTCGGCACCCTGTTCCCGCAACTCAAGGCCATGCCTGGCCAACAGCTCGATCGCCTGTTCTTCCTCAGCGCCAAGACGCCGGGCCGGCGCCTGGCGCTGGATGCCCTGCGACGCCTGCGCGAACCCGAGACGCCGCTGCGCGTGCTGGAACACGTGGCCCGCGACAAGGCCTGCGAACACCCGAGCAAGGCCTGCCATGGCGACTCCTGCCCGCTGGCCAAGGGCTTCTACGACCGCCTGCCGGCGGCACGCAGCGCGGCGCTCAAGGAACGCTGGCTGGATCAGCAGGCCGTGCGCAATATCGCCATCGCCCACGGCGTGTGCCCCTACTACCTGAGCCAGGAGCTGTGCCGCTGGAGCGACGTGGTGGTATGCGACTACAACTACTACTTCGACCTCGGCGCCCTGCTGCACAGCCTCACCCTGATCAACCAGTGGCGCGTCTGCCTGTTGGTGGACGAAGCGCACAACCTGGTGGAGCGCGGACGCGGCATGTACAGCGCCGAGCTGGATCAGGCGCGCTTCAAGGCCATGTGCCGCGACGCACCGAAACGCCTGAAAAGCGTGCTGGATCGGGTCGACCGCCACTGGGATCAACTGCACCGCGAGCAGGAAGTGCCCTATCAGGTCTACCCGCTGGCGCCGGATTTGTTGCTCGCCGCGCTGGGCAAGGCGGTCAGCGCCATCACCGACCTGCTCACCGACCAGCCCGAAGGCAATGGCGGCGAGCTGCTCAGCTTTTACATGGACGCCATGCTGTTCTGCCGCCTGGCGGAAAGCTTCGGCCCGCACTCGCTGTTCGATATCAACCGCGACGACGCTGGCAATGGGCGAAGTTATTCGACCCTGTGCATCCGCAATATCCTGCCGGCGCCCTTCCTCGGCCCGCGCTTCGAGGATGCCCACAGCGCCACGCTGTTCTCCGCCACCCTCAGCCCCAGCCACTACTACCTCGACCTGCTCGGCCTGCCGGAAGAGACCCAGTGCCTGGACGTGGCCTCGCCCTTCAGCGCCGAACAACTGCACGTACAGGTGGTACGCAACCTGTCCACCCGCTACCAGCACCGCGACGCCTCGCTGGCGCCGATCTGCCAGTTGATGGCACACCAATACGCCGAACGCCCCGGCAACTACCTGGCCTTCTTCAGCAGCTATCAATATCTGGAACAGGTGCTGCAGGCGCTGCGCCGCGAGCACCCGCAGATTCCGGTATGGACGCAATCCCGGCAGATGGACGAAGCGGCGCGCCAGGGCTTTATCGAGCGCTTCCAGATTGGCGGGCGCGGCATCGGCTTCGCCGTACTCGGCGGGGTTTTCGGCGAAGGCGTCGACCTGCCGGGCGAACGCCTGATCGGCGCCTTCGTCGCCACCCTCGGCCTGGCCCAGCTCAACCCGATCAACGAAGAAATCCGCCAACGCATGGACAGCCTGTTCGGTAATGGCTACGACTACACCTACCTCTACCCTGGCCTGCAGAAAGTCGTGCAAGCCGCCGGCCGGGTGATCCGTACACCGGAAGACCAAGGCGTGCTCTACCTGATCGACGACCGCTTCGCCCGCCCGGAAGTCCGCAAACTTCTGCCGAGCTGGTGGCAGGTTGAGCTGCTGCGCTTGCCGCTCAAAGCCCCCACCCCCGAACCGCAGCCTGACCTGTAGGAGCGGCTGGGCGGCATTCCGTTTTATCCGCGATCATTGCGGCTCAAGGATCGTAGAGCCGTAGCCTGGGTAGAGCGAAGCGAAACCCAGGAACCACAGACGATGGGTTTCGCGGTGCTCTACCCATCCTGTGCGACTTGCTTATAATAATTAAATAAACACCTTTCGCCACACTTAGTGGATCCGCAAAAACTACGCTTTTGCTAGCCCACTACCTTAAACGCTATGTATATCCAGGAGATATTACGTGACAAAGGATCTGTTCAACTTATTCATGGCCGTTCTCTACATTGTCTTGATTGCAGGGGCTGGCATATTTCTCTCATGGATGACGATTCAGAAGCGAAAGAATAAAGAACGAATGCGCGCAAACGTCGTGAAAAAGTTGACAGCAAACGTCACACTGTCCGCCAAGGACATAATCCACATCGGTCGTGGCTACGAACTCTCTCCACAGAGCAGTCGCGACGTGGTCTTCAAACTGCATGCTGATATTGATGACCCTGCAGCCTTTTCTACACTGAAAGCCTTGGTAGCGGAGATTGAAAAAGAAGAACCGTTTGATGAGCTTCCCGATGAAGTAAAACCATCACTCTCTCGTCTTTCAAAGCTAATAGAGCAATCAAACGATAACGCTGACAAGCATATCTTGCTGCCCGTAACAACAACCCTAACCAAATATGTTGAACTGAAGGCCGAGCAAGAAAAGGCAAAGAAGCAAACCAATCGGGCATACGTCATAACCATCATTAGCTTCGTAGTTGGCGCGATAAGCTTTTACTTCACTCTTAAGTCACCTTCTGAGACCGACATCAAAAAGGCAATGGAGCAAGTGTTATCTGAGCAAGTGGCTCGAACAACCACTCCCAACGATGGATGAAAAAAGAGTCATCCACCCTACGATTTAATTGGGGCGTAGGGTGGACAACGCGAAGCTTGTCCACCCTTGGCTGGGTAGAGAAGGATTTAGCAGCTCTCTATCCATCTTACGCGACTAAAGCCCGTTCATTAGCTTAGCGTCAGGTAAAAAATGGTTCGAGATCACCTTTTTGAAATAGCAACAAAATTCCGAAAAGCCATTGAGTCTTTACCGTTTGACAAGAAACTAGACGGCTTAAAGGAATTTCCCATTGGGGCTTGTGGTGATACGGCTTTTTTACTCGGCGCGTACCTGAACGATCTTGGCATAGAAGGCTTTCATTATGTATGCGGCACAAAAGGTAGTCATGCGAACAACACTTGGCTCACCCACGCTTGGCTACAAAAGGGAGACTTGGTTATTGATATAACGGCTGACCAATTCACAGACATTACAACAGCAATAGTAATTGCGGAACGTTCAACATGGCATGCTACTTTCAGAACGGATAGCCCTACCGAATCAGACTTCCGGCATAGAAAACACGGAATGGATGGTTTCATGAGCACTTACAAAGCCATTTTATGGGAAATAAAAAAACAACAAACCTGAGCAAGCAAGTAGCCCGGATAACCACTCCCAACGGCGGATGAAAAAAGCGTCATCCACCCTACGGTAAATCGTAGCGCAGGGTGGGCAACGCGAAGCTTGTCCACCGTTTCACTTATAAGAAAAGGTGACTATAGAAAAGGTGACTAGAAAAGGTGACAGATTTATTTAGCGCACCTCTCACCCCTCACCTCAAGGAAAGACAATACGCAACCATGGACTACAACCCCTACCTCGATACCGAAGAACAGCATGACTATGAGTTCAACTGCCCGTTATGCAATGAACAAAACAGCATCAGCGACCCCGGCACTCTTTCTGCCTGCACACATTGCAAAGCGCCCTTGTCGTCCAATGCCAAGCAGGCATTCACCGTAGGGCTTGCGTTTGCGGTTACATTATTTGCCTGCGGCCTTCTAGCCCAGTGGTTCACAGCCGAAGAATTTTCTGCCGAATTGGTAGCTCTATCCGTACCCCTGGCTTACTCCATGGGTAGATACCTGTACCACAGTCGAATCGTCGTAACACCAATCCTGCTGGAGCAAACTGCGCCGCAAAAAGCCAAAGTCGTACGCAATAAAAAATCCAGGCGCGCCAAAAAATAGCCTTAAGATCAAGCAGTGCCTTTTTCATACCCATACGGTTTCAAACACCAGCTCACTCAAGCGAAAGTCGGCACCAGCACGGACACGACCATGAATGGACTCTCTCTATCACTCGCCCTCCTCCTTATCTCCACCACAGTCTTTGCCGCCAATGAAGACGCTGATCCCTGCAATGCTCAAGGTGGAGGCGTTATGGCCGGTTATGCCTGCGTTGCCCAGAAATACAAGGTCGCTGATGACCAGCTCAACGCCGAGTACAAGAAAGCCATCCAGCGCACGGAGGACGAGCAAACCGCATTGCGCAAACACTGGCCGAATATGGAACTGGTCAGCTTGCTCCGCTCCGCACAGCGGACATGGCTGAAATTCAGAGATGCCGAGTGTCAGTTCACGGGGATGTCCTCGACTCCCTCGCCTTGGCAGGGCGTGCAGATCGAGGAGTGCAAACTGCAAATGACCATCGACCGCACGGAATACCTGAAAGGCGTTCATTCAGGCTGAAGATGGGACTACCCTCCCTACACCTTGCCTATACCACCAGAACGACGAAGGCGCCCAAACGGGCGCCTTCAGTCGGAGCAGGTGTTGCAGGGCCGATCAGGCAGTGCGGTTAACACCAACACGATCTGCACCATCTGCAGCTACGCGATTCACTCCGACACGATCAGCACCGCCTTCAGCTACGCGGTTGGCACCGACGCGGTCTGCGCCATCGGCGGCTACGCGATTCACGCCGACACGGTCAGCACCACCTTCAGCGACACGATTAGCACCGACACGGTCAGCGCCGCCTTCAGCTAAGCGGTTGGCACCAACATGGTCAGCACCGTCTTCAGCGACGACGGGGGCAGCGGTGGATTGAGCGGTGACCTGCGGCAAAGCGAAAGCGCTGGTGGACAGGGCGGCGATAACAAGGCTGGCGAGGATTTGCTTTTTCATGATCAGGCTCCTGGATGAGGCTGGTAAGTGGCTACGGAACCTATGCTACTCGCATTAAATCGATTAAAAAGCGCAAATAAATAAACAAAATAATCAACTTTATAGATATATAAGGAAATGCCCAAACGCCACTTCGCCTGCCTGGGCGACAGGGCTCGGTGCCAAGGATGCATTTGAGGTTGCTTCAGAACTTCATGGCTGAAACGGAATGCCGTCCATCCGCTCCCAAGATGACCGCTCGGACTGTGGGAGGCGCTTCAGCGGCGAGTCGCGGCTGAAGCCCCTCCCACAAGGCATCACGTAGCCTGGGTAGAGCACAGCGAAACCCGGGAAATCAGAGATGATGGGTTTCGCGGCGCGCTACCTACGCAGCTAAACAGCCCAGAAGCTTCGCGGCTAAAGCCGCTCCTACAAAAGGCAGATACGCGTAGAGCAATCTAGGCGGGCAAGGCCAGGCGCACTTCCACTCCGCCGTCGATATTGCCGATATGCAGTTCCCCACCATGCAGCTCGGCCACTTCCTGCACGAAGTTGAGGCCCAGCCCGGTGCTCTTGCGGCCACCGTTGGGGCGCGGCAGGGAGTAGAAGCGTTCGGTCAGCCGTGCCAGGGCGTAGTCGGGGATGGCTTCGCCCTGGTTGAACAGACGCAGGATGATGCGCTCGCCCTGGCGTTCGGCGGTGATGCGGATAAGTCCGCCGGGCGGGGTAAAGTCCAGGGCGTTGTCCAGCAGGTTAGCCAGGGCCTGGCGCAGCAAGAAGCGCTCGCCACGCAGGTTCAGCCCGGGCGGCAGTGCCTGTTCGATCTGCAGATTGGCGGCGGTGATGCGCGCCTGCTGCGCTTGCAGCAGTTCGTCCACCAGTGGCGCCAGCGGCACCGCCACGCGCTCTTCCAGCCCCTGGCGTTGCTCCACCTGGGCCAGGTGCAGCAGGCGTTCGATGAGGTTCTGCAGACGCGCGCTTTCCTGCTGGATATTGGCCACGAAGCGCTGGCGCTGGTCGGTAGGCATGTCGCTGTCGAGCAGTTCGGCGGCGCCACGGATGGCCGCCAGCGGGCTTTTCAGCTCGTGGGTCAGAGTGTGCACGTAGCGCTCGACATAGGCCTTGCCTTCCAGCTCGGTACGCATACGCTCCACCGCCTGCGCCAGTTGCCCCAGCTCGCCGCCACGAACCTTGGGCGCCTCGGCGCGCTGGCCTTCGCTGACCGCCTGGGCGTAGCGGGTGAGCTTGCCCAGCGCGGCGCTGAGCCACCAGGACAGTGCCGCGCCGATCAGCAGGCCAAGGCCGATCAGCCCGGCGCCGAGCCAGCTCAGGCGATTCTGCGAGCGTTCGATATAGGGCTGCAGCGTGCGGTTGGGCTTAGCCACCGAGACCACGCCGATGATCCGCTCGCCGTCTCTGATCGGCGCGGCCACGTACATCACCGAAGAGTCGGGATCGTTCGGGTCTTCACGGGTCGAGCGCGCACCATACTGGCCACGCAGGGTCAGCAGTACATCGTTCCAGCGCGAGTAGTCCTGGCCAATGGCCTGGCCGGTGGAGTCGAGCAGGACGATGCCCTTGTCGTCGGTGACGTAGATGCGGTGATTGACCTCGGCCTTGGTCAGGCCCCAGATGGTCGCCTGCGGCTGACGCCGCCCATAGGCCTCCAACGCCTCGTTCAGGCGCCCCTGGCCGAGGGTGCCGGCCTTGACCTGGTCGCGCAGGATCTCGGCCAGCAGGTTGGCGGTGTCGACCAGGGTTTCCTCGGTGCTCTGGCGCACACCGGGGCGGATCTCGTCCATCACGGTGCTCAGCACGAACCAGCCGGACAGCCCGACGAAGAGGAAGTAGACGAGGAAGATGCGTACGCCGAGCGGCATGAGTCAGCTCTCCGGCTCGAAGCTATAACCCAGGCCGCGATGGGTCTGGATCGGCTCTTCGCGCGGGGCGATGGCGCGCAGCTTAGCGCGCACGCTCTTGATATGGCTGTCGATATTGCGTTCGTAGCCGGCCTCGCTGGCCACGCCGAGAGCATCGAGCAATTGCTCGCGGGAATAGACGCGGCGCGGCTGGCCGAGCAAGGTGCGCAGCAGGCGGAATTCGTGGCGGGTCAGGCTCAGCGCCTGGCCGTGGTAGTGAATACGAAAGGCCGCCTCATCGATCTGGAAGAGGCTCGGTGCTGGCGCCTCTGCAGTATCACGGGGCAGCACACGCCGCAGAATGACCTTGACCCGCGCCGCCACCTCACGCGGGCTGAAGGGTTTGACCACGTAGTCGTCGGCGCCGATTTCCAGGCCCACCACGCGGTCGATTTCCTCGCTGCGTGCGGTGAGGAAGATCACCGGCACCTCGGAGAAACGGCGCAGGCGCTTGCACACTTCGAAGCCGCTGATATCGGGCAGGCCGACATCGAGAATGGCCAGGTCGAAGGCGCCGTTTTCCAGCAACGTCAGGGCTTCGCCACCCAGGCTCGTCCAGTGCGTGACGAAGCCTTCGGCCTGCAGGGCGTAGACCAGCGTATCGGCAATCGCGGCTTCGTCTTCGACTATGAGTATCTGCGGCATGGGGCATCCTGCACCTTTGGGCGACGGCAGGAGACTGCCGAGGGCGGGATCAGGCGTCAAGCAGGCAATGGAACGTAGACCGGGTGAAATTCGCCGGGGGGCTGTTGGCGGGTTGCACCCGCCCTACAGGGGCGACCGGGGCGGAGCCGCTAAGGGCGGGATCAGGCATCAAGCGGGCAATGGAACGTAGACCGGGTGAAATCCGCCGGGGGGCTGTTGGCGGGTTGCACCCGCCCTACGGGATGCTGAGGAAGAGATCAGGCAGACAAGGGACGTAGGGCGGGTGAAACCCGCCGAAGCGCCGTAGGCAGGGCGCCCCCCCTTAGTGCTCGCCGCGAATGTACTGCTCCAGCTGGCGGATCAGGTCGGCCTGTTCGGCGATGGTTTCCTTGACCAGGTCACCGATGGACAGCAGGCCGATCAGTTCGCCTTCGGCCAGTACCGGCAGGTGGCGCAAACGGCGCTCGGTCATCAGTTCCATGCAGTGCTGCAGGTTGTCGCGCGGGCCGACGGTGATCACGTCGCGGGTCATGATCTCGCTGACCTTGGCGTTGAGCATGGAGCGCTCGGCCAGGGCCACCTTGCGCACGTAGTCGCGCTCACTGACGATGCCCACCAGGCGCCCGCCGGACATCACCACCAGAGCGCCGATGCCCTTCTCCGCCATGATGCGCAGGCCGTCGAGCAACGAATCGTTGGCATCGATGCTATGCAGAAAGGCGTTGGGCTTGGTTCGGAGAATCTCGGCGACCGTTTTCATGCTAGGGCTCCCAGTGGTTAGAGCTGTTTTTTAGCAGACTTCGACCGCCCGGTCACTCAGTCGAGGCGGAAACGCCCGGTGTTCTGTGCCAAGCCCTCGCTGCCGCGCTGCAACTGTTCCGCCGCCTGGCTGACCGCCTGAGCACCTTCGAGCAGTTGGCCGGCGGCCTGATCGACCTGCTGGATATTGCCGCTGACCTCGTCGGCGGTGGCCGCCTGCTGCTCGGCAGCGGTGGCGATCTGTGCCAAACGGTCGCTGACGCGCTGCACCGAGTCGACGATGCGCTGCAGCTCGTCGCCCATGGCGAGTACGCTGCCAATGTCGCCATCGGCCTGGCTGCAGGCGTCCTCCATCAGCGTCACCGACTGACCGACCACGCGTTGCAGATTGTCGACGGTCTGGGCGATTTCCTGGGTCGAGTCCTGGGTGCGCTTGGACAACGAGCGCACTTCGTCGGCGACCACGGCGAAGCCACGCCCAGCCTCGCCCGCCCGCGCGGCCTCGATGGCGGCATTGAGCGCCAGCAGGTTGGTCTGCTCGGCGATGCCCTTGATCACCTCCACCACGCGGTTGATCTGCTGGGTTTGGTCGCGCAGTTGCTGCAGCGCCGTAGCGCTGTCGCCAAGGCGGCGGCTGAGCTGACGCATGCTGGCGCTGGTGCGTTCGCTGCGCTGGCTGCTGCCGAGCGCCACTTCGCGCGTTTGCTGGGCCTCCATCGCCGCCTGTTCGCAGCTTTGCGCGACGCCCTGGGCGGTGGCGGCCATCTGCGTGGCAGCCGTGGCGATCTGGCTCATCTGCGCCTGCTGTTGCTCGACAGCATCCAGCGAGTCGCGCGCCTGGCTACCGAGCAGGTGGACGGTGCCGTCGAGCTGCTGACTCTCCCGGTTGACGCCTTGCAAGGAGTCACGCATCTGCTCCACGGCGATGTTCAGTGCCTGGGCAATCGCAGCCAGGTCGTCACGCCCGGCGACGTGCATGCGCACGCGCAGATCGCCGTCACGCAGCCCGCGTGCGGCGTCGATGATGGTACGCGTGCCCTGGCGGATCGAGGTATTGAGGCACAGCAGTACGTAGAGGGCGATCAGGGTGAGCACGCCGAAGGCGCCGATCACCTCGATCATCTGCGACAGGGCGCGTTGCCGGTAAACACCGAGGCTGTCGGAGAATTGCTGGTAGAGCGCCTGTTGCAGGGCTTGCAGTTGCGTTTCCAGCGCCATTTCGCGCTGCACGAACTGCTCGGGCGTCAGCGCCATGGGGCTGGCCTCGAACATGTCCCGGTCGATCTGCGCCAGGAAATCGTCGAAGGCCTTCAGCGCCGTGTCGAACGGAGCGCTCAATTGCTGCATGGTCTGAGGTGCCTCGCGCGACAGCGTGGTCTGCGCCTTGATCAGTTGCGCCCGCTGTTCATCCAGACCGCGCCGCAGATCGCGAATCAGCACGCGGCTCTGCAGGGTGAAGTGCTGCGCGACCACTGCACCATGGCCCTGTGCGGCAAAGGTGCCAAGCTGCTCGAGCAGGCGCGGCATGATATAGGTGACCTGCTCCATCATCAGGTAGGTATCGAGGCGCGGATCGAGGATCAGGGTGCTATCGGTCGCCACCTGTTCACGCAGGGCGATCAGCGTCAGCAGCGTCTTCTGGTAGCGCTCCAGCGCGTCGGGCAATGCCAGGCTCGCCAGGGCGTTGACGCGCAGCCCCTCGCGACTGCTCTGCAGCCCCTGGAAGTGCTGGCGCGCCTCGTCGCTGATCAGGCTGCTCTGCAATGGTTCGCCCGCTGCCTGCAAGGCTTTGTCGAGCTCGCCTTCGCGTTCTCGCAGCAGACCTTCGGCAGCTTTCTCGGTGCCTCTCCAACGTGCCAGCAGGGTGCGCTGGGTAACCAGCTCCTGCTGTACCTGGGCCATGCGCTGCAACGCCTGCGCACCTTCGAGCTCATTGTCTATCGACTGCAAACGCCCCAGGTAGTCGCTGCTGATGATCCACAGGGCGTAGCCCAGCGGCAGCGCGAACAAAAGAAACACCACCTGAAACTTGCGGGCAAAACTGAAACGCTGGAATAGCCTTACACCCGGCTCGAGTACTCCCGTCATCACGACACCTCAGCAACCTGTTGGGCCTAGCGGCCTGGCGGACAAATGCAGCTAGCAAGAAACAGGCCCGCAGTTACCGTTCAAGGTGGCGAAAGGGAGGCGGACACTCGGCAGGAGTGTACTGGCCATTGCGTATCAGGCTTTTCTGAAATGCGACAATTTGCTCAGCATTGCGGACGATCACGGGTGTAGCGTGCCGCCGGATCGACCGCCACGCCGAACTCACGCATGGCGCTGGCGCCAATCAGCAGGGGATAGCTGAAGGTGCTGCGGTCGGTCAGATTGACTTCGATATTGCGTTGTTCACCGCCCAGGCAGACCGGCATTTCGATCACCGGCCGCTGGGAATAGGCGACCTCCTGAGTCCCGGCCTGGTCACCCTCTTCCGTGCGTTTCTTGATCTCGGCGATACGCACCAGCGGGTGTTCGTACAGGGTGTCCTGCGCACCGTCCACCGCCAGGCGAAAGCGCACCCAGTCCTGGCCATCGCGCTCGAACGGTTCGATATCCGTGGCCGACAAAGAGGCGGTCATGGCGCCGGTGTCCATCTTGGCCTTGAGGGTCTTGCCGAGGGCAGGCAGGGTAACCAGCTCGTAGCGGCCATAGAGATCGGGTTGTTCGTCGGCCAGAGTCGGCAGGCTGACAGCAGCGGCCAGCAGAAGCAGGGCATGTTTCAAGGATCGATCCTCTCGCTTGGGTTGACCGAGAGTCGGACTGCACCGGGCCCGCCATGTTCCGGCACAAGCGTTACAACATGCTGCTAGCGCCCCCGGCCATTGAGCTCCATCCCCGTCCACAACTCGTCCAGGCCCTCGAACCCCCATTCCTGCGCCGACTCGCGGCCGACGATGCGATCCTGGTCGGTGATCTTGCTCAGGTCGACTACCGTCTGCTTCAGCGGCAGGCGCGACTTGGCCGAGAAGAACACCTTGACCCTGGGCGCCAGCAGCGCCTTGGGGTTCTGCTCCATGACCACCGCCAGCCGTCCGCTCTGCAGGCGCACCAGCGCGCCCACCGGGTAGATGCCGACCGTCTTGACGAAGGCCTGGAATACCAGCTCGTCGAAATGCCCCTTCCACTCGGCCATCTTGCGGATCGACTCGGCCGGATCCCAGCCCTGCTTGTAGGGCCGGTTGGACGTGATGGCGTCGTACACGTCGCAGACCGCGCCCATCTTCGCCAACAGGCTGATCTGCTCACCCTGCAGGTGATGCGGGTAGCCGCTGCCGTCGACCTTCTCGTGGTGGTGCAGGCAGACATCGAGCACCAGGGCGCTGACCTGTTTGCTGGCGATCAGAATACTGCCGCCCTCCTCCGGGTGCTTGCGCACCGTGGCGAACTCGCTGTCGGTGAGCTTGCCTGGCTTGTCCAGCAGCTCCTGAGGTATCGCCATCTTGCCGATGTCATGCAGCAGGCCGGCCAGCCCAGCTTCACGCACCGCCGCCTCGGGCAGCCCGAGCTGACGCGCCAGGGCGATCATCAGCGCACACACGGCCACCGAATGCATGTAGGTGTATTCGTCGCTGTGCTTGAGCCGAGCCAGGCTGATCAGGGCATTGGGATGACGCATCACCGACAGGGAGATTTCCTCGACCAGCGATTCGGCCTGCTCGAACTGCAGTGCCTGGCCCATGCGCGCATCGCTGAACATCTGCACCACAGCCTGCTTGGAGCGCGCGCAGAGCTTCACCGCCTGCTCCAGCTCCTGCTCCATGGACAGGCGCTTGACCACCGGAGGCGCCACGGCCGCCATCAGGCGGGCCTCGGCTTCGCACTCAACCTCGGCTGCGGTGGCGGCCTGTACCCCGGCCGCGACGTCGGCGCCCTTGCTGACATCGATCCACAGCTCGCTGATGGCACTGTCGCGGATGCGTGCCAGATCCTTGTCGGAGTCGAGGAGAAACTTGGATTTCCAGAACGGATGATCCATCCAGGAGCCGCAGAATTCCTGAATGAACATACCGACCCGCAGATCGGCTACGGCGATCCTTTTGAGCATTGAATGTACACCGGCAAAGAGAACCAACCGTCCGTGGCAAACATGATGTCGCTGTAACGAGTTTTGGCACATCGGCCCCGGCCTGGCAATACGCCATTGAGCCCGACTTTGAGTCATGCGCCACGCTTGCATAAGATGGACGCTCAATGCCTGCCATGGAGTCGACATGCGCCCTCTGCTGACCGGCCTCGCCACCCTCGTTCTGCTGCTCGTCAACACCCTGATCCTGATCGGCCCGCTGCTGTTGATCGCCCTTGCCAAGTTCGTGCTGCCGGGGCAGTCGGCACGTGATACCTGCTCGCGCGGGGTGATGTGGGTCGCCGAGTTCTGGGCCGAGAACTGCAAGCGCATCTTCGCCCTGCTCACCCCGACGCACTGGGACATTCGCGGCAACGCCGAGCTGCGTAGCGACCGTTCTTATCTGGTGATCAGCAACCACCAGTCCTGGGTCGACATCCCGGCGCTGGTGCAGGCGTTCAACCGCAAGACGCCCTACTTCAAGTTCTTTCTCAAGCAGCAACTGATCTGGGTACCCTTCCTCGGCCTGGCCTTCTGGGCGCTCGACTACCCCTTCATGAAACGCTACTCCAAGGCCTTTCTGCAGAAGAACCCGCATATGCAGGGTAAGGATCTGGAGATCACCAAGGCTGCCTGCGAGAAGTTCAAGCGCCTGCCGGTCACCGTGGTCAACTACCTGGAAGGCACCCGCTTCACCCCGGCCAAGCAGGCTCAGCAGCAATCGCCTTACCGCTATCTGCTCAAGCCCAAGGCCGGCGGTGTGGCCTTCGTTCTCGCCGCGCTGGGCGAACAGATCGACGCCGTGCTCGACGTCACGCTGGTCTATCCCGAGGGCAAGCCTCCTGGCTTCTGGGCATTGCTCAGCGGTCAGGTGGGCAAGGTGATCGTCGATATCCAGACTCGCAGCCTGGCCCCCGAACTGTGGCAGGGCGACTACCAGAACGACCCGGTATTTCGTCAGTACATGCAGGACTGGGTCACTCAGCTCTGGCAGGAGAAGGACGCGCGCATCGCGCAGTTACGTACGGAAAACGCTCGCTGAGGCTCCGCGTCGTTCGGTTTTCCGAATGCCATACGCCCAGTCAGTCGGCCGGGCGAACACGCGGTCGCCTTCAACCTTTTTAAAAGCCTCGTTAATCCTATATTTTTCAAATAGTTACCACCAAAACGAACACCTCGAGAGTCCTGGCATGCAACCTGCTCTGGTGATAGCGGAATGTGTCACTCCGCACTATCACAACAACAACATCGAGGATTCGATTGATGCGTACCTTCCACCGCGTACTGGGCCTGGCGATTGCTGCCGCCGTGCTGTCCACCCCGGCCTTCGCCGAGGAACTGACAGGCACCCTGAAGAAGATCAAGGAAACCGGCACCATCACCCTGGGCCACCGCGACTCATCCATCCCCTTTTCCTATTTCGGTGACGACTCGGGCAAACCGATCGGCTACTCCCATGACCTGCAATTGAAAGTGGTCGATGCGCTGAAACAGGAACTGGGCATGCCGGATCTGAAGGTGCGCTACAACCTGGTCACCTCGCAGACCCGTATCCCGCTGGTGCAGAACGGCACCGTCGACCTGGAATGCGGCTCCACCACCAACAACGTCGAACGTCAGCAGCAGGTGGCGTTCTCGGTCGGCATCTTCGAAGTCGGCACCCGCCTGCTGGCCAAGAAGAGCAGCGGCATCAACGATTTCGCTGATCTCAAGGGCAAGAACGTGGTGACCACCGCCGGCACCACCTCCGAGCGCCTGATCAAGGCGATGAATGCCGAGAAGCAGATGGGCATGAACGTGATCTCGGCCAAGGATCACGGCGAATCCTTCCTGATGCTCGAATCCAACCGCGCCGTGGCCTTCATGATGGACGACGCCCTGCTGGCCGGCGAAATGGCCAAGGCCAAGAAGCCGGACGACTGGCACGTGGTCGGCACCCCGCAGTCCTTCGAGATCTATGGCTGCATGCTGCGCAAGGGTGACGAGGGCTTCAAGCAGGTGGTCGACAAGGCCATCAGCGCCACCTTCGCTTCCGGCGAGATCAACGCCATCTACAGCAAGTGGTTCGAGCAGCCGGTACCGCCGAAGGGCCTGAACATGAATTTCCCCATGAGCGACGAGCTGAAAAAGCTGATCGCCAACCCCACCGACAAATCTGCAGAACAGATCTGACGGTGATGCCATCCCGGCGCCACAAGCGCCGGCAGCGCAACCGTAGGGCGGGGGCACCCCGCCAATAGCCGTCGGCGCGGCGGGTTGCACCCGCCCTACGGTCTTTCCACCCCGAAAGGATAGGGGCACATCCGCCACCCGCGGATGGGTCGTTGCCCACGCACGACCTGCCCCGACGCCATCCATGCTTTCGCGACACGTCGAGGGGAAACCCGCAATGAATTACAACTGGGACTGGGGTATCTACTTCAAGTCCACCGGCATCGGCAGCGAGACCTACCTGGACTGGTTCATCACCGGCCTGGGCTGGACCATCGCCATCGCCTTGGCCGGCTGGCTGATCGCCCTGGCGCTGGGCTCGCTGCTCGGCGTGATGCGTACCATGCCTAACCGCCTGATTTCCGGTATTGCCACCACCTACGTGGAAATCTTCCGCAACGTGCCACTGCTGGTGCAGCTGTTTCTCTGGTACTTCCTGGTACCGGATCTACTGCCCGAGCCACTGGAGCTGTGGTTCAAGCAGGATCTCAACCCGGCCACCTCGGCCTACCTGTCGGTGGTGGTATGCCTCGGCCTGTTCACCGCGGCGCGGGTCTGCGAACAGGTGCGTACCGGTATCGAGGCGCTGCCCAAGGGCCAGACCGCCGCGGCCTACGCCATGGGTTTCCGCCTGCCGCAGATCTACACCAACGTGCTCCTGCCACAGGCGTTTCGCATCATCATTCCGCCGCTGACCAGCGAGTTCCTCAACATCTTCAAGAACTCCTCGGTAGCGTCGCTGATCGGCCTGATGGAACTGCTGGCACAGACCAAGCAGACCGCCGAGTTCAGCGCCAACCTGTTCGAGGCCTTCACTCTGGCCACGCTGATCTACTTCACCCTGAACATGAGCCTGATGATGATCATGCGCATGATCGAGAAGAAGGTCGCCGTGCCGGGCCTGATTTCCGTAGGGGGTAAATGATGGATTTCTCCTCGATCATCCCCGCCCTGCCGGGCCTGTGGGGCGGCATGCTGGTGACCCTGCAGCTGATGGTGCTGGGCGTGCTCGGCGGCGTCGCGCTGGGCACGCTACTGGCGCTGATGCGCCTGTCGCACAACAGGCTGCTGGCCAACTTCGCCGCCACCTACGTCAACTACTTCCGCTCGATTCCGCTGCTGCTGGTGATCACCTGGTTCTACTTCGCGGTGCCGTTCATCCTGCGCTGGATCACCGGCGAGGACACCCCGGTGGGGGCGTTCAGCTCCTGTCTGGTGGCCTTCGTGATGTTCGAGGCGGCGTACTTCTGCGAGATCGTCCGCGCCGGCATCCAGGCCATCCCCAAGGGCCAGATGGGCGCGGCCTCGGCCCTGGGCATGACCTACGGCCAGAGCATGCGCCTGATCATCCTGCCGCAGGCCTTCCGCAAGATGACCCCGCTGCTGCTGCAACAGAGCATCATCCTCTTTCAGGACACCTCGCTGGTGTACACCGTGGGCCTGATGGACTTCCTCAACGCCGCTCGCTCGCGTGGCGACATCATCGGCCAGCCTCATGAATTTCTGATCTTCGCCGGCCTGGTCTACTTCACCGTCAGCTTCACCGCCTCGCGCCTGGTCAAGCTTTTGCAAAAAAGGTTAGCCGTATGATTTCCATCGAGAACGTCAACAAGTGGTACGGAGACTTCCAGGTGCTGACCAATTGCAGCACGGAGGTGAAGAAGGGCGAAGTGGTGGTGGTGTGCGGGCCGTCCGGCTCGGGCAAGTCCACGCTGATCAAGTGCGTTAACGCGCTGGAGCCGTTCCAGCAGGGTGACATCAATGTCGACGGCACCTCCATCGCCGACAAGAAGACCAACCTGCCCAAGCTGCGCTCGCGCGTCGGCATGGTGTTCCAGCACTTCGAGCTGTTCCCGCACCTGACCATCACCGAGAACCTGACCATCGCCCAGATCAAGGTGCTCGGACGCAGCAAGGCCGAGGCCGAGAAGAAGGGGCTGGCCTTGCTCGACCGCGTCGGCCTGGCCGCTCATGCGCACAAGTACCCTGGCCAGCTTTCCGGTGGCCAGCAACAGCGTGTGGCCATCGCCCGTGCCCTGGCCATGGATCCGGTGGTGATGCTGTTCGACGAGCCAACCTCGGCGCTCGACCCGGAAATGGTCAACGAGGTGCTCGACGTGATGGTGCAACTGGCCCAGGAAGGCATGACCATGATGTGCGTGACCCACGAGATGGGCTTCGCACGCAAGGTCGCCGACCGGGTGATCTTCATGGATCGTGGGCAGATCGTCGAAGACTGCGCCAAGGAGGCGTTCTTCGGCGACATCAACGCCCGCTCCGAGCGCGCCCAGCAGTTCCTGGCGAAGATCCTGCAGCACTGACCTGCCACGCCAACCCGGATGCCAGCGGTCTTCTGCGCAGGCATCCGGGCTAGGTAACAAAGCCGGCAGGGAAACCGCCAGCACCGCCCATCTGGCCAGTCCGGGACGACTATGATGCAATGCCTGCCCGTCAGCCTTCGCGCCACGCCCGCCCTGACCGTGAAACAGCGCCCGCATCGCCACCTGCTGCTGATCACCCTGCTCCTGCTGCCGGTGCTTGCCTGCGCCTATGCCGGTTATCACCTCAGTGAACGCAGCGGCATCCGCGCCCTGGCCGAGAACGGCGAGCGCCAGCTCGAACTCAATGCCCGCGCGGTGGAAAGCGAAATCACCAAGTACACCTACCTGCCCAGCCTGCTGGAGCTGGAAGGCAACGTCTCGCGCCTGCTGCAGCACCCCACCGCCTACCGCCGTCACCACGTCAACCTGTACCTGCAGGGCCTCAACCAGCGCAGCGGCAGCCTGGCCATCTACCTGCTCGACCTCGACGGCCGCGTACTGGCCACCAGCAACTGGGATTCGCCAAGCAGTTACCTCGGCGAGGATCTGTCCTTCCGCGCCTACTACCAGGACGCCGTGCGAGGCAAACCCGGACGCTTCTACGGCATCGGCAGCACCACCGGCGAACCCGGCTACTACCTCTCCCACGGGCTGCGCGAAGACGGCAAGATCATTGGCGTGGCGGTGGTCAAGGTGCGCCTCGACACCCTGGAGGAGCGCTGGCAGCGCGCCCACCTGGAGGCCTACGTCAGCGACGAGAACGGCATCATCATCCTCTCCAGCGACCCCGCTCGCCGCCTCAAGGCCGTGCAGCCGCTCGATGACGCCACCCGCGAGCGCCTGGCGCGCAGCCTGCAATATCACTGGGCAGCACTGGAAGAACTGCAGTTCGCCGGACGCGAAGCGCTGGAGCCCGGCCTGGAGCAGGTCAGCTTCGACAACGCCGGAACGACCAGCCGCTACCTGCTGCAGACGCGCCCGCTGGCCGACACGCCGTGGCACCTCACGCTGCTCAGCCCGCTACGGGAGCAACGCAGCGCCGCCCTGCTCAACGCCCTGCTGGCGGCCGTGGCCTGCGCCTTGCTGGCCTTTCTGCTGATCGCCTGGAACGAGCGGCGCAAGGTCATCGCCACACGGCTGGCCGCCCGCGAAGCGCTGCAAGCCGCCAATGACGAACTGGAGCGCAAGATCGCCGAACGCACTGCCGACCTGCAGGCCAGCAACGAACGCCTGCAGGCCGAAGTGAGCGAGCGCCAGCAGGCCGAGACCACCCTGCGCCTGGCTCAGGACGAACTGGTGCAGGCCGGCAAGCTGGCGGTGATCGGGCAGATGTCCACCAGCATCGCCCATGAACTCAATCAGCCGCTGGCCGCGCTGCGCACCCTGTCGGGTAACGCCGTACGCTTCCTCCAGCGCGGGGCGCTGGATGTCGCCAGCAGCAACCTGCAGACCATCGCCGAACTGGTCGACCGCATGGGCAAGATCACCGCCAGCCTGCGTGCCTTCGCCCGCCGCAGTGGCGACCAGGGCGAGGCCTCGCTGCAACAGGCGGTGGATGCCGCGCTACTGCTGTTACACCCACGCCTGCAACGTACCCGCGTGCACATCCACCACGACTTCGAAGAGACGCGCCTGGCCATCGAGCAGATTCGCCTGGAGCAGATTCTGGTCAACCTGATCAGCAACGCCCTCGATGCGCTGCAACCGCAAGCCGAGCGACAGATCTGGCTCAGCGGCAGCCACGAGCCCGAGCACTACCTGCTGGAGGTGCGCGACAACGGCCCCGGTATCGCCCCGGAAACCCGCGTGCACTTGTTCGAACCCTTCTTCACCACCAAGCCTGGCGAGCAGGGCCTTGGCCTCGGCCTGACCCTTTCGGCCAGCCTCGCCGCAGCCGCCGGCGGCAGCCTCAGCGTGCGCCACCCGGATGAAGGCGGCAGCGCCTTCGTCCTCAGCCTGCCCTACCCACGAGAGCCACAAGCATGAGCGACAGCCTCACCGTCCTGATCGTCGAAGACGACCCCCATGTGCTGCTCGGCTGCCAGCAGGCCCTGGCCCTGGAAGACATTCCCAGCGTTGGCGTGGGTAGCGCCGAGGAAGCGCTGGCGCAGGTCGACGAGGACTTCGCCGGCATCGTCATCAGCGATATCCGTCTGCCCGGCCTCGACGGCCTGGAACTACTCACCCGCCTCAAGCAGCGCGACCCAAGCCTGCCCGTGGTGCTGATCACCGGCCACGGCGACATCGGCATGGCGGTCAGTGCGATGCGTGACGGTGCCTACGATTTCATGGAGAAACCCTTCTCCCCCGAGCGCCTGGTCGACGTCGTGCGCCGCGCTCTGGAACAGCGCAGCCTGGCCCGCGAGGTCAGCGCCCTGCGCCGCCAACTGGCCGGACGCCAGGCACTGGAGCAACGCATCATCGGCCGCTCGCCGGCCATGCAGCAGCTGCGCGAACTGATCGCCAACGTCGCCGACACCAACGCTAACGTGCTGATCGAAGGCGAAACCGGTACCGGCAAGGAGCTGATCGCCCGTTGCCTGCACGACTTCAGCCGACGCCAGCACAAGCAGTTCGTCGCGCTCAACTGCGGCGGCCTGCCGGAAAGCCTGTTCGAGAGCGAAATCTTCGGCCATGAGGCGCACGCCTTCACAGGTGCCGGCAAACGCCGCATCGGCAAGATCGAGCATGCCGACGGCGGCAGCCTGTTCCTCGACGAAATCGAGAGCATGCCGATCAACCTGCAGATCAAGCTCTTGCGCGTGCTGCAAGAACACAGCCTGGAACGCCTCGGCTCGAACCAGCCGATCGCCGTCGACTGCAGGGTGATCGCCGCGACCAAGGCCGATCTGGCCGAGCTGGGCAAGCGCGGTGAGTTTCGCAGCGACCTCTACTACCGGCTCAACGTGGTGACCCTGGAACTGCCGCCACTGCGTGAGCGCCGCGAAGACATCGCCCTCTTGTTCGAGCACTTTCTGCAACTGGCAGCATTACGCTTCGACCGGGCCGTGCCGGAGCTGGATCGGCACACCCTGGCCGCCCTGATGGCGCACGATTGGCCGGGCAACGTGCGCGAGTTGCGCAACGTCGCCGAACGCTTCGCCCTCGGCCTGCCGGTGTTCAAGAAAAGCGGCCTGGCCGACAGCACAGGCCCCGGCTTCAACGAGGCGGTAGAAGCCTTCGAACGCAACCTGCTGGCCGGCGCCCTGGAACGCCACGCTGGCAACCTCAGCCAGGCCGCACAGGCACTGGGCCTGGCCAAGACCACGCTGTTCGACAAGGTGAAGAAGTACGGCTTGCAGTCGTAGCGCTCAGCCCGCAGAGCCTGCACCAGAGCTCTGCGGCCGCACCTCGGATAACACCAGGCGCGAAAAGTCGCAGCACTGCTGCGCCAGTTTGACAACGGCCAGGTTGAGCCCCTGCTCTCGATCAACCCGGTGCAGCGCTGCATAACGAACCATTGGCAGCCCCGGCTTGGTCTCGATGATCGATAACGCGCCCTGGCGCACCAAGTGCGCCAGGCAGCGTTTCGGCAGGTAGCTGATGCCCAGGCCGGAGAGTGCCAAGCCTACCTGTACCAGCAGACTATGACTGGTGATCGTGCGTGGCATCTGCACATTGTGGGTGGCGAACCAGTGTTCATAGATCAGCCCCGTGCCGGAATTTGGCCCCTGCGTCAGCACCGTGTAGTTGGCCAACTGCTCGAGGCCAATGGCACCGCCATCCGGTGCCAGACTGGGCGCACACATCCACGCATTATCGACGCTTTTCAAGGGCGTTGCCACGAAGCGGGCGTCGTTGAAGGCATCCGGGACGATAATCAGATCGAGCTGGTCTTCACCCAGCTTGCGAAACAAATCGCTGCTCAACTCGACTGATGGCTCGATCTGTACCCGTGGATAAGTACGGCGGATCTCGTCGACCAGCGCAGGCAGCCAGGTCAGCGCCGTTAGCTCGGTGACACCGAGGCGGAAACGCTTGACCAGCACCTCACGGGTGCTAATGCGTTCGATCAGGTAGTCGCGTCGTTCCAGCAGGTCGCGTGCGTAGTCCAGCAGCTCCTGCCCCTTCTCGGAAAGCCTGGCATTGCGCCTGCTGCGGTCGAATATCTGCACGCCAAAGGCATCCTCCAACTCCTGAATCCGCTTGGAGATAGCCGATTGAGACATGTGCAACTTGCTGGCCGCCGTCTCGAAACTGCCCAACTCAACGATCCAGTACAGAGCCTCCAGCTGTTTGAATGTAACCACGGCGCACCAAATGAAAAAAATAGATGAATTATCATCTTAAAATATCGCTAAAACTATTTATTGGCGACTCCTAAGATCGGCCTCAACGCCATGCGCGACTGATGCGTCATTCTCATAGGAGCCCACCATGTCTCTCCCCGGTTCTCGTATCCAGCCCAACCCACCTCTGGTATCTGAAGAGATCATCCAGGCCTTCCAGGAGGTGGTCACGCCGCATATCAGTGACAACCTGGGCCGCCATGTCGGTGCGCGTGGCCTGACCCGTTTCAACCGCCAGGGGAAACTCGTTGGCACCGCGCTGACAGTCAAGACACGCCCCGGCGACAACCTGTTCGTCTACAAGGCCATGACCATGCTGCAACCGGGGCATGTGCTGGTCATCGACGCCCAGGGTGACACCTGCAACGCCGTGATCGGCGAACTGATCAAGCTGTATGCCCTGCAGCGAGGCTGCGCCGGCTTCGTCGTCAACGGTGCAATTCGTGATGTCGCCAGCTTCGAAAACACCCCCTGCTATGCCCTGGACGTCGTGCACTGCGGCCCTTACAAGACCGGCCCCGGGGAAATCAACGTGCCTGTCAGCATCGGCGGCATGCTGGTGCAGCCTGGCGACATCCTGGTGGGTGATGAAGATGGCCTGGTCGCCTTCGCCCCGGAGCACGCCCCCGCCCTGCTGGAGGCCGCAGCCCGTCATGCCGCGCATGAAGAGGCGGTCAAGACCGAAATCGCCACCGGCAAGCTGCAACAAAGCTGGCTGCAGCGCGTACTCGAACAAAATGGCCTGGCCATCTGAGGAGCCGATGATGACCAGCGACTTCCTCTCCAAGCGCGTTCTGAGCATTCAACCGTCACCCAGCATCGCCGCCAACGCCCTGGTCGCAGAGCTGCGTGCGCAGGGGCGCGACATCGTCAACTTCACCGTCGGCGAACCCGACTTCGACACCCCCGCGCATATCCTGCAAGCGGCCAGCCTGGCCATGCACAACGGCGACACTCACTACACCGCGACAACAGGCACCCTGGCGCTGCGCCAGGCCATCGTCGACAAGCTGGCGCGTGACAACGACCTGCACTACAGGCTGGATGAAGTGGTCGCGGGCAGCGGTGGCAAGCACGTCATCTACCACGCCCTGGCTGCAACCCTGAATGCCGGCGATGAGGTCATCGTGCATGCCCCGTACTGGGTGTCGTATCCCGACATCGCACGCCTCAACGAGGCCACGCCGGTGATCATTGCCGGCGATGAGGGTAATGGCTTCAAGCTGACGGCCGCCGCCCTCGAACAGGCCATCACCCCACGTAGCAAGTGGGTCATCCTCAATACCCCCAACAACCCGAGCGGTGCCGTCTATAGCCGTGCCGAACTGCAAGAGCTGGCGGCCGTGCTGCGCCGGCATCCGCAGGTCTGGATCATGTCTGACGAAATCTATGAACATTTCGTCTACGAAGGCGCGCACCACCTCTCCATCGTCAACGTCGCCGCCGACCTCAAAGACCGCACCCTGATCATCAACGGTGCCTCCAAGGGTTACGCCATGACCGGCTGGCGCCTGGGTTTCGCTGCTGGCCCACGCGCGCTGGTTGCTGCAATCGGCAAATTGCTTTCGCAGACCACCACCTGCCCCAGCTCCGTCAGCCAGGCGGCCGCCGTTGCCGCGTTTGCCGGCGACCAGCAACCGATCGCCGACATGCGCGCCATCTACACCCAGCGCCGCCAACGCATGCTGGAGCGCCTGAGCGGCATCAAGGGACTGCGTTGCATACCGCCGCAGGGGGCGTTCTATGTCTTCGCCAACGTGGCAGGCCTGATCGGCACGGTTACGCCCGATGGCCAGCGCATCACTAGTGACAGCGAGCTCGTTGCCTACCTGTTGCAAGAGGGCAACGTGGCGACGGTCAGCGGCGCCGCCTACGGCATGTCACCTTATTTGCGCCTGTCCTTCGCCAGCGCGATCGACACCATCGACGAGGGATGTCGACGCATCGCTCATGCCTGCGCACGGCTGCGCTGAGCTTCAAAGAACAATATCGGCCAGGGATGGCTTGCGACTTCACTGCCCCATCGCATTACAACAATATCCACTATCGAAAGAGGCATCCCATGAACATCAACCGCGTGTTCTCAGGCACCCCCTATCACTCCTGTGCAGGAGAGTCGAAATGAAAGGCCTAACCTTGTCTTTCGGGCTTTCCACCAAGATTTTTCTCGGGTTCACCCTCGGCGTCCTGTTTGGCTTGGTCGCGCCTGAGTGGGGTGTCGCCATCAAGCCGGTGGGCGATGCGTTCATTCGCTCGATCCAGATGCTGATCATCCCGATCGTGTTTTTCAGCGTGGCGGCAGGCATCGCCAACATGGGCGATGTGGGCAAACTCAAGCGGGTAGGCGGCAAGACCCTGGTGGTCTACACCGTCATGACGGTGATGGCCGGCATGATCGGCCTGGCTGTCGCGCACCTGCTGCAACCTGGTGTCGGCTTCGTCAGCAAGAACGCTGCCGCGGCCCTGCCGTCCGCGAGTGACGTACCGACGCTGGGTCAGTTCTTTCTCGGCATCATCCCATCCAACATTCTGGATGCCATGGCCAAGGGCAGTGTGATTCAGGTGATTCTGATCGCCGTTCTGGTTGGCATAGCGCTGGTGTTTCTCGGTGAGAAGGCCTCGGGCATCAAGAACCTGTGCGATCAGGCATCGGCGGTCATCCTGAAGATTCTCGACATGATCATGGCGCTTTCTCCTTACGGTGTCTTTGCCCTGATGGCCTACACGATGGGCAACTATGGCCTGGAAATCTTCGATCAGGTCGGGAAGTTCATTCTGGCCGACTACACCGGCTTGCTGGTCGTATGGTTGATCGCCTCCGTACTGGTCGTCGCCTACACCAAGGTCAGCTACGTCTACCTACTCAAGAAGATCAGCAAGGTCTGGGTGGTCACGCTGTCGACCACCAGCAGCGCCGCAACGCTGCCAATGAGCATGCATGTGACCCACAGCGACTTCAGGGTGCCGAAATGGATCACCTCGTTCATGCTGCCACTGGGCGCCACCATCAACCTGATGGGTGCAGCGGTTTACCTGTCGGTTCTGGCCGTGTTCGCCGCAGGCTTTTACGGTGTCGAGCTGAGCACCGCGCAGATGATCAATGTGGTGATGATCGGCACGCTCCTGGCCATGGCCGCACCCGGCATTCCTGGCGGCGGTATCGTCATGGGCACGCTGATGCTGCAACTGATGGGCCTGCCGTTCGAGCTCGTCGGCGTGATTGCCGGTATCTACCGCGTGATCGACATGGGGCACACGACGCTGAACGTATCCGGCGACGTGCTGGGCGCCATGCTGGTGGCCAAGAGCGAAAGGATGCTGAGCTGCGATGCCCAAGGCATCCCTATCGATCTGGGGCTTGCCGAAGACGAAGAGACGCTGCCAGGTGAGGCAAGCAAGGCCTCGTTCACTGAACCGGCACGATCCTCATAGCCCGCCCAGGGAGCAAAGAAAACAGCACGCTCATGAGCGGCGAGCGGAAGATTAAAAAGGGAGCCCGAAGGCTCCCAAAGAAAGGCGCGGACCAATGCGCCTAGGCCGTGAAACCTATCGTTACCAACCCCGGAGGCAGCCGGGGTATGGCAGTCACGCGGCGCTGAAGGTCTTGTGCGGGTCGATGACGAATTTCTTCGGCACGCCCGCGTCGAACTCGCCGTAACCGCGCGGCGCTTCGTCCAGGCTGATCACCTCTACACCGACGATTTCGGCGATGTTCAGGCGATCCCACATGATGGCTTGCATCAGCGCGCGGTTGTACTTCATCACCGGAGTCTGACCGGTGTGGAAGCTGTGCGACTTGGCCCAGCCGAGGCCGAAGCGAATGCTCAGGCTGCCGATCTTGGCGGCGGCATCCACCGCACCCGGGTCTTCGGTGACGTACAGGCCCGGAATACCGATCTTGCCGGCAACGCGAGTGATCTGCATCAGCGAGTTGAGTACGGTGGCCGGTGCTTCGTGCTTGGCGCCTTCGTGACCATGACCACGGGCCTCGAAGCCCACGCAGTCAATGGCGCAGTCCACTTCCGGCTCGCCCAGCAGCGCAGCGACCTGCTCGTGCAGAGGGGTGTCCAGGGACAGATCGGCGATCTCGAAGCCCTGAGCCTTGGCGTGCGCCAGACGAGCCGGGTTGAGGTCACCGACGATGACAACGGCAGCGCCGAGCAGGCGAGCCGAAGCAGCAGCGGCCAGACCGACCGGGCCGGCACCAGCGACGTAAACGGTGCTGCCCGGACCGACGCCAGCGGTAACGGCGCCGTGGTAGCCGGTGGGCAGGATGTCGGACAGGCAGGTCAGGTCACGGATTTTTTCCATGGCCTTGTCGCGATCCGGCAGCTTGAGCAGGTTGAAGTCGGCGTAAGGCACCAGCACGTATTCGGCCTGGCCACCGGTCCAGTCGCCCATGTCGACGTAGCCGTAGGCACCGCCGGCACGCGCCGGGTTGACGGTCAGGCACACGCCGGTGTGCTGTTCCTTGCAGGAGCGGCAACGGCCACAGGCAACGTTGAAGGGTACGGAAACCAGATCACCGATCTGCAGACGCTCGACGTCGCGGCCCTTCTCGACCACCTCGCCGGTGATCTCGTGACCCAGCACCAGGCCGACCTGAGCGGTGGTACGACCGCGCACCATGTGCTGGTCGGAGCCGCAGATGTTGGTGGAAACGACTTTCAGGATGACCCCGTGCTCGATCTTCTTGCCGCGCGGATCCTGCATTTTCGGGTAGTCGATCTTCTGCACTTCGACCTTGCCCGCACCGAGATAAACCACACCACGATTACCAGACATACGTAACTCTCCTTTCTTTTTGTGGATACAAGTCGCGACAGATGCCGCGCGGCCTTGCACTGGAGCTTCTTTCGTCTGTTACCGGAAACCGCCGTTGATATCTGGCAGGGCGGATTCCGTAGGGTGGGCCGGGCGGCGATCCGCTTCGCCCCACCAATAAGATTTTTCATTGCGACTGGTGGGCTAAAGCCCACCCTACGCGGTGACACGGCTGCGATTGCCCTCAGGCGTTGAGCACTACCGTGCGGTTGGCGTTGAGGAATACGCGGCGGTCGATGTGGTAACCCACCGCCCGCGCCAGCGTCAGGCACTCGATGTCACGGCCCTTGGCAATCAGGTCTTCGGGGTAGTGCGCGTGATCCACGGCTTCCACGCCCTGGGCGATGATCGGCCCTTCGTCGAGGTCGTTGTTGATGTAGTGGGCGGTGGCACCGACCAGCTTGACGCCCTTCTGATAGGCCTGGTGATAAGGCTTGGCGCCCTTGAAGCCCGGTAGCAGCGAGTGGTGGATATTGATCGCCCAACCGTCCAGCTTGCGGCACAGCTCGGGCGACAGCACCTGCATGTAACGGGCGAGGACGACCAGCTCGGCGCCGGTGTCTTCGATCACCCGCATCACCTTGCGCTCCTGCGCCGGCTTGTCGGCCGGGTCGAGCGGAAAGTGGTGATAGGGGATCCCATGCCAGCGCGCCAACGGCTCCAGGTCGGGGTGGTTGGACACTACCGCGACCACGTCCATGGACAATTGGCCGATGCGCTGGCGATAGAGCAGATCGTTCAGGCAGTGATCGGCCTTGGACACCATCAGCACGACCTTGGCGCGATAGCCCGGTGGCGTCAGTTCGACCTGCATGCCGAACGGCGCCAGGCGTTCGGCAACGCCGGCACGAAACGCGGCCTCATCAAAACCTTCCGGCTGACGAAACTCCACGCGGATGAAGAAGCGCGAAGACAGGCGGTCATCGAACGAATGGTGCTCGGTGACATAGCAACGCTGCTCGAACAGAAAGCGCGTCACCGCATCCACAGTGCCCAGCACGCTGGGGCAGTGAGCGGTGAGAATCCAGGTATCGGGGGTGCGGCTCATGTTCGGGCCCTCGTTGAGCTACGCCTTCCCGGCGTAGGATGGATGACGCCTGGCCTACGCGGCCGACCCCATCCACCTTTGCGGCATCACGGTGGACGAAAACAGCGTCGTCCACCCTACATGCTCCCCAGAGGGAGCCGTTCGCGATCAGGCCTCGACGGCGAGGCCGTACTCGGCGCTGGCATCCTGCAGCCACAGCCAGAAGTAGTCGGAGAAGCTACGACGGATCACCAACTCCCAGGTTTGCTCGCCAGTGTGGCGAATAATCAGCTGCGACTTGGCGAACACGGTGCCGACAGCCTTGCCGACCGGGAAGTTCTTCGGATGCACGTCATAGCTGCTGGACTTCATCAGCAGTTCGCGCACCTTCGGCCCGGACAGCTCCAGCAGGGTCTGCCCGCCGCTGACGTTGACCACCGAGATGTGCTGGCCGTCCAGGGCTTCACGCAGCTTGCGCTCAACCTCGAACTCGCTGCCGCCTGGCACGATCAGCAGCCACTCATCCGGGCCCAGCCACTGCAGCGAGGTGCCGCCATTGGCCACCAGGGTCAACGCCCCTGGCAGCTCGATGCCGAGCGCCTTGTGCACGCCGCCAGCGAAATTCGCATCGTCGGCGTGACCACGCAGGATCAGATGGCCCAGCAGCTTCTTCTCGCGCAGCGTGACCCCGGCGCCCTTGCGGCCCTTGCCGACCAGTTCGTGCAGGCCGGCGTGGTGCAGGGAGGATTGCCCTTCAATGTCGGCAGGGCGTTGTTGAAAAACATTGGCGTTAGACATTCTGGCGATCCCCTTTCGGGTCATAGAACACGGGGCTGACGATTTCGGCTTCGATCACGCTGCCATCGACCAGCGGCGCGAAGACGCGCTCGCCGATGCGCGACAGGCCACCGCGCACCAGGGCCATGGCGAAGGAGTAGCCCATCGCCGAACTCATGTAGCTGGAGGTGACGTGGCCAACCATGGTCATCGGAATCGACTGCTTGGGATCGAAGACCAGTTGCGCACCTTCCGGCAGCACCTTGTTCGGATCGAGCGGCTTGAGGCCAACCAGTTGCTTGCGGTTCTCCTTCTTGCAGTCTTCGCGGTTCATGCCGCGCCAGCCGATCCACGAGAACGGCTTGGTACGGCCAACGCACCAGCCCATGCCCAGATCGTCCGGGGTGACCGAACCATCGGTGTCCTGGCCGACGATGATGAAGCCCTTCTCGGCGCGCAGCACGTGCATGGTCTCGGTGCCGTAAGGCGTCAGGCCATGCTTCTTGCCGGCGGCGATGATCTTCTCCCACACGCCCAGGGCATAGTTGGCCTGCACGTTGACTTCGTAGCTCAGCTCACCGGTGAAGGAGATACGGAACACACGAGCCGGCACGCCGCCCACGTTGCCTTCCTTCCAGGTCATGAAGGGGAAGGCGTCCTTATCCAGGTCGATGTCGGTGACTTCGGCCAGCAGCTTGCGGCTGTTGGGGCCGGACAGGGTCATGGTCGCCCAGTGGTCGGTGACCGAGGTGAAGTACACCTTCAGTTCCGGCCATTCGGTCTGGTGGTAGATCTCCAGCCATTCCATCACGCGGGCAGCACCGCCAGTGGTGGTGGTCATGACGAAATGGTTGTCGGCCAGGCACGCCGTCACACCGTCGTCGAAGACCATGCCGTCTTCCTTGCACATCAGGCCGTAGCGGGCCTTGCCCACGTCCAGCTTGGTCCAGGCGTTGGTGTACACACGGTTGAGGAACTCGCGCGCATCCGGGCCCTGGATGTCGATCTTGCCCAGAGTCGAGGCGTCGAGGATGCCCACCGCGTTGCGCACGGCCAGGCACTCACGGGCCACGGCGGCGTGCATGTCTTCACCGTTTTTCGGGAAGTACCAGGGACGCTTCCACTGGCCAACGTCTTCGAACTCGGCGCCGTTCTCCAGGTGCCATTTCTGCATGGCGGTGTAACGCTTGGGCTCGAACAGCTCACCACAATGACGACCGGCGATGGCGCCGAAGGTGATCGGGGTGTAGTTCGGGCGGAACATGGTGGTGCCCATCTCGGCGATGCTGATGCCGATGGAACGAGCCGCAATGG
Source organism: Pseudomonas sp. C11 (assembly GCF_034683865.1). Classification (NCBI taxonomy): domain Bacteria; kingdom Pseudomonadati; phylum Pseudomonadota; class Gammaproteobacteria; order Pseudomonadales; family Pseudomonadaceae; genus Pseudomonas; species Pseudomonas sp. C11. Next base: position 161,666 of record NZ_JAWIIP010000003.1, read on the forward strand.
CCAGACCGTTGATGTTGCCCAGCTTGCCCTGATCGGTACCGAAGCCCAGCGCGGTGTAGCGCTTGACGTGCTCGACCGACTCGAAGCCCTCACGGGTGGCCAGCTCGATACCCGCAGCAGTGACGTCGTTCTGCTGATCGACGAACTGCTTCGGTGCACGCGAGGTGCCCTTGTCGTGCGGCACCTGGAACAGTGCAACGGTGGCTTCTTCGATGCGTTTCTCGGCCTTCGGCAGGTTGCCGGTCACGGCGCTGAAGCCCACTTCGGCAGCTGCCTTGGCGCCTGCTTCGAAACCATCGGCCAGGCTATCGCCCAGACCGAATACGCCGTTGACCGCACCCGCGCAATGACGCTTCTGGAAGCCTTCGCCCGGCACGAATGCCAGGATGTCTTCACGCCATACCGGACGACCGCCCAGGTGCGACGCCAGGTGCACGACCGGGCTGTAGCCACCGGAGCTGGCGATCAGGTCGCAATCGACCACTTCGCCCGGGCTGGTGACCTTGTGTTTGGCCAGATCGATGGCGCAGATGCGCGCACCGGTGACGCGCTTGCTACCGCGCGCTTCGACCACGGCACTGCCGGTGAGGATGCGCACGCCACGCCGGCGCGCTTCTTCGACCCAGCTACCACGCGGGTTGCTGCGGGCATCGGCCACGGCCACCACCTGACGACCGGCGTCGAGCCAGTCGAGCACCACGCGGTAGGCGTAATCGTTGTTGGTCGACAGCACCAGCTTCTGACCGGGCGCTACGCCGTAACGGCGCACGTAGGTCGAGACGGCATCGGCCAGCATGTTGCCGGGCACGTCGTTGTTGGCGTACACCAGCGGACGCTCGTGAGCACCGGTAGCCAGTACCACGCGACCGGCACGCACACGGTGCATGCGCTGACGCGGCTGGCCCATCGGGGCGACTTCACCGAGGTGATCGGTCAGGCGCTGGTGAATGGTGAGGAAGTTGTGGTCGTGGTAACCGTTGACCGTGGAACGCGGCAACAGAGTCACTTCCGGCATTTTCTCCAGCTCGGCGAGGGTCTTGGCGACCCACTCGGCGGCCGGCAAGCCATCGAGCATTTCGCGGGTGGAGAGCAGGCTGCCGCCGAACTCTTCCTGCTCGTCGGCAAGGATCACGCGCGCACCGCTACGACCGGCAGCCAGGGCTGCAGCCAGACCGGCAGGGCCGGCACCAACCACCAGCACGTCGCAGTGCCGGTTCATGTAGTCGTAGATGTCCGGATCGTTTTCCTTCGGCGAACGGCCGAGACCGGCGGCCTTACGAATGTACTTCTCGTAGGTCAGCCAGAGGTTCTGCGGGTACATGAAAGTCTTGTAGTAGAAACCGGGCGGCATCATGCCGCCGCCGACCTTGCCGAGAATGCCCATCAGGTCGGTATTCACGCTCGGCCAGCCGTTGGTGCTGGCAGCCGCCAGGCCCTGATACAGCGCCTGCTGGGTGGCACGCACGTTAGGGATCTGCGCTGCTTCGCTGGCACCGATCTGCAGGACGGCATTGGGCTCCTCAGCACCGGCAGCGACGATGCCGCGCGGACGCGAGTACTTGAAGCTGCGGCCGACTACGTCGACGCCGTTGGCCAGCAGCGCTGCGGCCAGGGTGTCACCGGCATAACCCTGGTAGGTCTCGCCGTTGAAGCTGAAGGTCAGGGGCTGGCTCCGGTCGATGCGGCCACCCTGGGAAAGACGATTGACCTGGCTCATGCCGTTACTCCTTGGTCGGCGGCCTTCTTCGCAGCGACAGTGGCTTCAGTCACGCTGGGGCTCTCGCCGATCTTGTAGGTTTCGAGAATCTCGTAACTCACCGTGTGGCGAGTGACGTTGAAGTACTGACGGCAGCCCGCCGCGTGAATCCACAGCTCGTGGTGGATGCCGCGCGGGTTATCGCGGAAGAACAGGTACTCGCCCCACTCCTCGTCGGTGCAGGCGTTCGGATCCAGCGGGCGCGCGATGTGCGCCTGGCCGCTGACGTGAAACTCTTCTTCGGAACGCAATTCGCCGCAGTGAGGGCAGAAGATATGCAACATGCTCGGTACCTCCAGAGAACCATCGTCCCTCTCTCAGCGAGAGAGGGCGCCAAAATCAGTGCGCCACACCGGCCGCGCCGTGCTCATCGATCAGCGCACCGTTGTGGAAGCGCTCAATGGAGAAGGGCTTGGCCAGCGGATGCATCTCGCCCTTGGCCAGGCTGGCAGCGAACACGTTGCCCGAGCCCGGGGTGGCCTTGAAGCCGCCGGTACCCCAACCGCAGTTGATGAACAGGTTCTTCACCGGCGTCTTGGCGATGATCGGGCAGGCGTCCGGCGTGGTGTCGACGATGCCGCCCCACTGACGGTTCATGCGCACGCGCGACAGCACCGGGAACATCTCGACGATGGCCTGCAGGGTGTGTTCGATGGTCGGGTAGGAGCCACGCTGGCCGTAGCCGTTGTAGCCGTCGATACCGGCGCCGATGACCAGGTCGCCCTTGTCCGACTGGCTGATGTAGCCGTGTACGGCGTTGGACATGATCACGGTGTCGATGATCGGTTTGATCGGCTCGGATACCAGGGCTTGCAGCGGGTGCGACTCCAGCGGCAGGCGGAAGCCGGCGAGCTTGGCCAGGTGGCCGGAGTTACCGGCAGCGACCAGGCCGACGCGCTTGCCGCCAATGAAGCCCTTGGTGGTTTCCACGCCGACCACTGCGCCGTTTTCCTTGCGGAAACCGATCACTTCGGTCTGCTGGATCAGGTCGACGCCCAGGGCGTCGGCGGCACGGGCGAAGCCCCAGGCCACGGCATCGTGACGGGCAACGCCACCACGGCGCTGCAGCGAGGCACCGAGAATCGGGTAACGGGTGTTCTTCGAGCAATCCAGGTAGGGGATCATCTCCGCCACCTGCTTGGCATCCACCACCTCGCCGTCGATGCCGTTGAGGCGGTTGGCGCTGACGCGGCGCTCGATGTCACGCATGTCCTGCAGGGTGTGGCCGAGATTGAACACGCCACGCTGGGAGAACATGACGTTGTAGTTGAGGTCTTGCGACAGACCTTCCCACAGCTTCATCGCGTGCTCGTACAGGTGCGCGGACTCGTCCCACAGGTAGTTGGAACGCACGATGGTGGTGTTACGTGCAGTGTTGCCACCGCCAAGCCAGCCTTTCTCCACCACGGCGACGTTCTTCACGCCGAATTCCTTGGCCAGGTAGTAGGCCGTGGCCAGGCCGTGACCGCCACCGCCGACGATGATCACGTCATAAACCGGCTTGGGCGTTGGATTACGCCACATGCGCTGCCAGTTCTCATGATGGCTGAACGAGTGCTTGAACAGGCCGAAGCCGGAATAACGTTGCATGGGCATGCTCCAGGGTTCTACTGCCCTCTCGCGACTGCGCGAGAGGGGCCGAGAGAGAGGGTTGGCTTAGCGATAGACCGGGTAATCCGCGCACAGCCCGGCGACCAGCTTGGCCACCTGCGCCTCGACATCGGCATCGCCGAGGTGGTCGAGGATGTCGCAGATCCAGCCGGCCAGGCTCTGGCACTGGGCGACCTTGAAGCCACGGGTGGTAACGGCCGGGGTACCGATGCGGATACCCGAGGTCACGAACGGCGACTGCGGGTCGTTCGGCACGGCGTTCTTGTTGACGGTGATGCCGGCGCGGCCCAGGGCAGCGTCTGCATCCTTGCCGGTCAGGCCCTGCTTGATCAGGCTGAGCAGGAACAGGTGGTTATCGGTGCCGCCGGACACCACTTCGTAGCCGCGCTCGACGAACACCTTGGCCATGGCCTGGGCGTTATCGATGACCTGCTGCTGGTAAGCCTTGAACTCAGGCTCCATGGCTTCCTTGAAGCAGACAGCCTTGGCGGCGATCACGTGCATCAGCGGGCCACCCTGGGCACCCGGGAATACGGCGGAGTTGAGCTTCTTCTCGATCTCTTCGTTGGCCTTGGCCAGGATCAGGCCGCCACGCGGACCACGCAGGGTCTTGTGAGTGGTGGTGGTGACCACATCAGCGAACGGAATCGGGTTCGGGTACAGACCGGCAGCGACCAGACCGGCCACGTGGGCCATGTCGACGAACAGGTAGGCACCGACCTTGTCGGCGATGGCGCGGAAGCGCGGGAAGTCCAGAGTCTTGGAGTAGGCGGAGAAGCCGGCAACGATGATCTTCGGCTTGTGCTCGACGGCCAGACGCTCGACTTCGTCGTAATCGATCAGGCCGGTGGCGGTATCCAGGCCGTACTGCACGGCGTTGTACAGTTTGCCCGAGGACGACACCTTGGCACCGTGGGTCAGGTGGCCGCCATGGGCCAGGCTCATGCCGAGGATGGTGTCGCCTGCGTTGAGCAGCGCCAGGTAGACGGCGCTGTTGGCCGAGGAGCCAGAGTGCGGCTGGACGTTGGCGTAGTCGGCTCCGAACAGGGCCTTGGCACGATCGATGGCCAGCTGCTCGACCTTGTCGACGTACTCGCAGCCACCGTAGTAGCGCTTACCCGGATAGCCTTCAGCGTACTTGTTGGTCAGTCCGCTACCTTGCGCTTCCATCACGCGCTGGCTGCAATAGTTTTCCGAGGCGATCAGCTCGATGTGCTCTTCCTGACGGCGTTCTTCCTGATCGATCGCCGCGAGCAACTCGTCGTCGTAACCCTGAATCTGATCTTGTTTGCTGAACATCTCGACTCTCCTGCAGCGCCTTTGAGCGGCGGTCTTGGACTGACGGGCCGGCAAGGCCCTGTGCAGCGATGGTAGGGCCGCCCCTGCCCACTCAAATGCCTGCCAACGCCGCGAGAGCATTCGTTTGCGACATAGCCTTGTCGTAAACAGGCGCCTTGCAATCGACCCGCCGAAATGCGCACAAAACACGGGGATCAAACTGTGGATAACAGGTGCATGAACAGCCGCCAGGCCACGCCTGCCGTGCGCCCTGCCAGGACGCTCACTTTTTGAACGATATCAATCGGTTAGCAAGAATCGTCGTGCACAGAAACAGTGGAATAGACTGTGGATAACCTGTAGTCACCCCGCTACAGAGTAGACACACCATGGCACGCAGCGAATTGGTCAGGGTTCAGGCAGGCGCCTGGGGCGGCGGATTTATCCACTTGCGACATGCTGCAACAGAAGATCGAGCTGGGGATATGCACAAAAGGTGTGGATGAAACTGTGCATAGGCTGTTCGACGAGCCGGCAACGCCAGGCGGGCCAAGGCTTTCCGGCAGGCGCCTAAAATTCGAACAGGATCAAAGAGATAGCCGATGCTTGTGCACAAATGCCGGGGATTTGTCTGTGCACGGCCTGTGGACACTTGGCGCCAGGCCAGAGCCTGCGTGGCTCCGGCGCAAGCGCACGCTATTTACTCAGGCCCATCAGGGCTTGAGCTCACCGCTGCAGGTGCTGGAGGCTTTGACCAGGCGCTGCTGCAGTGCCGCGTCTGGCGGCGACTGACGGCTCATGGCCTGCAGCTCCTGCTCACTGAACTCCTCACTGACCCGCGTGGCGGCACAGTCACAATAAGCACGCAGTTGCGGCTCTTCGTAGCCTGCCGGGGCGCCCGCGATGCACTGCTGGACGAAATCGGACTTGGCCTTGTCCGACCATTCGGCGGCGGAAACGGGCAATGCCAGGACCAGCGGCAAGGCAACGGCGAGCAGGTGACGATAGGTCATGTGAATCTCCTTCTCTGATTGCAGATGGCGAACCGAATGCCGCCCTCCAGAGGTGTGAACCCGCCAAGCAGCGCCGAGTTCCCCCGACGAGCCGAACGGTCGGTCAGGATTTGCCCACGCAGTACGCATCGACACAACAAGTCGTCGCCGCAACGCAGGCCGACGCACAGAGGTGCAGAGTAAAGTGGTCGCTTTGCCGGCATCATCGCCGGCTGCTTTTCAGAAGGAACGCGCCAATGCCCGACAATGCCCAGCAATTCGCCAGCGACAACTACTCCGGCATCTGTCCCGAAGCCTGGGCCGCCATGGCCGAGGCCAACCAGGGCCACCAACGCGCCTACGGCGACGACGAATGGACAGCCCGCGCTGCCGATCACTTCCGCCGCCTGTTCGAGACCGACTGCGAAGTGTTCTTCGCCTTCAACGGCACCGCCGCCAACTCCCTGGCCCTGGCCTCGCTGTGCCAGAGCTACCACAGCGTGATCTGCTCGGAGACCGCGCACGTCGAAACCGACGAATGCGGCGCACCGGAGTTCTTCTCCAACGGCTCCAAACTGCTGCTGGCCAAGACCGAGAACGGCAAGCTGACGCCGCAGGCAATCAGCGAGATCGCCCGCAAGCGTCAGGACATCCACTACCCGAAACCGCGCGTGGTCACCCTCACCCAGGCCACCGAGGTCGGCACCGTGTACCGCCCGGAAGAAGTTCGCGCCATCAGCCAGGTCTGCGAAGAGCTGGGCCTGCACCTGCACATGGACGGCGCGCGTTTCTCCAATGCTTGCGCCTTCCTCGGCTGCAGCCCGGCGGAGCTGACCTGGAAAGCTGGCGTCGACGTGCTGTGCTTCGGCGGCACCAAGAACGGCATGGCCGTTGGCGAAGCCATCGTCTTCTTCAACAAGGATCTCGCCGAAGACTTCGACTACCGCTGCAAGCAGGCCGGCCAACTGGCCTCGAAGATGCGCTACCTGTCTGCGCCCTGGGTCGGCATCCTGCAGAACGACGTCTGGCTCAACTACGCCAACCACGCCAACCGCTGCGCGCAATTGCTGGCCACGCTGGTCGAGGACGTGCCCGGCGTCAGCCTGATGTTCCCGGTACAGGCCAATGGCGTGTTCCTGCAACTATCGGAGCCGGCCATCGCCGCCCTCACCGCCCGTGGCTGGCGCTTCTACACCTTCATCGGCGCCGGTGGTGCACGCTTCATGTGCAGTTGGGATACCGACGAAGCCCGCGTACGCCAGCTCGCCGCCGATATCCGCGAAGTGATGAGCGCCTGAAACGACAGAAGCCCCACGCGTGGGGCTTCTGGCTAATGCAATCCGGGCGGTCGATCAATTGCCCGGAATCTCGTCCGGGCTACGGATCTTCGTGGCGATCAGTAGTCGATCGCCACATCACCCTTCGGCACGCTGCAGCACGACAGGATGTAACCCTCGGCTACGTCCTCGTCGGTGATGCCGCCGTTGTGCTCCATGTCCACCTCACCGGCGGTCTTCATCACCTTGCAGGTGCCGCAGATGCCCATGCCGCAGGCCTTGGGAATATGCAGGCCGAGCTTGGCAGCGGCCGCATGCACGGTTTCGCCTGGGGCGACGCGAATGCTCTTGCCAGTACTGATGAACTCCACCTGGTTGAGCTCGCCCACTGGCACCTCGGGGGCATCGGCGGCTTCGGCGGCCAGTTCCTTGACCTCGGCACGAATCTCCGGCGGCGTCGGGCCAAAAGCTTCCTCGTGATAGCGGCTCATGTCGTAGCCAGAGGCTTCGAGCAGACGCTTGACCGCGCTCATGTAGGGCGTCGGGCCGCAGCAGAAAATCTCACGCTCGAGGAAGTCCGGGGCGATCAGCTCCAGCATCGGCTTGTTCAGGTAACCCCGGTAGCCGGCCCAGGCCTCGCCCAGACCATGCTTCTCGCAAATCACGTGCACGCTGAAATTGCTGATGCGCGCCGCCATGTGCTCCAGCTCGCGCTGGTAGATGATGTCCTTGGGCGAGCGCGCGCTGTGCACGAAGACCATGTCGACGTTGGCGTTGGTGTCGTAGAACCAGCGCGCCATCGACATCACCGGGGTGATGCCGACACCGCCGGACAGGTACAGCACCTTGTCGGAAGGAAAATCGATGGCGTTGAACAGCCCGACCGGACCGTGCACCGGCACCTCATCACCTTCCTTGAGGTTGTCGTGCAGCCAGTTGGAGACCTTGCCGCCCGGCACCCGCTTGATGGTGATGGAGAAGCTGTAGGGCACCGAAGGCGAGCTGGAAATGGTGTAGGAACGCATGATCGGCTGGCCGTCGATCTCCAGCTCCAGGGTGACGAACTGCCCGGGCTTGAAAAAGAACAGCACTGGCTGATCGGCCATGAAGCAGAAGGTGCGCACATCCCAGGTTTCCTGAATGACCTTGACGCAGCGCACCAAGTGGCGGCCATTGGTCCAGGTCTGCGTGGTAACCGGGTTGAGGAAGGCGTTGGTGGTAGTCATGAACAGCTCTCCACACGGCCGGATATCGGCCCATATGGGGCGGATTGTGCGAAAGCCTGAGTGGCGTCATTTATCTAACAGCGACATCCACATGCTTATCGCGACCTGCCTGATAGCACGGGGCCTGGCGCGTCGGAAACGCATCCGGCCATGTCGCCCATGGATAAGGTTTCGCCTTTGCTCGGCTCCACACTCCGCCTCACCAAGCATGCACGCCCATCGCAGGCGGCAGCGATAAACGACCACCTTGCGGCATTCACCGTATCAGCCACTTTTTTCCGGCAGGCGCAACGCGCGCCAGCCACTGAGGAGCCAACATGGACTGCACCCAAAACCTGAGCCTGGGCGACCCGCTGGAGCCCGTCCGCAAGGCCACCGCCCAGATGCTGCACGAGCGTGACCACACCTTCTCGCTGCCGCAGCCTTTCTACAATGACGAGCGCCTGTTCCAGGTCGACATGCAGGAGATCTTCCACAAGGAGTGGCTGATCGCCGGCATGACCAGCGAGATTCCGGCCAAGGGCAACTTCCTCACCGTGCAGATCGGCGACAACCCGATCATCGTCATCCGCGGTGCCGAAGGTCAGATCCATGCCTTCCACAACGTCTGCCGCCACCGTGGCTCGCGCCTGTGCGTTTCCGAGAAGGGCAAGGTCGCCAAGCTGGTGTGCCCATACCACCAGTGGACCTACGAGCTGGACGGTCGCCTGCTGTTCGCCGGCACCGAAATGGGTGAAGGCTTCAACCTGTCCGACTACAACCTCAAGCCGGTCAACTGCAAGACCGCTGGCGGCTTCATCTTCATCAGCCTGGCGGACAACCCGCCGGCCATCGACGAGTTCCTGAGCACCCTGGCTCACTACATGGAACCGTACGACATGGAAAACACCAAGGTCGCGGTGCAGAGCACCATGCGCGAGCAGGCCAACTGGAAACTGGTGATCGAGAACAACCGCGAGTGCTACCACTGCAACGGTTCGCACCCGGAACTGCTCAACACCCTGCTGGAATGGGACGACGTCACCGACCCGCGCGCCAGCCAGGCGTTCAAGGATCAGGTTGCCGAGTGCACCACCCGCTGGGACAAGGACAACATCCCTTACGCCCACGCCAGCTTCGGCCTGCGCAACCGCATCGTGCGCATGCCGCTGCTCAAGGGCACCGTGTCCATGACCCTGGACGGCAAGCAAGGCTGCAAGAAGCTGATGGGCCGCATCACCGACCCGGATCTGGGCTCGATGCGCATCCTGCACCTGCCGCACTCGTGGAACCACTGCATGGGTGACCACCTGATCAACTTCACCGTGTGGCCGGTCAGCGCCCAGGAGTCGATCGTCATCACCAAGTGGCTGGTACACAAGGACGCGGTCGAAGGCGTCGACTACGACGTAGCCCGCCTGCGCGAAGTCTGGGACGCCACCAACGACCAGGATCGTCGCCTGGGCGAAGAGAACCAGCGCGGTATCAACTCCACCGCCTACCAGCCTGGCCCGTACTCCAAGACCTACGAGTTCGGCGTGATCAACTTCCTCGACTGGTACAGCGAGCGCATGCTCAACAACCTCGACGACACCCCGGCGCAGAACCTGCGTCAGGTGGCGGGCGAGTAATGACCCTCAGCCTCCTGGTGCTGATCGGCCTGACGCTATACGGCGTTCTGGCCTGCAGACCCAGCTCAGGCTGAAGCCCTCGCAATGAACCAACCCCGGCGCGCAAACGCCGGGGTTGTTTTTTCTGGCCAGTGGAAAAATACATGCTCCGACATGGCCATTAGCCACCCAAGTTGTGGCAAATTATCCGGGCACAACCACCAGGCTGCCGCAACGGCAGTCGGACTCCTTCATGGCTGGAAGCCCAACTCATGCCTTCGCTACATTCCATCGGTCTGCAGGCCAAGATCCTGCTGGCCTTCACCTTCGTCAACCTGATCAGCATCGCCGCCTTCATCGGCTACGCCCAGTACGTCAAAGCCCAGGACATTCGCGAGCAGGTGGACAACCGCCTGCGTGCGGCCGCTCACGCGGTACCGCGCCTGCTCGGTAACGATTATCTGAGCCGCTCGCTGAAAGCCGACGGCTTGCATGAAGGCGAATACATGGCCCAAGTGCGCAACCTCGGCGAATACGTTCAGGACGTCGAGTTGAAATTCGCCTACGCCCTGCTGGTCGATGCCGCCGGTCGGGCCTTCTATCTGGCCGATGCGGCCAGCCAGCAGGAAATCGCCAGCGGCACCTACGGCAACCACCTGGAAGAGTACAGCGACGCCAGCCCCGCCGTGGCGCGGGCTGCACGCACCGGCCTGGCCCAGTTCGATGAATACACCGACAGTTACGGCACCTTTCGTTCGATCTTTCTGCCGATGCATACCGCCAGCGGCCAAACCTACGTGGTCGGCGTCGATATCACCCTGAGTCGTCTCGATCAGGACATCGCCAGCAGCCTGCACAGCCTGCTGCTGATCGGCGCGGTGACACTGGTCATCGGCCTGCTGCTGTCCTGGCTGGCCACGCAGATGCTGGTTCGCGCCATTCGCCAGCTCACCGGCCAACTCAACCAGATCGCCCAGAACCGCGACCTCTCACGCCCACTGGCGGTAACCAGCAACGACGAGCTGGGACAAATGGGCACGCGCCTGTCCAGCCTGCTGCAGGATCTGCGGCAGACGCTCTCCGGTGCCCTGGGCATGGCCGACAGCAACCAGCAACTGGCAGAGAACTTCCTGCGCCGCGCCGACGACATCACCCAGCAACTGCAACAAGCCGCACAGCAGTTGGCCGACGTCGACCAGCACGGCCATTCCATCCAGCATGCCGCCGGTGAGTCCTCCAGCCATGCCGGCGCCGTGCGCAGCAATCTGGAACGCACCAGCAGCGAACTCAGCCGCGCCCATCAGGAACTGCAAAGCCTGATCACCGAGGTGCACGGCAGCACCCACTCGAACATCGAGCTGGCTGGCGATCTCGACCGCCTCAGCCAGGAGGCACAGCAGATCGGCCAGGTGCTGCAGATGATCGCCGGCATCTCCGAGCAGACCAACCTGCTGGCCCTCAACGCCGCCATCGAAGCCGCACGCGCTGGCGAGGCGGGTCGCGGTTTTGCCGTGGTCGCCGACGAGGTGCGCAAGCTGGCCAGCCAGACTCAGAGCGTGCTGGGCGACGCGCACCAGGTGATCGATCAGGTCACCGGTGCCATCCGCCAGATCGCCCAGCGCATGGGCAGCACCGCCGAACGCTCGCGCGCCCTCGCCGGCAATGCCGACGAAGCCCTGGACACCCTGGATGCGCTGGTGCGGCAAATGGACGAAGTGAACCTCAACGTCGAGCAGGCCCTGGCCAGCAGCGCGCATATCCAGCATGCCGTGACCGACATGTCCGGCCGCCTGGGGCAGATGCGCAATGCCTTCGAACACACACGCCTGGACGTCGACGCAATCAACGACTCCGCCGCCGAACTGGGCGACACCGCCCGCGCGCTGAGAAGCGGGCTGGGCGTTTTCCGCACCTGACCGGTGACATCCTTCAGCCAACAAAAAGCCCCGCCAGATCGCTCTGGCGGGGCTTTTCAGTTACAGCGCTAAGCTAGCCGCATCAAGCCTTGTTGGCTTTCTTGGCAGCGCGGGTGCGCTCGCCTTCGTCGAGGATCTTCTTGCGCAGACGGATCGACTTCGGCGTCACTTCGCACAGCTCGTCGTCCTGGATGAACTCCAGCGCCTGCTCCAGGGTGAAGCGAACCGGCGGCACCAGGGCGATGGTTTCGTCCTTACCCGAAGCACGCATGTTGTCGAGCTTCTTGCCTTTGGTCGGGTTCACGCCCAGGTCGTTGTCGCGGCTGTTCAGACCGACGATCTGACCGTTGTAGATCTCCTGGCCGTGCTCGACGAACAGCTTGCCGCGCGCCTGCAGGGTTTCCAGGGAGTAGGTCAGCGCCTTGCCGGTATCGATCGACACCAGTACGCCGTTCTGACGGCCAGACATGGTGCCTGGCTTGACGGTGTCGTAACGGTCGAAGATCGAGGTCAGGATGCCGGCGCCGTTGGTCAGGGTCAGGAACTGGTTACGGAAACCGATCAGACCGCGAGCCGGGATGTTGTATTCCAGGCGCACGCGACCTTTGCCGTCCGGCGACATGTTGGTCAGGTCGCCTTTACGCAGGCCCATTTCTTCCATGACCTTGCCCTGGGATTCTTCAGGGATGTCGATGGTGACGTTCTCGAACGGCTCCTGCTTGACGCCGTTCACTTCACGGATGATCACTTCCGGACGGCCAACGCCCATTTCGAAGCCTTCGCGACGCATGGTTTCGATCAGAACCGAGAGGTGCAGCTCACCACGGCCGGAGACCTTGAACTTGTCGGCGCTGTCGCCTTCTTCAACGCGCAGGGCCACGTTGTACAGCAGCTCCTTGTCCAGACGCTCCTTGATGTTGCGGCTGGTGACGAACTTGCCTTCTTTACCGCAGAACGGCGAATCGTTGACCTGGAAGGTCATGGAAACGGTCGGCTCGTCAACGGTCAGCGGCTTCATCGCCTCGACGTGGTTGATGTCGCACAGGGTGTCGGAGATGAACAGCTGATCCATACCGCTGATGCAGACGATGTCGCCGGCAGTGGCTTCTTCGACGTCGACGCGGTGCAGACCGTGGTGACCCATCAGCTTGAGGATACGGCCGTTACGCTTCTTGCCGTCAACGTCGATGGCGGTTACCGGAGTGTTCGGCTTGATCTTGCCGCGAGCGATACGGCCAACACCGATGATGCCGAGGAAGCTGTTGTAGTCCAGCGCGGAGATCTGCATCTGGAACGGGCCGTCGAGGTCGACGTTCGGCGCCGGTACGTGGTCGACGATGGCCTGGTACAGCGGGGTCAGGTCTTCGGCCATGGCGGTGTGGTCGAGACCGGCGATGCCGTTCAGGGCGCTGGCGTAGACGACCTGGAAGTCGAGCTGCTCGTCGGTGGCGCCGAGGTTGTCGAACAGGTCGAAGATCTGATCCATAACCCAGTCAGGACGCGCGCCCGGACGGTCGATCTTGTTGATCACGACGATCGGCTTGAGACCGGCTTCGAAGGCCTTCTTGGTCACGAAGCGGGTTTGCGGCATCGGGCCGTCCTGGGCATCAACGACCAGCAGTACGGAGTCGACCATCGACATGACGCGCTCAACTTCGCCACCGAAGTCGGCGTGGCCGGGGGTGTCGACGATATTGATGCGGTAGTCGTTCCACTTGATGGCGGTGTTCTTGGCCAGAATGGTAATGCCGCGCTCTTTTTCCTGGTCGTTGCTGTCCATCACGCGCTCGTCGTTGAGCTCGTTACGCTCAAGGGTGCCGGATTGACGCAGCAGGGCGTCGACGAGGGTGGTTTTGCCATGGTCGACGTGGGCGATGATGGCGATGTTGCGCAGTTTTTCGATCACTGTATGTATCTCGATCAGAGGATTTCGGTGTGTCGCCCAGCCTGGACGACGAATATGAAGAAATTGGAATCAGCGGGCCGAACAAGGCACCTGGGCAAGCGAGCAGTCGGGAGGGCGATGGCGGATACTCCCGCCATTGAGCCCCGGCGTTCTATGCCGGACGATAAACGCGCACATTGGCGTGTCCCTCGTTCAGCAGGTGATGGGCATGCAGGCGACTCATCACGCCCTTGTCGCAATACAGCAGGTACTGGCGGTTCTCATCCAGCTCCTTGAATTTGTTGTTCAGCGCGTAGAACGGCAGCGCCTGCACTTCGATGCCCGGCACGTCCAGCGGCTGGTCTTCGGCGGCATCGGGATGGCGGATGTCGATGACGATCTGTCCGGCCAGCGCTTCACGCACTTCCTCGATCTGCACGTCCTTGCCCAACTCGTCGATCACGCGGTCGATGGGCAGTTGGGTGGCGCGCTCCAGAGCACGGTCGAGGATGGCCATGTCGAACTGCGCCTCCTCCCTCTCCACGCGGTAACCGCGCGCCTTGGTGGTCGGGTTGACCGAAATCACGCCACAGTATTCGGGCATGTTCTTGGCGAACTCGGCCGTACCGATCTGCGTGGCGGTATCGATGATGTCCTGCTTGTGGCTGGCGATCAGCGGGCGCATCACCAGCATGTCGGTGGCCGAGTCGATCACCGCGAGGTTGGTCAGAGTCTGACTGGAGACCTGGCTAATCGCCTCGCCGGTCACCAGCGCCTCGATCTGCAGCTTCTCGGCGATGCGGGTGGCGGCGCGCAGCATCATGCGCTTGAGGATCACGCCCATCTGGCTGTTGTCGACCTTGCCGAGAATCTCGCCGACCACTTCTTCGAACGGCACGCTGATGAACAGCACGCGCTGCGAACGACCGAACTTCTGCCAGATATAGTGCGCCACTTCCATCACGCCCAATTCGTGGGCACGGCCACCGAGATTGAAGAAGCAGAAGTGGCTGACCAGGCCGCGACGCATCATTTGATAAGCCGCCACGGTGGAGTCGAAGCCGCCGCTCATCAGCACCAGGGTCTGCTCCAGCGAGCCCAGCGGGTAGCCGCCAAGGCCTTCGTGACGGTTGTGCACCACGAAGAGGCGCTGGTCACGAATCTCCATGCGCACTTCGACTTCCGGCTTCTTCAGGTCGATGCCAGCCGCGCCGCACTCACGGCGCAGGCGCGAGCCGACATGCCGCTCGACGTCGATGGAACTGAAGGCATGCTTGCCACCGCGCTTGCAGCGCACGGCGAAGATCTTGCCCGGCAACTGCTCGGCGTAATGGCGCTTGCAGTGCTCGGTGATGTCGTCCAGATCACCCAGCGGGTATTCATTGACCTCGAGAAACAGACCAATGCCCGGGGTGTTACGCAGGCGTGTGGTCATTTCTTCGAGCAGGCGCGGATCGTCGAGGTCGGTTTCGACCTCCAGATTGTCCCAGACACCGGTCACCCGCACCTCGGGATCGAGATCGCGCAGCACGGAGCGAATGTTCTTCCCCAATTGGCGGATGAACTGCTTGCGCACCGGACGGCTCTTGATGGTGATTTCCGGGAAAACTTTGACGATCAGCTTCATGAAATAGGTGCCCGAACAGGCAGCGGAAAAACAGGGGCGCGGATTATAGCGGAAATTGTTCAAGCCTTGACCAAAAATACTGCCATCGAGCAGATGCGCACCAAAATAGGTCATACCGATATTTTGCTGATTCAATATGGTGCAAATATAAGCTGCAAACCCACGCGCAGGCCGCGCAGTACCTGAGTTTCCGGGCCTCCGCCCAATACAGGGCACTGGCATGCAATTTGCTCCCTTGTGAGGCAGGTCGCCCTGAAGGACTATCCCGCCGGGCTTCACCGTACATATCGGGGCTCAACGATAAGAGCCTTTTCCATCTGGAGGACAACATGTCTAAGGCTGTTCAACTGATCAAAGAACACGACGTGAAGTGGGTAGACCTGCGCTTCACCGACACCAAGGGCAAGCAGCACCACGTGACCATGCCGGCCCGTGACGCCCTGGACGAAGATTTCTTCGAGCACGGCAAAATGTTCGATGGCTCGTCCATCCATGGCTGGAAAGGCATCGAAGCCTCCGACATGATCCTGATGCCGGTCGACGATACCGCCGTACTGGATCCGTTCACCGAAGAACCGACCCTGATCCTGGTCTGCGACATCATCGAGCCGAGCACCATGCAAGGCTACGACCGCGACCCGCGCTCCATCGCCAAGCGTGCCGAAGAGTTCCTGAAAACCACCGGCATCGGTGACACCGTATTCGTCGGCCCGGAGCCCGAGTTCTTCATCTTCGACGAAGTGAAGTTCAAGTCCGACATCTCCGGCTCGATGTTCAAGATCTACTCCGAGCAAGGTTCCTGGATGACCGACCAGGACGTGGAAGGCGGCAACAAAGGCCACCGTCCGGCCGTCAAAGGCGGTTACTTCCCGGTTCCGCCGTGCGACCACGACCACGAAATCCGTACTGCCATGTGCAACGCCATGGAAGAAATGGGCCTGGTCGTCGAAGTGCACCACCACGAAGTGGCCACTGCCGGTCAGAACGAAATCGGTGTGAAGTTCAACACCCTGGTTGCCAAGGCTGACGAAGTTCAGACCCTGAAGTACTGCGTACACAACGTAGCCGACGCCTACGGCAAGACCGCTACCTTCATGCCGAAGCCGCTGTACGGCGACAACGGTTCGGGTATGCACGTGCACATGTCGATCGCCAAAGACGGCAAGAACACCTTCGCTGGCGAAGGCTATGCCGGTCTGTCCGAGACCGCTCTGTACTTCATCGGCGGCATCATCAAGCACGGTAAGGCCCTGAACGGCTTCACCAACCCGTCGACCAACTCCTACAAGCGTCTGGTTCCGGGCTTCGAAGCGCCGGTCATGCTGGCCTACTCGGCCCGTAACCGTTCCGCCTCGATCCGTATCCCGTACGTTGCCAGCCCGAAAGCTCGTCGTATCGAAGCGCGCTTCCCGGATCCGGCTGCCAACCCGTACCTGGCCTTCGCTGCTCTGCTGATGGCCGGTATCGACGGCATCCAGAACAAGATCCACCCGGGCGATGCTGCTGACAAGAACCTGTACGATCTGCCGCCGGAAGAAGGCAAGCTGATCCCGCAGGTTTGCGGCAGCCTGAAAGAAGCCCTGGAAGAGCTGGACAAGGGCCGCGCGTTCCTGACCAAGGGCGGCGTGTTCTCCGACGACTTCATCGATGCCTACATCGAGCTGAAGTCCGAAGAAGAAATCAAGGTACGTACCTTCGTACACCCGCTGGAATACGACCTGTACTACAGCGTCTAAGCCAGTCTGCGCCGCCTCGTGCGGCGCTCCCGAAAGCCCCGCCCGGCTTTGCCTGGTGGGGCTTTTTTATTTTGTGCGGGCTGCTTGATGCCGGACTGGCAATACGGTGTTGATTGTTCTTCTGTCTGTTCCTGATTGCCGCGGTTTGGTTGATGTCTTTGGTTTCGCCCTCCTGGGCGGGCTCTGCACGCGCCTGAGCGCGAAGTAACCCAGAGATTGTTCGGAGTGGTCTAGCAGCAGCAAGAGCAACCGCCATGGCTACGGAGTTAAAGCAATAGTTTCAGGCGCGCGAAAGTCCCCCTTCAGGAGGCCGAACGTAGGCATTGCGCAGGAGGGCAAGCGGCATGGATGCCGCGCGAGGCGTAATGGGCCAGGGATGGCCCATGTACGCCGACCCCGGAGCGGTGCCGGAGTGAGGGAAGTCGAGCGAAGCGAGACCCGGATGGCGGGGTGCGCTTTCTTTTGCTTACTTTTCTTTGCGCATTTCAAAGAAAAGTGAGTCGCCCGAGAGGGCGAAACACGGAATAGCTGACAGTACCCAAAGCGGCGTCCAAAACACTAACTTGCCAGCCCGGTATCGACCAAGCACTCCCCCGATAATGCAAAGCCCCATTCCGATAAAAGCCCCATGGTTTTGCAGGCAAAGCTCACAGCCAAAGCGCCCCGCGCTTGCCAGGAAGCACCGGCAGTGCAAGGCTTAGCGCATCGCCCGAGGAAGGATCGGCCCATGCGCCCATTACTCGTCTGCCTTCTGCTCGCCCTGGCCCTGCCGGCCAGCGCGCAGATCTACAAATACATCGACGCCAACGGCAATACGGTATTCACCAACCAGCCGCCAGATGGCACTCCTGCCGAGAGCGTCGAACTGCCCCCGACCAATACCGTCGAGATGCAGACGCCAAGCCTGCCGCCTGCCACTCCCTCAAGCGAACAGAAGTCAAAGGCGCTGTACAGCGTTCTGCGCCTGACCGGCATTCCCGATGACGCAGCGATGCGCGCCAACAACGGCACCTTCTCCGTCGGCGTCGACATCCAGCCACGCCTGCAAGCTGGCCACCAGTTGCGCCTGATACTCGATGGCCAGCCCTATGGCCAGGCGAGCAACGTACCGCGCCTGCAACTGACCAACATCGACCGTGGCGAGCACAGCCTGGCCGTTGCCGTGGTTGCAGGTGATACGATCATCCAGCAGAGCATGACCGAGACCTTTACCGTCCAGCGCATCAGCCTCAACAGCCCGGCCAGGCCGCCCGTCACACCACCGAAGCCAACCCCCAAGCCCTAGAATCCATGACGATGCGAACTTTTCTGCTGGGCCTGCTGTTTCTGGCCCAGGGCGCCCATGCGCAGGTCTATACCTATATCGATGCCGAAGGTAATCGCGTCTTCACCGACAGCCCGCGCAGCAGCAGTGCCGAGCGCGTGATCATCGCGCCCTCGAATAGCGCACAGCTGAACCAGCCCCCCCCCACCGTTAAGGTCGCGCCTCCGACAGTGACCAAGCAGGTGGTGCACTATCAGTTGTTACGCATCCTGGTGCCGGAGCCGGACGCCTCCATTCATAGCGCCGCTGGCGACCTGATCGTCACTCTGACCAGCGAACCCGGCCTGCTGCCAGGCCACAGCTATCGCCTGCTGCTCGATGGCGAGCCGCAGAGCGGGCCCAGCCAAAGCCCGGTGTTCTCGCTACACAACGTCGATCGAGGCACCCATCAACTGGTCGGCGAGATCATCGATGCGGCCGGCCTCATCGTCGAACGCACCCCAGCACAGCCCTTCCACATGCACCGCATATCGCTGGAGCAGAAGCGCAAGATCAACCCCTGCCAGCTGGATGACTATGGCGTACGCCCGGAATGCCCGCTGAAAGACAAACCCGAGGTAAAACCAAGCATCCTCCCCTTCCTTTAAATGGCACCGAATTGGTGCATTAAACCGCACCAAACTTTATTCTTTCCCCGTTTTGGGTCAAACACCCCCGCTTGATCGCCTTGCAGTCCGCCCTAAACCCGAGATTACGCAGAAAAAATGCGTCTTTTCGGGGCCTTGGTTTGCTTCTTGCATTTTCCTGCCCATTGCCGGAACGCACTGCCTATGACTATCAACGACGCGCTGCACCGCCTACTACTCGACAACCTGACCACCGCCACCCTGCTGCTCAATAGCCAACTGTGCCTTGAGTACATGAACCCGGCGGCGGAAATGCTCCTGGCCGTCAGCGGCCAGCGTAGCCATGGCCAGTTCATCAGCGAGCTGTTCACCGAATCGCCCGAGGCGCTGTCGTCTCTGCGCCAGGCGGTCGAACAGGCGCACCCGTTCAACAAGCGTGAAGCTGTGCTGACCTCGGTTACCGGGCAGACGCTGACCGTGGACTACGCCGTCACCCCGCTGTTCAGCAAAGGCGAAACCCTGCTGCTGCTGGAAGTGCATCCGCGTGACCGCCTGCTGCGCATCACCAAGGAAGAAGCGCAGCTGTCCAAGCAGGAAACCACCAAACTGCTGGTGCGCGGCCTCGCTCACGAGATCAAGAACCCGCTCGGCGGTATCCGTGGCGCGGCCCAGTTGCTGTCACGCGAGCTGCCCAACGAAGAGCTCAAGGATTACACCAACGTCATCATCGAAGAGGCCGACCGCCTGCGTAACCTGGTCGACCGCATGCTCGGCTCGAACAAGCTGCCGTCACTGGCGATGACCAATGTGCACGAGGTACTGGAGCGCGTCGCCAACCTGATCGAGGCCGAAGCCCAGGGCAGCATCACCCTGGTGCGCGACTATGATCCGAGCATCCCGGACCTTTTGATCGACCGTGAGCAGATGATCCAGGCCGTGCTCAATATCGTGCGTAACGCCATGCAGGCCATCGCCGGGCAGAAGCACGACATGGGCCTGGGCCGTATCAGCCTGCGCACGCGCACCCTGCGTCAGTTCACCATCGGTCATACCCGGCATCGCCTGGTGGTCAAGGTCGAGATCATCGACAACGGCCCCGGCATTCCACCGGAACTGCAGGAAACCATCTTCTATCCCATGGTCAGTGGCCGCGCTGACGGCACCGGCCTGGGCCTGGCCATCACCCAGAACATCATCAGCCAGCATCAGGGCCTGATCGAATGCGAGAGCCATCCTGGCCACACCGTGTTCTCGATCTTCCTGCCACTGGAACAAGGAGCGACCACAGCATGAGCCGCAGCGAAACCGTCTGGATTGTCGACGACGATCGTTCCATCCGCTGGGTACTGGAAAAAGCCCTGCAACAAGAGGGCATGACCACCCACAGCTTCGACAGCGCCGACGGCGTACTCGCCCGCCTGACTCGCCAACAGCCGGATGTGATCATCTCCGACATCCGCATGCCCGGCGCCAGCGGCCTGGATCTGCTGGCACGCATCCGCGAGCTGTACCCGCGCCTGCCGGTGATCATCATGACCGCGCACTCCGATCTGGACAGCGCGGTAGCCAGCTACCAAGGCGGTGCCTTCGAATACCTGCCCAAACCCTTCGATGTCGACGAGGCGGTGTCGCTGGTCAAGCGCGCCTTCCAGCACGCCCAGGAGCAACAGAGCCTGGCCGTACCGGCCGCGCAGGCACGCACGCCTGAGATCATCGGCGAAGCGCCGGCGATGCAGGAGGTGTTCCGCGCCATCGGCCGTCTCAGCCACTCCAATATCACCGTGCTGATCAACGGCGAATCCGGCACCGGTAAAGAGTTGGTGGCGCATGCCCTGCACCGCCACAGCCCGCGTGCAGCCGCGCCGTTCATCGCGCTGAACATGGCGGCGATCCCCAAGGATCTGATGGAATCCGAGCTGTTCGGCCATGAGAAAGGCGCCTTCACCGGCGCGGCCAACCAGCGTCGCGGCCGCTTCGAACAGGCCGACGGCGGCACCCTGTTTCTCGACGAGATCGGCGACATGCCTGCAGACACCCAGACCCGTCTGCTGCGCGTGCTGGCCGACGGCGAGTTCTACCGCGTCGGCGGCCACACTCCGGTGAAAGTGGATGTGCGCATCATCGCCGCCACTCACCAGAACTTGGAAACCCTGGTGACCGCCGGCAAGTTCCGTGAGGACTTGTTTCACCGCCTCAACGTCATCCGCATTCATATCCCGCGCCTGGCCGACCGCCGCGAGGACATCCCCACCCTGGCCAATCACTTCCTCGCCCGCGCTGCGCAAGAACTGGCGGTCGAGCCGAAGCTGCTCAAGAGCGAAACCGAGGATTACCTCAAGCACCTGCCCTGGCCGGGCAACGTGCGCCAGCTGGAGAACACCTGCCGCTGGATCACCGTCATGGCCTCCGGCCGCGAAGTACACGTCGACGACCTGCCGCCGGAGCTGCTGACCCAGCCGCAGGACGCCGCGCCAGTGACCAACTGGGAACAGGCCCTGCGCCTGTGGGCCGACCAGGCCCTGGCACGCGGCCAATCCAACCTGCTCGATGTCGCCGTGCCGGCCTTCGAACGTATCATGATCGAGACCGCACTCAAGCACACCGCCGGCCGCCGCCGCGATGCCGCCCTGCTGCTGGGTTGGGGTCGCAATACCCTAACGCGCAAGATCAAGGAGCTGGGCATGAGGGTCGACGGCGCGGATGACGACGACGGCGACGACTGAGCCGTCAAGCGGATGAGCGCAGCGTCCAGGCTGCGCTCATCCGCAACGCTTAACTGAAGAAGCTGTCGTCACCACCGTCGAAGAAATCGCCACTGTCGAAATAGTTGTCATCGGCGAAGCCATCGCTCGATGAGCCGGCGTCGAAATTGCTGGGTTCCTGCATCGGCGGCGCCTCGACCACCTCGACGATCTCCGCCGGGCTGCTGTGATGAAACAGCCCGCCAAGCATCTCGGCCACCATCACACCACCCGCCACGCCCGCTGCAGTCTGCAGGGCACCACGCATGAAGCCACCGCCCTGTCCCGGCACTGCGGCCGGTTGCGGTGCACGCGGGTCACTGGCGGCAGCACCCTGGGAAAAGCGCGTTTCACCCCAGCCAGCCGGTCGCGCATTAGACTGTGGTTGCGGCTGCGCATCACGTGTACCGCCGCCGAACAATCCGGACAGGAAGCCACCGCTGCTCGGCCGTTGCTGCTGCATCTCGGCCAGTTGCGCTTCCAGTTCCTTGACCCGTTGATCCTGGCGCTTGAGCGCAGCCTCCTGGATCAGGATGGTCTGCGTCATGTAGTAGGGCGCGGCGGGCTGACGCGCGACATGCTCGGCGATATGCGCGTCGGCCTCGGCATCACGCGCGGCACTCTGCCGCTCGGCATCGTGCAGACGCGAGAACAGGCCATCGATCAAGGTTCGCTCTTCGGAATTCATGGGTGCCTCATCTACTGCAAGTTGGCACGTCCCTGTAGGGAATTCCTCGCGAGGCAGGCGCCCCGCTCTGTGTCATTTGAGCGAAGCGCCATCATGCAGTTCCCTGCCGCTCAGCCACGCTGTGCGTTCTTGATGGAAATCTGCGTATTGAGCGTCCAGAAGTCGTAGAGCACGCCCACCATGAACAGGCCACCGGTGAACAGATAGAGGATCCCGGTGATCCACTTGCCCTGGTACATCCGGTGCACACCGAATACACCGAGAAAGGTCAGCAGGATCCAGGCCACGTTGTAGTCGGTTTCACCAGCGGTAAAGCGCAGATCTGCCTCGCGATCCATCGCCGGAATCAGGAACAGGTCGATGATCCAGCCGATGAAGAACAAGCCCAGGGTGAAGAACCAGATGGTGCCGGTCACCGGCTTGCCGTAGTAGAAACGATGCGAGCCAAGGAAACCGAAGATCCAGAGCAGGTAGCCGATCACTTTGCTGTGAGTGTCCTGGGGTTGCATGACGAACTCCGTGTGCGAGGTATGGATTCAGACGCTCCGACCGCGACGAAGGTTTCATCCTCACCGTCGAGCGTCGCATCGATGACTTGATCCTTGTACAGCAGCCATATACTGTATAAAAAAACAGTATAGATATCGCCTGCCATGCAACTGATCGAGAAGCTCACCATCCTCGCCGACGCCGCCAAGTACGACGCCTCCTGCGCCAGCAGTGGTGCGCCCAAGCGCAGCTCCAAGGGCAAGGATGGCATCGGCTCGACCAACGGCATGGGCATCTGCCACAGCTACACGCCGGATGGGCGCTGCGTCGCGTTGTTGAAGATCCTACTGACCAACTTCTGCCTGTACGACTGCCAGTATTGCATCAACCGCCGCTCCAGCGACGTGCCACGGGCGCGCTTCACCCCCGAGGAAGTGGTGACGCTGACCCTCGACTTCTACAAGCGCAACTGCATCAGCGGACTGTTCCTCAGCTCCGGCATCATCCGCTCGGCCGACTACACCATGGAGCAACTCAACCGCGTCGCCAAGCTGCTGCGCGAAGAGCATCAGTTCCGTGGCTACATCCACCTCAAGACCATCCCCGACGCCGCGCCCGAGCTGATCGCCGAGGCCGGTCGTTATGCCGACCGCCTGAGCGTCAATATCGAGCTGCCCACCGAGACCAGCCTGGTGCGCCTCGCACCGGAAAAGAACGTCGGCAGCATCCACCAAGCCATGCAACACATTCACCTGGGTGAGCGCGAGGCCAAGGAAGAACGCCGCGCGCCGCGCTTCGCACCGGCGGGGCAAAGCACGCAGATGATCGTCGGCGCCGATGCCACCGACGACAGCACCATCCTGCATAACGCCCAGAGCCTGTATCACGACTACCGCCTGCGCCGCGTCTACTACTCGGCGTTCAGCCCAATTCCCCAGAGCCCGAAGACCGTGCCGTTCGAGGCACCGCCCCTGCTGCGCGAGCATCGCCTGTATCAGGCGGACTTTCTCATGCGCGGCTACGGCTTCAGCGCCAACGAACTGCTCGCCGGTCCCGGTAACCTGGCGCTGGATATCGACCCCAAGCTGGCCTGGGCGCTGGCCAACCGCGAGCAGTTTCCGGTGGATCTGAACCGTGCCGACGAATCCTTGATCTCCCGCGTACCCGGCATCGGCGTGCTTAGCGCGCGGCGCCTGGGTGCACTGCGGCGCGAGCGACGCATCCGCTTCGAGGATCTGACCCGCCTGCGCTGCGTGCTGGAAAAGGCCAAGCCGTTCATCGTCACCCAGGACTACCGGCCTCCGCGTGCTGAACACGAGTCCCTGGTGCTGCGCCAGCAACTGCGCGACACCCCGGCACAGATGGCGTTGTGGTGATGCACAGCCTGCGCTTCGACGGCACGTTCGCCACCTGGCGCCAGGCCGCGCGCCGTGCTCTGCTGCAGAATCTGGCGCCACACCAGTTGCAGTGGCTGGACGAAGAAGCCGCGCCCGGCCTGTTCGATGAAGCGGCCGAGCGAGCGCCGGAGCCCAACGGCCGCCTGCGTGTGTCCCCCGAACTGCTGGAGCTGCTGGAAAGCGCAGCGCAATACCGTGGCGAGGAGCGCTGGAGCCTTCTCTACCGCGTGCTCTGGCGCTTCGTACAG
Source organism: Pseudomonas sp. C11 (assembly GCF_034683865.1). Lineage (NCBI taxonomy): Bacteria > Pseudomonadati > Pseudomonadota > Gammaproteobacteria > Pseudomonadales > Pseudomonadaceae > Pseudomonas > Pseudomonas sp. C11. Next base: position 186,012 of record NZ_JAWIIP010000003.1, read on the forward strand.
GGCGAGCGCAGCGCCATCCTCGCTGGCGACCCGGATGGCAGCGAACTGCAAAGACGGCTCAAGGCCGTACGCCGCGAAGCACATCATCTGCATGCCTTCGTGCGTTTTCAGCCATGCAAGGCACAAGGCGCACCGGACTTCGTCGCCTGGTTCGAGCCGGCGCACGACATCCTCGCCTCGGCCAGCGGCCATTTCGCCGAACGCCTGGGCAAGCACAGCTGGCTGATCGCCACGCCGCGTGATGGCGTGTTCTGGGATGGCCAGCAGTTGCGCCACGAGCGTCACTGCCCGAGACAGTGGCGCGACTGGGCGCAGCAGCCCGAGGATGATGGCCAGGCGCTGTGGCGCGCCTACTACGGCAGCACCTTCAACCCGGCGCGGCTCAACCGCACAGCGATGCAGCAGCATCTGCCGCTGCGCTTCTGGAAGCACCTGCCGGAAGGACTGCTGATTCCGCAACTGATGAGCGAGGCGCGCGCCGGGGCGCAGCGCGATGGCCAGGCGCTGGTGCTGGCCGGCAGGAAGGGCAAACGCATTGCCCAGATACACGAAGGGGACGCATCGCGTCCCCCGTCTGGCAACCTCAGCGAAAGCGACGCCCCGGATCTTCGTCGCTAATCTCCAGCGACAGGCCTTGGGCCATGCTCGATAGGTGATCGCCGTCAGTCTCCGAGCCGAGCTTGATCATCAGGCGCAGGTCGTTGGCCGAGTCGGCGTAAAGCAGCGCGTCTTCGTAGGTGATCTCGCCCTGGGTGTAGAGGTTGTACAGCGCCTGGTCGAAGGTCTGCATGCCCTGCTCGGTCGAGCGCTTCATCAAGCTCTTGAGCTCGTGCACCTCGCCCTTGCGGATCAGGTCGGCAGCCAGCGGGGTATTGATCAGCACCTCGATCACCGCACGACGGCCCTTGCCGTCCGGGGTCGGCACCAACTGTTGGGCAACGATGGCCTTGAGGTTGAGCGACAGATCCATCCACACCTGGTTGTGTCGATCCGGCGGGAAGAAGTTGATGATCCGATCCAGCGCCTGGTTGGCGTTGTTGGCGTGCAGGGTGGCCAGGCACAGGTGGCCCGTTTCGGCGAAGGCCACGGCGTGATCCATGGTCTCGCGCGAGCGCACCTCGCCGATGAGGATCACGTCCGGCGCCTGGCGCAGGGTGTTCTTCAGCGCTACCTCGAAGGATTCGGTATCCAGGCCAACTTCGCGCTGGGTGACGATGCAGTTCTGGTGCTGGTGGATGTACTCGATCGGATCTTCGATGGAGATGATATGGCCGCTGCTGTTCTTGTTGCGGTAGCCGATCATCGCCGCCAGCGAGGTGGATTTACCCGTGCCGGTGGCGCCGACGAACAGCACCAGGCCGCGCTTGGTCAGCGCCAGCTTCTTCAGCACTTCCGGCAGCTTGAGTTCATCGAGGGTGGGGATGTTGGTCTCGATGCGGCGCAGCACCATGCCCACCAGGTTGCGCTGGTAGAAGGCACTGACGCGGAAACGACCGATGCCACGCGCGCTGATGGCGAAGTTGCACTCGTGGTTTTCGGCGAAGTCGCGGCGCTGCGCATCGTTCATCACACCCAGCACGGTCTCGCGGGTCTGCTCCGGTGACATGGCATTCTTGGTCACGGGCATGATCTTGCCGTTGACCTTCATCGAGGGCGGCACGCCCGCCGTGATGAACAGGTCGGAACCGCCCTTCTCTACCATCAGGCGCAGCAGTTTTTCGAATTCCATCGGTGTTCTCGCAGGTGCTTACGCGGTATCGCCCGGGCATCGGCAGGCGAGCGCAAGCACCCGCCGGCTCGGGGGTCAGAAATTTTCCGGGGTCTTGGACTTCTCGCGCGCGCTGTCGCGGCTGACCAGCCCCTTGGCCACCAGAGTCTTCAGGCAGGCATCGAGGGTCTGCATGCCCAACGCGCCACCGGTCTGAATCGCCGAATACATCTGCGCCACCTTGTCCTCGCGGATCAGGTTACGGATCGCCGGCGTGCCGATCATGATCTCGTGGGCCGCCACGCGACCACCGCCGATCTTCTTCAGCAGGGTCTGCGAGATCACTGCCTGCAGCGATTCGGAGAGCATCGAACGCACCATCGACTTCTCTTCGGCCGGGAACACGTCGACCACGCGGTCGATGGTCTTGGCGGCGGAGGTGGTGTGCAGGGTGCCGAACACCAGGTGGCCGGTTTCCGCGGCGGTCAGCGCCAGGCGGATGGTTTCCAGGTCACGCATCTCGCCAACCAGGATGATGTCCGGGTCTTCCCGCAGCGCCGAGCGCAGGGCCTCGGAGAAGCCGTGGGTGTCACGGTGCACTTCACGCTGGTTGACCAGGCACTTCTTCGACTCGTGAACGAATTCGATCGGGTCTTCGATGGTCAGGATGTGGTGGTATTTGTTGCTGTTGAGGTAGTCGAGCATCGCCGCCAGGGTCGTCGACTTGCCTGAGCCGGTGGGGCCGGTGACCAGCACCAGGCCGCGCGGTACGTCGGTGATCTTGCGGAAGACCTCGCCCATGCCGAGCTCCTCCATGGTCAGCACCTTGGAGGGAATGGTACGGAACACCGCGCCAGCGCCACGGTTCTGGTTGAAGGCGTTGACGCGGAAACGCGCGACACCCGGCACCTCGAAGGAGAAGTCGGTCTCGAGGAACTCCTCGTAATCCTTGCGCTGTTTGTCATTCATGATGTCGTAGATCAGCGCGTGCACCTGCTTGTGATCCAGCGGCGGCAGGTTGATGCGGCGCACGTCGCCATCGACGCGAATCATCGGCGGCAGACCGGCCGAGAGGTGCAAATCCGACGCGCCTTGCTTGGCGCTGAAGGCAAGCAGCTCGGTAATATCCATGGGACTCCCCAATTGCAGGCAAGCAGGTAGAATGCCGCGAACGCTTAACGGCCGGGCCGCAAGTAATGTCCACGATAGCAGAGAATATTGCAAAGGTCGGAGCGCGCATCCGTGAGGCGGCGCAAGCATCGCAGCGCGATTGCGCGCAGATCGGCCTGCTCGCAGTGAGCAAGACCAAAACCGCCGAGGCCATCCGCGAGGCACATGCTGCCGGGATCCGCGACTTCGGCGAGAACTACCTGCAGGAAGCGCTGGAAAAACAGACCCAGCTGAGCGACCTGCCCTTGATCTGGCACTTCATCGGCCCCATTCAGTCGAACAAGACCCGGCCCATCGCCGAGCACTTCGACTGGGTACATTCAGTGGATCGCCTGAAAATCGCGCAACGCCTGTCCGATCAGCGCCCGGCTCATCTGCCGCCGCTGAATATCTGCCTGCAGGTCAATGTCAGCGGTGAAGACAGCAAGTCCGGCTGCAGCCCTAGCGAGTTGGTGGAACTGGCACGCGCCGTCACGGCGCTGCCGAAGCTCAAACTGCGCGGGCTGATGGCGATTCCCGAACCCACCGACGACGTCGCCGCGCAACATGCCGCTTTTGCTCGTTTGCGCCAACTGCGCGATGAGCTGGCGCTCAATCTCGACACCCTGTCCATGGGCATGAGCCATGACCTGGAGGCCGCCATTGCCGAAGGCGCCACCTGGGTACGCATCGGTACCGCCCTGTTCGGCGCTCGTGACTACGGTCAGACCGCCCCTCAATAAGGAAGCCCTATGAATCATCCGATCATTGCCTTCGTCGGCGCCGGCAACATGGCCGCCAGCCTGATTGGCGGCCTGCGCGCCCAGGGCGTCCCTGCCGACGCCATCCGCGCCAGCGAGCCGGGCGCCGAGCAGCGTGGCCGACTGCACCAGCAGCATGGCATCGCCCTGTTCAGCGATAACGTCGAGGCCATCGAAGGCGCCGATCTGATCGTGCTGGCCGTCAAGCCGCAGGCGATGAAGACCGTCTGCCTGGATCTGGCGCCGCACCTGACCGCCAATCAGGTGATCGTCTCCATCGCTGCCGGCATCAGTTGCGCCAGCCTGGAGAAATGGCTGGGCGAGCGCGCCGTCGTACGCTGCATGCCCAACACCCCGGCGCTACTGCGTCAGGGCGTTTCCGGCCTGTTCGCCAACCCGCGCGTCAGCCCCGAGCAAAAAGCCCAGGCCGAGCAGGTACTGAGCGCCGTCGGCCTGGCCCTGTGGCTGGACGATGAAGCCCAACTGGATGCGGTAACCGCCGTCTCCGGTAGCGGCCCGGCCTATTTCTTCCTGCTGATCGAGGCCATGACCGCCGCGGGTGAAAACCTCGGCCTGCCGCGCGATACCGCCGCACAGCTAAGCATCCAGACCGCGCTGGGCGCCGCGCGCATGGCCAGTGAGAGCGATGTGGACGCCGCCGAACTGCGTCGCCGCGTCACCTCGCCGAACGGAACCACCGAAGCGGCGATCAAAACCTTCCAGGCCGGCGGCTTCGAAGCGCTGGTCCAACAGGCTCTGAACGCTGCGGCCAATCGCTCGACCGAACTCGCCGAACAACTGGGCCAATAAAGGAAGCACACATGTCCGGACTCATCGAAGCCCTGATCTACATCATCCAGACCCTCGGCAGCCTCTATCTGCTGATCGTGCTGCTGCGCTTCATCCTGCAACTGGTGCGCGCCGACTTCTACAACCCGCTCAGCCAGTTCGTGGTCAAGGCCACCAAGCCGCTGCTGACACCGCTGCGCCGCATTATTCCGGGCTTCGCCGGGCTCGACCTGGCCTCGCTGATCCTCGCCATCCTGGTGCAACTGGTGTTGATGGTGGTGACGCTGACCCTGATGGGCTACAACGTTGGCGGCTTCATCCTGCAGCTTCTGGTCTGGTCGGTGATCGGCGTCACCTCGCTGTTCCTCAAGGTGTTCTTCTTCGCCATGATCATCAGCGTGATCCTCTCCTGGGTAGCACCCGGCAGCTACAACCCCGGTGCGCAACTGGTCAACCAGATCTGCGAGCCGCTGCTGGCGCCCTTCCGCCGCCTGCTGCCGAACCTGGGCGGTCTGGATATCTCGCCGATCTTTGCCTTCATCGCCATCAACCTGGCGGATCGCTTCATCATTGGTGGTCTGGCGGCCTACACCGGCCTGCCGCCGATGCTCAGCCCCTTCCTCTGAGTGGCGAGCTACTTTCGCTGGGACGGCGAGGATCTGATCCTCGACTGCCACCTGCAACCCAAGGCGAGCAAGGACGAGTTCGCCGGGCTGCACGGTGAGCGGCTGAAGATCCGCCTGACCGCACCGCCGGTCGACGGCAAGGCCAATGCGTACCTGCAGGCCTTCCTGGCCAAGGCCTTCGGTGTGGCCAAGAGCCAGGTCACGCTGGAAAGCGGCGAGCTCAATCGCCAGAAGCGCCTGCGCATTCGAGCCCCCCAGCAACTTCCGGCCATCGAAGGCCTGCGCCGCCCCGGCTGACCCCTCATCAGCCGACCGCTCGCGCCCCCTACCCGACCACAAGGCGGGCCGATCGATCACGCCAATTGACGCGCTCTTCAGTGGCCGCATAATGCGCCATCGCCGGTGCAAGCCGCGTACGTCCACGGCAGTGGTCGGTGAAGGGGCAAAAAGGAACGTGCAGTCGCCCACAACCATGCCATCGCCCCAGTCCTTATGCGGTAACCATGACCGAAAGGAGAGCCAGGATGAGCATGGAACGTCTCAGCCAGCAGGTCGACGCCTACGTCGCCTGGAAGCGCGAGCTGATCCGCGAGATCACCCGCTATCGCAGTTGGCTGGAGCACAACCGACTCAATTCCGATGCGGTAGCCGCCAAGCTCGAGCGCGCGCTCAAGCTCTTGCGCATCGACCACATCACCCTGGCCTTCGTCGGCGAGTTCTCGCGCGGCAAGACCGAGCTGATCAACAGCCTGTTCTTCTCCGAATATGGCCAGCGCATGCTGCCCTCGCAGGCCGGGCGCACCACCATGTGTCCGACCGAACTGTTCTTCGATCCGCGCTCGGAGCGCTCCTACATCCGCCTGCTGCCCATCGAAACCCGCAGCACCTCGGCCAGCGTCGCCCAGTTCAAACGCATTCCACGGCATTGGGTGAACATCCCGCTGGACGCCAGCGATCCGGACAACATGGCCCTGGCGTTCGGCCAGGTGGCCAAGACCAAGGTCATGCTGGTGGAGCAGGCCATTCAGCTCGGCTTCGACCCCGACATGCTGGAAAGCGCCGGCAAGCGGGGCCAGGTGCTGGTGCCCGCCTGGCGCCATGCCATGGTCAATTTCGATCACCCCCTGCTGCGCCAGGGCCTACGCATTCTCGACACTCCGGGCCTCAATGCCCTCGGCAGCGAACCCGAGCTGACCCTGTCGATGCTGCCCAACGCCCAGGCGATCATCTTCCTGCTCGCCGCCGACACGGGCGTCACGGCCAGCGACATGAACATCTGGCAGCAGCACATCCGCCAACTGGATGAAGACAGCCAGACCACCCTGTTCGCCGTATTGAACAAGATCGACGTGCTCTGGGACGACCTGGCTGGCGAGACCTTCGTGCACAACGCCATCGCCCAGATCCAGAGCGCCACAGCCAAGCAACTGGGCCTTGCCAAGGAAGATGTCCTGCCGCTCTCGGCCAAGCAGGCACTGCTGGCCAAGGTGCGTGGCGACCAGGCCTTGCTGGCGCGTAGCCAGATGGCCAACCTGGAAAACCTGTTGTGCGAACGCATCGTCGCGCAGAAGGAACGCCTACTCGAAGAGCAGGTGGTACGCCAGGTACTGGCCCTGCTCAACAACAGCCAGCATGTGCTGGGGCTGCGCCTGCAGAAGGTCAGCGAGCAGCTCGCCCTGCTCGGCAACCACCAGCAGGACAACGGCCAGTTGCTGTTCGAGCTGACCGCCAAGACCAAGGACGACCACAGCCTGCACCATAAGCGCCTGCTCGGCCTGAAGACCAACCAGCGCCTGTTGCAACGCCAGGGGCAGTTGCTGCGCTACGCCGTGCGGGCCGAGCGTCTGCAGGAACACTTGGAGAAGGTACGCCGCAACCTCACCGGTAGCTGGACGACGCTCGGCATCAACCAGGCCATCGTGCAGTTCTTCCAGGCCGTCGAACAGGATCTGCACAACCTGCAGCATGAAGCCGACATGGCCAACAAGATGGTCGCGGCCATCTACCAGCGGCACAACGAGGAAAACCCGCTTAGCGGCGTCGACGCGCCGCAGTTCCAGCTCAAGCGCTACTGGCGCGAACTGCGCCAACTGCAGAGCAAGGGCGATCAATTCCGCCTGCACCTGAAAACCCTGCTCACCGAACAGCGCAGCCTCACCCGACGCTTCTTCGCCACCCTCGCGCAGGAGGCCATCGGCCTGCACCAGCGCGTGCGCCAGGATGCCGAGCAGTGGGCAGCCGAGGCCCTGATGCCGCTGATGCAGAACACCCTGGAACACAAGCAGATGCTGGAAAGCCACATGCTGCGCCTCAAGGCCCTGGCCCAGGAAACCCAGCAATCACGCAAACGCAGCGTGCAACTGGCGCGCTATCAGGAAGAGCTGGAGCAGCAACTGGCCCAGGCTGCCGAGATGCTGCGCGTTCTGCGCCGCCCGGCACCGGTACAGCGCCAAAGCAAGGTGGTCAGTTTGCCGGTGGCGGCACGCCCTCGCAGCCTCTAAATCCTAAGCTCACGCACGCTATGCCCCCTCTCCCGCAAGCGGGAGAGGGGAGAGCAGAGCGCTCGCTTGCCGCTGGGGTCGGTGCTCTTTAGACTGGCGCCCTCCTCCGATTCGTTAGCAGCGCCTCCATGCCTACTGCCTTTCCCGAAGATTCCGTTGGCCTGGTCAGCCCCCAGGTATTTCGCTTCAGCGAGCCGCTCGCGCTGGCCTGCGGGCGCAGCCTGGCCGAGTACGAACTGGTCGTCGAAACCTATGGCGAGCTGAATGCCAACTGCTCCAATGCCGTGCTGATCTGCCACGCGCTGTCCGGCCATCATCACGCCGCCGGCTATCACAGCGCGGAAGACCGCAAGCCCGGCTGGTGGGACAGTTGCATCGGCCCCGGCAAACCTATCGATACACGCAAGTTCTTTGTTGTCAGCCTCAACAACCTCGGCGGCTGCAACGGCTCCACCGGCCCCGGCAGCGCCAACCCCGCCACCGGCAAGCCTTACGGCGCCGACTTCCCGGTGATGACGGTCGAAGACTGGGTCAACAGTCAGGCGCGCCTGGCCGATGTTCTTGGCGTCCGGCAATGGGCGGCAGTGGTCGGTGGCAGCCTCGGTGGCATGCAGGCGCTGCAATGGACCATCAGTTACCCCGAGCGCGTGCGTCACTGCCTGGCCATCGCCTCGGCACCCAAGCTGTCGGCACAGAACATCGCCTTCAACGAAGTGGCGCGTCAGGCGATTCTCACCGACCCGGAGTTTCACGGCGGGCACTTCATCGAGCAGGGCGTGATCCCCAAGCGCGGCCTGATGCTGGCGCGCATGGTCGGCCACATCACCTATCTGTCCGATGACGCCATGGGCGAGAAATTCGGTCGTGGCCTAAAGAGCGAGAAGCTCAACTACGACTTCCACAGCGTCGAGTTCCAGGTGGAAAGCTACCTGCGCTATCAGGGCGAGGAGTTCTCCGGGCGTTTTGACGCCAACACCTACCTGCTGATGACCAAGGCGCTGGACTACTTCGACCCGGCCGCCACCCATGACGGCGACCTGGCCAAGACCCTGGCCGTGGCTCAGGCGGACTTCTGCGTCATGTCCTTCACCACCGACTGGCGCTTCTCCCCGGCCCGCTCGCGGGAAATCGTCGACGCCCTGACGGCGGCGAAGAAGAACATCTGCTACCTGGAGATCGACGCACCACAGGGCCACGACGCCTTCCTCATGCCGATCCCGCGCTACCTGCAGGCGTTCGGCAGCTACATGAAGCGAATCGAGGTATGAGCATGCGAGCGGATCTGGACATCATCCAGGAATGGGTCGCCCCGGGCAGCCGTGTGCTCGACCTGGGCTGCGGCGACGGCGAACTGCTGGCCTGGCTGCGCGACAACAAGCAGGTGGCCGGTTACGGCCTGGAAATCGACCCGGACAAGATCGCCCTGTGCATCGAGCGCGGCGTCAACGTCATCGAGCAGAACCTCGATCTGGGCCTGGGCAATTTCGCCAGCGACAGTTTCGACGTGGTGGTCATGACCCAGTCGCTGCAGGCACTGCATTACCCGGACAAGGTGCTGGCCGAGATGCTGCGCGTCGGCAAGACCTGCATCATCACCTTCCCCAACTTCGGCCACTGGCGCTGCCGCTGGTACCTGACGACAAAAGGTCGCATGCCGGTTTCGGACTTTTTGCCCTACACCTGGTACAACACGCCGAACATCCACTTCTGCACCTTCGAGGACTTCGAGCGCCTGTGCCATGCTCAAGGTGCCCGCGTGGAAGAACGCCTGGCGGTGGACCGCGACCATCGCCACGGCATCGCCAGCCGCATCTGGCCCAACCTGCTGGGCGAGATCGGCATCTACCGCATCAGTGCGGCAGGCCTGGCCGGTCATCGTGTCGCGGTCTGAACGAGGAGAACATCATGCGTCGCATCATCCCCTTCCTGATCGCCCTGTGCATGGCCCTACCGGCCGCCGCCGAGCGTAAGCAGAGCTTTGGCGACCTCGACGTGCACTACAGCGTGTTCAACTCCAGCTTCCTGCAGCCGGATATCGCCGCCGCCGCCGGGCTCGCACGTAGCAAGACTCAGGGCGTGGTCAACGTCGCCGTGCTCAAGGCTGGCAAGGCCAGCACCGCACAGGTCAGTGGCCAGGTGAAGAACCTGCTGGGCCAGAATACGCCGCTGACCTTCCGCCAGATCAGCGAGAGCGGCGCCATCTATTACGTGGCGCAATTCCCGTTCAACAACCGCGAAGTCATGACCTTCACCCTCGACGTGCGCCAGGGTGACGAGTCGCACCGCATCACCTTCAACCAGGAAATCTTCCCGGACGAATAATCCCAAAGGTGCTGCCAGCGGCTTTGCGTAGAAGCCTCGCCCCGGGGCGAAGCTTGCAGGGTGCGGCCACCTTGGTTCGCGGCGGGGCGCCGCTCCTACAGAGTCTGTAATTCACTGTTCAACTGACAGGCAATATCCGCATGATCGACTTCAAGGAACTGGTACTGGCCAGCCACAACGCTGGCAAGCTCAAGGAGCTACAGGCCATGCTCGGCGACGCCGTGCGCGTGCGCTCGATTGGCGAATTCAGCCAGGTCGAACCGGAAGAAACCGGACTGTCCTTCGTCGAGAACGCCATCCTCAAGGCGCGCAACGCCGCGCGCATCTCCGGCCTGCCGGCACTGGCTGACGACTCCGGCCTGGCGGTGGACTTCCTCGGTGGCGCACCGGGTATCTACTCGGCACGCTATGCCGACGGCCAGGGCGACGCGGCGAACAACGCCAAGTTGCTCGCTGCCCTGAAAGACGCGCCAGACGCCGAGCGCGGCGCCCAGTTCGTCTGCGCCCTAGCCCTGGTACGGCATGCTGACGACCCGTTGCCGATTCTCTGCGAAGGCCTGTGGCACGGCAGCATCCTGCACGAGGCACGCGGTGAACACGGCTTCGGCTACGACCCGCTGTTCTGGGTGCCGGAAACCCAGTGCTCCAGCGCCGAGCTGCCCGCCGAGCAGAAAAACCGCCTCAGCCATCGCGCCCGCGCCATGGCCCTGCTCAAGCAGCGTCTGGGGCTGGCATGAGCGACAACATTGGCGGGAGCTTCCTGCTCCCGCCCCTCGCGCTCTACATCCATATTCCGTGGTGCGTGCGCAAATGTCCCTATTGCGACTTCAACTCCCACGCCGCCGGGCCGACGCTGCCGGAAGAGGAGTACGTCGATGCACTGCTGGCCGATCTCGATAGCGATCTGCACCATGCGCACGGCCGGCCACTGACCTCGATCTTCTTCGGCGGCGGCACCCCCAGCCTGTTTTCCGATCGTGCACTGGGGCGCCTGCTGGAAGGTGTCGAGCAGCGAATCGCTTTCGCGCCGGATATCGAGATCACCCTGGAAGCCAACCCTGGCACCTTCGAGCAGGCCAAGTTCAAGGGTTATCGCAGCCTCGGCATCAATCGTCTGTCGATTGGCGTGCAGAGCTTTCAGGAGGCCAAACTCAAGGCGCTGGGGCGCATCCACAATGGTGACGAAGCCATCCGCGCAGCCGATATGGCCCGCGCCGCCGGCTTCGACAACTTCAACCTCGACCTGATGCACGGCCTGCCCGAACAGAGCATCGAGGACGCCCTGTTCGACCTGCGCACCGCCATTGCCCAGGCACCGACGCACCTGTCCTGGTACCAGCTGACCATGGAGCCGAATACGGTGTTCTGGAGCCAGCCGCCGGAATTGCCCGAGGACGATCTGCTCTGGGACATCCAGGAAGCCGGCCAGGCGCTGCTCGCCGCCGAAGGCTATGTGCAATACGAAGTATCCGCCTATGCACGGCCTGGCAAGCAGGCCCGGCATAACCTCAACTACTGGACGTTCGGCGATTTTCTCGGCATCGGCGCCGGCGCCCACGCCAAGCTGAGTACGCAGGACGGACGCATCCTGCGCACCTGGAAGACGCGCCTGCCCAAAGACTATCTGGATCCGGGCAAGGCTTATCAGGCTGGCGAACGCCGGCTCGATGCCGACGAATTGCCCTTCGAGTTCCTGATGAACGTGCTGCGCCTGACCGACGGCGCGCCCGCTGAACTGTTCGCCCAGCGTACCGGTCTATCGCTCGCGCAGCTCGACGTAGCGCGCCGCGAGGCCGAGCGCCTAGGCCTGCTGCAGGCCGACGCTACGCGCCTGGTCGCAACGGCCAAAGGCCAGCTGTTTCTCAACGATCTGCTGCAGCTGTTCCTGGCCTAGCAGGTCGTTGAAAAACGTAGGCGAGGCAGTCAGTGCAAGGCAAAAACAGGCGAAAAAGCGGAGTTTACGAGCTGTAAATGAGCATTTTGAGCCTGTTTTTAACGCAGCAATGACAACGCAGGTAGTTTTTCAATGGCTTGCGAGTTCACCCACAGCAGGCAAGGATTCCGGTAGGCTACCGCGCTTGATCCGCGCGGTCATCGCTCACGCCGCGCCGCACTGAAGGAGCCTGAATGGATCTGCTACTGGACCTGATCGTCACCCTTTCGCGCTGGAGCCGCAGCCACCTCGGCGACATTTCCCTGGCCATCATGGCCACTCTGCTGGTGCTGTTCGGGCCGGCCATCAACGCCTGGGTACAACGCACCATCGGTAACCTCAACTTCGTCCTGCGCACCTTGCTGTTCGTGGTGTTCTGCGCGGTGGGCTACGGCCTGGCCATGGTCTTTCTCACCCCCTGGCTGGCCAAGGGTCTGGCGCAATTCAACAACTACACCCTGGCCCCGGTGCTGATCCTGATCTTCGCGGTGATCGGCATTCTGGCCGACCGCAACTAGACGCCCGTCACTGGCGCAGCCATGCCACGACCTGCTCAACCAATTGGGCAGCCGTGGCATGTGTCGAGTCCAGGCGCAGCAGTGGGCAATTCAACTGCCGCTCGATCCAGGCTTCGTGCATGCGCAGACTGCGAGTCTGCAGGCCACCCTGTTCGTAACCCGTCGCCCAGGCCAGGAAAGCCTGGCTTTGCGCATGCATGTCACCGCCAGGCTCGATGCGCGCGCCATAGCGCTGCACCTCACGCTGGCGCAAGCGGCGCATACGCTCGGCATCGTCCAGGCGTAGAAAAACGGCATGACTGAACGAGGGGATCAAGGCCTCTCCCCAACTGCACAGCGAGCCGCTCAGTACCCAGCTGGGTGCCTGTGCAGCACATTCGCGGATCAGTTCGATACGTTCGGGCGGCGTGCGCTTGTGCTGATAGGGTGGCTCGCTGGGTAACCAATAGAAGTCGTCAGTATCCAGATGCAGCCAGCCATGTTTTTCGGCCAGCGCACGCGCCAGCGTCGTGGTTCCGGAACCGGATGCCCCGAAGAGATGCAACCTGACGTCCATCGCCGATGACCTCCTTGAAATGACTCACTCCTGACGGCTGCCGGCCCAGCCCGCGCACCCGCCAGCCGGCGGATGCGCGGGCTCAATCACGCCTCAGTTACCCTCGCGACGCAACGCCTGCGGAGTGAAATCACGAGGCGTCAACTTGGCGTTGAAGTCGTACATCGGCTCGTTGTTGTCCAGGCCATCGACGAAATAGCGGCCGCCCTTGAGGTCGTAGATGGTTTCCAGCGTGGAGCCGAACATCGGTACCTCGTAGTAGCTGATCGGATGCGCTTCCTGCAGCCCGATCAGGCCTCCGCTCTTGTCGTACAGGTCGACGGCAAGGATCTGCCAGCTGTCCTCGTCAAGATAGAAGCGGCGCTTGGCGTAGGGATGGCTGAAGCCCTTGCGCAGCGATGCCTCGACGACCCAGACCCGGTGCAGTTCGTAGCGCAGCAGCTCGGGATTGAGGTGCTTGGCCTGCAGGATATCGCCGTAGGGGATGCCCTCCTGGTGCACCGCATAGCTGTTATAGGGCACGAGCATCTCGCGCTTGCCCAGAAGCTGCCACTCGTAACGATCCGGCGCGCCGTTGTAGGAATCGACCTGATCGGCCGTGGCCATGCCATTGGTATCGGGCTGCAGGCTGTCATAGGCAAGCATCGGCAGACGGCGCACGCGGCGCTCGCCGCGGTTGAAACGCCAGGCCTTGCGGATCGACAGTACCTGGTCGAGGGTTTCCTGCACCACCAGGGCCGAGCCGGCGAGCCGCGCCGGCGCCACCACCCGGTACTTGTAGTAGAAAAGGGTGTTGTCCAGATCCTTCGGCGTCACGCCTTCGCGCCCGTAGAGGAAATATACCTCGCGCTCCAGCTTGAGCAGGTTGTAGCTGCCATTGGCGAGCACGGCAGCCTGGTTGGTGACCATGCTGATCTGTTCGCCGCGGTAGCGCATGACATGGTTCCAGATGGCCTCCTGGCCGTTCTGCGGCAGCGGGAACGGTACGCCCGCCGCAGCGCCCTGCACGCCATTACCGCCGGAGATCAATTCAGTGTTGAGGGCATTGAATCGTGTGGCGTCGTAGATGCGCTGAGGCGCAGCGGCGCTGCGGCGAGTGGGGAACACTCGCAGGTAGAAGCTGGGATTCTGCTCCAGCAGGGTCTTCATACCGGGCGACAGCAACGGCTCGTACTTCGCCAGGTTCTGGCTGTCGACCCGATAGAGCAACTGGTCGGCGGCAAAGGGATCCGGGTGGTGCATGCCCGGCTCATAACCTGCCGGAGGCTTGGCCAGCCCACCTGTCCAGGCCGGAATGGTGCCGGTGGCATTGCCAGCCATCTCGCCGCCCAGCGGCGTCAGATCCCGACCGAGACGCTCGGCCTGGTCTGCGTCGACCCTGGCCTGGGCCTGCAGCGTCAAAGCCCCCAATAGCAGAAGGGAAACCGATCTCAACACAATGCTCTCCTCGCCACGCCTGAAATGCTCGCGCGGCTGTCTGTGCGCTCACCCTCGGGGACGAGCTTTATTGTTGTGTATTGCGGTGAGGTGCCATCCTGGCCGTCGGGTGAGCCCGATCTAGTCTGCGATTCTGCCACTTGCCCGCACGATATGGCACCGTGCGGTTTCGCTCATGCTTCGCGCTGGAACTTAAGATCCCAAACGCCATGCCCCAGGCGTTCGCCACGGCGCTCGAACTTGGTCACCGGGCGTTCTTCGGGACGCGGCACATAGGTGCCATCGGCGGCCAGGTTGCGATAGCCCGGCGCAGCATTCATTACCTCGAGCATGTGCTCGGCGTAATTCTCCCAATCGGTGGCCATGTGCAGCACGCCACCGATCTTCAGCTTGCTGCGCACCAGCTCGGCGAAGGCTGGTTGGACGATGCGCCGCTTGTGGTGACGCGCCTTGTGCCAGGGGTCGGGGAAGAACAGCAGCACGCGATCGAGGCTGGCGTCGGCCACGCAGTCGCGCAGCACTTCCAGCGCATCGCAGCTGTAGACGCGCAGGTTGCTCAGGTTCTGCGCCATCGCACCGTTGAGCAAGGCCCCGACGCCGGGCTTGTGCACCTCGACGCCAATGAAATCCTGCTCGGGCGCTGCCGCGGCCATCTCCAGGGTGGAATGGCCCATGCCGAAACCGATCTCGAAGGTGCGCGGCGCGCTGCGACCGAACACCTGATCGAAGTCGCGCAGGCCGTCAGCCAGATCCAGGCCGAACAGCGGCCAGCCCTTGTCGAGACCGCGCTGCTGGCCTTCGGTCATGCGCCCGGCGCGCATCACGAAGCTCTTGATGGTACGGCGCTGGCGACCGTCTTCGGTCAGTTCGGGCTGTTGGGTGTCAGTCATGCTGTGCTCTTGTAGAGTGCTTTGCGACATGACGGGCCGGCGAAGCGGCCCGCAGCAAATCGCATCGTTACTTGATCAGACCATCCAGCGGGGAAGACGCGCTGGCATAGAGTTTCTTCGGCATGCGGCCGGCAAGGTAGGCCAGGCGCCCAGCCTCGACCGCATGCTTCATCGCGCGAGCCATGAGGATCGGATCCTGTGCATGGGCGATGGCACTGTTGAGCAGCACCGCCTCGCAGCCCAGCTCCATGGCGATGGTGGCATCGGAGGCAGTGCCCACGCCGGCATCGACCAGCACCGGCACCTTCGCCTCTTCGAGGATGATGCGCAGGTTGTACGGGTTGCAGATGCCCAGGCCCGAGCCGATCAGGCCGGCCAGCGGCATCACCGCGATGCAACCGATTTCGGCCAACTGGCGGGCGATGATCGGGTCGTCGCTGGTGTACACCATCACGTCGAAGCCATCCTTGACCAGGATCTCGGCGGCCTTGATGGTTTCGATGACGTTGGGGAACAGGGTCTTCTGGTCGGCCAGCACTTCCAGCTTGACCAGGTTGTGCCCGTCGAGCAGCTCGCGGGCCAGGCGGCAGGTACGCACGGCATCGGCGGCGTCGTAGCAGCCGGCGGTGTTGGGCAGGATGGTGTACTTGTCCGGGCTGATCACGTCGAGCAGGTTCGGCTCGCCGGGGTTCTGCCCGATGTTGGTACGGCGCACGGCCACGGTGACGATCTCGGCACCCGAGGCGGCGATGGCGTCACGGGTTTCGTCCATATCCTTGTACTTGCCGGTACCGACCAGCAGGCGCGACTGGAACGTGCGACCGGCCAGGGTGAAGGGCTTGTCGTTGCGAACTTGGCTCATGAGTACTCCTCGGATCGTGGGGCACGGCTGTCGGCTCGCCACCCCGTCGCGGTCGTGAAACGGTGTCGGCGGTCGTTCAACCGCCGCCGATGGCGTGTACCACCTCCACGCGATCGCCCTCGGCGAGGCGGGTGGTGGCATGCTGGCTGCGCGGAACGATGTCCAGATTGAGTTCGACCGCCACGCGGCGCCCGGTCAGGTCGAGGCGCACCAGCAGATCCGCGACGCTCTGGCCGTCGGGTAGCTCGAAGGGTTCGCCGTTCAACTGAATACGCATGACGGGTCGGTCACAACTAGGGAGAGGGCCGGCATTCTAGCCCGAGAGCTGCCAGTGACCAAGGCTAAAAGGCGCCATTGGTCTTCATCCTTGACGCCAGAGTCAGGTCAGCTTCCAGGCGGCCAAGCCCAAACACAGCCAACCGACGAGGAAGGCAACACCGCCGAACGGCGTGATGATGCCGAGCTTGCTGATACCACTGAGGGTCAGCAGGTAGAGGCTGCCGGAGAACAACAGAATGCCGATGGCAAAAGCCGCGCCGGCGATGTTCGGCAACCGTCCCGGCACGTGCAACGCCAAGAGGCCAACGCCGAACAGGGCCAACGCATGGATCAACTGGTAGTGCGTACCGGTCTGGAAGATCGCCAGGTATTCAGGCGTCAGCCGATTCTTCAGGCCATGCGCGGCAAAGGCACCGAGGGCAACGCCGGTAAAACCGGCAAAGGCGGACAACAGCAGCCAGAGACGAGCCATGCAACCTCCGAAAGAGCGAAACGATGCCGAGCAGTTTACCCCCTGCCGCGTGCGAAGCAGTAAGCAGCGTTGTCACAGCCCCATTAATGCTCCAAGGCGGGAATAAATTCGCGCTCACCGCCCGCGCTTGGGCCGACCATCTGGTTTAATAGCCGCCATGTTTCGTTCCCTGACCCGCCGCCTCCTCAAACTGCTGCTCTGGTTCATGCTGGCCAGCGCCGCGCTGGTGCTCGTCCTGCGCTGGGTACCCCCACCCGGCACGGCGCTGATGATCGAACGCAAGATCGAAGCCTGGAATGACGGAAAAAGCCTGGAGCTCAAGCGTCAATGGCGCCCGTGGAACGAACTGCCGGACGACCTGAAGATGGCGGTGATCGCGGGTGAAGATCAGAAGTTCGCCGAGCACTGGGGCTTCGACATCGGCGCCATCCAGGCAGCACTGGCGCACAACCAGAATGGCGGTTCACTACGCGGCGCCAGCACGCTCAGCCAGCAGGTGGCGAAGAACCTGTTCCTCTGGTCGGGCCGCAGTTGGCTGCGCAAGGGCCTGGAGGCCTGGTTCACCGCACTGATCGAGTTGCTCTGGTCGAAGGAGCGCATCCTCGAGGTGTATCTCAACAGTGTGGAATGGGGCGACGGCATCTTCGGCGCCGAGGCTGCCGCACGCTATCACTTCGGGGTCGGTGCGCCCTACCTGAATACGCGGCAAGCCAGCCAACTGGCCGCGGTACTGCCCAATCCACTGCGCTGGAGTGCGGGTCATCCGACGGGTTATATCGCTCGCCGGGCAAGCTGGATTCGTCAGCAGATTCGTCAACTGGGCGGCAGCCACTACCTCGACCAACTCGAGTCACGTCGCCCGGATGGCTGGCCGCGCTGGCTCTAGGCAAACCGAAGCAGCCGATTCGCAGACATGAAAAAGCCGCACCTGGGTGCGGCTTTTTCGTTGGCGAGGAACTCAGGCGGCAATACAGCCCTTGAGCTTGTTCATCGCGTTCTTCTCGAGCTGACGGATACGCTCGGCCGAAACGTTGTACTTGGCGGCCAGGTCATGCAGCGTCGCCTTCTCCTCGGCCAGCCAGCGCTGGTAGAGAATGTCGCGGCTGCGCTCATCGAGGCTTTCCAGCGCTTCATGCAGGTTGCTGCTGGAACTGTCGCTCCAATCGGCATCCTCGAGCTGGCGAGCCGGGTCGTAGCGGTGGTCTTCCAGGTAATGCGCGGGCGACAGGAAGGCGCTGTCATCATCGGCATCGGCGGCCGGGTCGAAGGCCATGTCCTGACCGGTCAGGCGGCTCTCCATCTCGCGCACTTCGTGCGGCTCCACGCCCAGACTTTCGGCCACGGCGGTCACTTCGTCATTGTTCAGCCAGGCCAGACGCTTCTTCTGGCTGCGCAGGTTGAAGAAGAGTTTGCGCTGCGCCTTGGTGGTAGCCACCTTGACGATGCGCCAGTTCTTCAGGATGAACTCGTGGATTTCCGCGCGAATCCAGTGCACGGCGAAGGAGACCAGACGCACACCCATTTCCGGGTTGAAGCGCTTGACCGCTTTCATCAGGCCGACGTTGCCTTCCTGGATCAGATCAGACTGGGCCAGGCCATAGCCCGAGTAGCTGCGGGCGATATGCACCACGAAACGCAGGTGAGCCAGCACCATCTGGCGGGCGGCCTCGAGATCCTGCTGATAGTAGAGATTTTCGGCCAGTTCACGCTCCTGCTCGGGCGTCAGCAGCGGGATGCTGTTGACCGCATGCACGTAAGCTTCCAGGTTGGCGCCTGGAACAAGAGCATGAACAGGTTGCAAGGAAGTGGACATTCGAATCCTCCGATTCACGAAACTCGTGCAGTGTAGCACTGCGCTATCTGATGCAGAGCCTGTGGATAAGTTCCTGCCCAGATAGTCAATATCAACCAAAACAATAGCTTGTCAGCTTGCGTTCAGCCTTGCCAGGCAAGGCCTCAACGCGGCGCCAGCTCATTGAGATGGCGCGCCACCGCCAGCCAGGCGCCAATATAGCCCAACAGCACGGCGCCGAGCAGCAGCGAAAAACCGTCGGACGAAGGTACGCCACTCAGGGCGAAATCGCTACCGTACAAGCCGGCCAAACGTACTACAGCATCGTTCAGCCAATCCAGCCCGAAAGCCAGCAGCAGCCAAGCGAAGATACCCGCGCCAAAACCATAGAGCGCGCCCATATAAAGGAATGGGCGGCGCACGTAACCATCGGTGCCACCGACCAGCTTGATCACCTCGATCTCGGCGCGGCGGTTCTCGATATGCAGGCGGATGGTGTTGCCGATCACCAGCAGCAGCGCCAGGATCAGCAGCACGCTGAGACCGAAGACGAAGCGGTCACCCAGCTTGAGGATGGCGGTCAGACGTTCGACCCAGACCAGATCGAGCTGCGCCTGCTCCACCTTGGGCAGCTCGGCCAGACGCTGGCGCAAGGCTTCCAGCTTGGCCTTGTCGACTTCCTTGGGCGTCACCAGCACCACCCCGGGCAGCGGGTTCTCCGGTAATTCCTTGAGCGCCCGACCCAGCCCGGAAAGCTGCTGGAACTCCTCGAGCGCCTGCTCACGGCTGATCCACTCGGCGTCGGCGACATCATCCAGCGCCTTGATCTGCTCGCGCAGAGCCTGACCCTCACGATCGCCGGCCGACATGTCGAGGAACAGGGAAATCTGCGCCGCACGCTGCCAGGAGCCGCCGAGCTTCTCGACGTTGTCCAGCAGCAGCGACAGACCCATCGGCAGACTCAGGGCCACGGCCATCACCCAGCAGGTGAAGAAGCTGCCGATGGGCTGGCGGGCCAGGCGCCGCAGGCTATCGACCAGACTGGCGCGGTGGCTTTCCAGCCAGGCGTGGAACAGCGTGCGGAAATCTGGCTCATCCGCCGGACGATCGGCGACCTTGTTGCGCGGTGCCGCGCCGACACGTTCGGCCGGCTGCGGTGGTGGCATCTTCGACGCGCTCATCAGGCCGCCTCTCCGTCGCCGATCAGGCGACCACGTTGCAGGGTGAGCATGCGGTGGCGCATGCGCGCGATCAGTGCCAGGTCGTGGCTGGCAATCAGCACCGTGGTGCCCAACTGATTGATGTCCTCGAACACGCCCATGATCTCGGCTGCCAGACGCGGGTCGAGGTTACCGGTGGGTTCGTCGGCCAACAGCAGAGCGGGACGATGGACGATGGCGCGGGCAATGCCGACGCGCTGCTGCTGCCCGGTGGACAGGTCGCCAGGCGCCTGCGCGGCCTTGTCCGACAGCGCCACGCGCTCCAGCGCGGCACCGACGCGCTTGGCGATCTCCGGCTTGGACAGGCCAAGGATCTGCAGCGGCAGGGCGACGTTGTCGAACACCGTGCGATCGAACAGCAACTGGTGATTCTGGAACACCACGCCAATCTGCCGGCGCAGGAAGGGAATCTGCGCATTGGTGATGGTCGACAGGTCATGCCCGGCCAGCATCAGCTTGCCGCTGGTGGGGCGCTCCATGGCCAGCAGCAGGCGCAGCAAGGTGCTCTTGCCAGCGCCGGAGTGGCCGGTGACGAAGAGAAATTCGCCAGGGCGAACGCGAAAGCTCAGTTCGTGCAGCCCGACATGGCCATTGGGGTAACGCTTGGCGACCTGCTCGAATCGGATCATCCGCGCTCACGCTCCTCGAAGAGTGCCTGGACGAACGCCTGCGCCTCGAACGGACGCAGGTCGTCGATGCCCTCGCCCACACCGATATAGCGAATCGGCAGGCCGAACTGCTTGGCCAGGGCGAAGATGACACCGCCCTTGGCGGTGCCATCGAGCTTGGTCAGCGCCAGGCCGGTGAGGTTCACCGTCTGGTTGAACTGTTTGGCCTGATTGATCGCGTTCTGCCCGGTGCCGGCATCGAGCACCAGCAGCACTTCATGCGGCGCCGTCTCATCCAGCTTGCCGATCACCCGGCGCACCTTCTTCAACTCTTCCATCAGGTTGTCTTTGGTGTGCAGGCGGCCGGCGGTATCGGCGATCAGCACATCGACGCCGCGCGACTTGGCGGCCTGCACCGCATCGAAGATCACCGAAGCCGAATCGGCGCCCGTGTGCTGGGCAATCACCGCGATGTTGTTGCGCTCGCCCCAGACCTGCAGCTGCTCCACGGCAGCGGCGCGGAAGGTGTCGCCGGCAGCCAGCATGACCTTCTTGCCATCGAGTTGCAGCTTCTTGGCCAGCTTGCCGATGGTGGTGGTCTTGCCCACGCCGTTCACACCCACGACCAGGATCACGTAGGGCTGCTTGGCGCTGTCGATCACCAGCGGCTGTTCGACCGGTTTGAGCAGGGTCACCAACTCTTCCTGCAGCGCCTTGTACAGCGCGCCGCTGTCGGCCAGCTCCTTACGCGCCACGCGCTTGGTCAGGTTGCCGATGATCGTGGTGGTCGCCTCGACGCCGACGTCGGCGGTCAGCAGGCGGGTTTCCAGGTCATCGAGCAGGTCGTCGTCGATGGCCTTCTTGCCGAGGAACAGGCTGGCCATGCCCTCGCCGAGGCTGGCGCTGGTCTTGGACAAGCCCTGCTTGAGGCGGGCGAAGAAGCTCGGTTTTTCCTGAGTGGCCGGTGCCACGACGGGAGCGGTCGGTGCCGGCGCCGGTGCGGCGACAGGCTCGGGCATTACTGGCGGCGGCTCGGCCACCACCGGCGCCGCAACAGGAGCGGGAGCGGCAACCTGCTGCTCAGCGGCAGACGCTACAGCAGGCTGATCTGCCGGCGCTTCGGCAGGCGCCGCTGCAGGTTCGGGCGAATCGACAGGCGCAGTTTCCGGCTGAACGGGTTGAGCAGCGGCCTCTGCAGGCTTCTTGCGCCACCAACTGAACAGGGATTTCTTCTCTTCACTCACAGGCTGAGCCTGGGTACCGGGCTCGGCCGGTGGATTCTTGTCGTCTTTGGAACCAAACATGGGTCATCTCAAAGGGGCGAGCGATCAGCGCAAGCAGCAGGAGCCACTGACCGCACTCAGAAAAATTCGCTTGCCAGGCGCGTCCTTGAACTGCGCCCGCACGGATACGCAAAAGGGCCTGGGCTGTAAGAAACAACCCGAGACTTTACCACTTTAGAGCGCCGCCGCGCAGCGTCGCCGCCTGCCTGCGACCTGCCGTTGATCAGGCGCAGGCCATCGTGATCACGAGCCCGAAAAGCGCGACAAACCGCGCCATCAAATACCTATACAAAAACTGTACAAACAGAGGCAGAATTGTCGAAGTTATTTCTCAAGCCAGCCTTTTCAGGATCACCGATATGCTCGTACGCCTTACCTACGCCAGCCGTGCCAGCCATGGCATTTCTTCGCAGCTGATCCGCGAAATTCTCGACAGTTCCCGTCGCAACAACCCAGCCAGCGGCCTCACCGGCATCCTGTGCTGCAACGCCGACACCTTTCTCCAAGCCCTGGAGGGGCCGCGAGCGGCGATCAATGCCTTGTACAACCGGCTGGCCGAGGATAATCGCCACAAGGATCTGACGATTCTCGACTACGAGGAAATCAGCGTACGCCGCCATGCCAATTGGAGCATGGGCTGGGCCGGCGCCAAGCAAGCCAACCGGGAGCTGTTCCTGAAGTACTCCTGCAGCGATCGCCTGGATCCCTTCAGCATGAGCGCGGAACAGGTCAACGGCCTGTTGCTGGAGCTGGCGGCGAGCGTAACCACGATCAACGCGCCACTGATCGACTGAGCCGGCTTCACCAGCACACAGAACCTAAAGCTTTGCGCCGATGTCGGAACGACGGGCGGTGCCTCGTCGCATGGATGGGGTATCCTGACGCCCTCTCGTCAACGGCGGCTCTACCGCCTCGCGCCATCCAACAGGACGACACCTGATGATTGTCTCTGCACGCCGTCCCCTCGGCCTGATCCTGGGGGTGCTTTGCCTGCCACTGGCGGCGTTCGCCTCCCCTGCACAACCCACTCACGAATTCACCCTGGACAATGGCCTGAAGGTCATCGTCCGTGAGGATCATCGCGCTCCGGTGGTGGTCTCCCAGCTCTGGTACAAGGTCGGTTCCAGCTACGAGACACCCGGCTCCACCGGCCTGTCCCACGCCCTGGAACACATGATGTTCAAGGGCAGCGCCAAGCTCGGCCCGGGCGAAGCCTCGGAGGTGCTGCGCCAACTGGGTGCAGAAGAGAACGCCTTCACCAGCGACGACTACACCGCCTATTACCAGGTACTGGCCAGCGACCGCCTGCTGGTTGCGCTGGAGCTGGAGGCCGACCGCCTGGCCAGCCTGCAACTGCCGGCAGCCGAATTCGACAAGGAAATCGAGGTGATCAAGGAGGAACGCCGCCTGCGCACCGATGATCGCCCTTCGTCCAAGGCCTTCGAGCAGTTCAAGGCCATGGCCTATCCGGCCAGCGGCTACAGCATCCCCACCATCGGCTGGATGGCCGACCTCGAGCGCATGCACATCGATGAGCTGCGCGCCTGGTACAAGAAATGGTACGCGCCGAACAACGCCACGCTGGTGGTGGTCGGCGACGTCAGCGCCGACGAGGTGAAAACCCTTGCCCAGCGTTATTTCGGCGCCATCGAACGCCGCGAGGTGCCCACCGCCAAGCTGCCGCTGGAGTTGCCCGCCGCAGGTGAACGACGCCTCACGCTGCACCTCAAGACGCAGTTGCCGAGCCTGCTGATGGGCTTCAACGTGCCGGGGCTGGCCACCACCAAAACGCCGCGCCAGGTCTACGCCCTGCGCCTGGCTGCTGCCCTGCTCGATGGCGGCTATAGCGCACGCCTGTCCAGCCATCTGGAACGCGAGCAGGAACTCGTGTCCGGCGCCAGCGCCTGGTACAACGCCTTCACCCGTGGCGACAGCCTGTTCGTCCTCACCGCCACACCCAACGTGCAGAAGGGCAAGACCCTGGAGCAAGCCGAAGCCGGCCTTTGGCGCGAGCTGGAAGATCTGAAGAAAACCCCGCCCTCGACCGCCGAACTGGCGCGCGTACGCGCCCAGGTCATCGCCGGCCTGGTGTTCGAGCGTGACTCGATCACCAGCCAGGCCACCAGCATCGGCCAACTGGAAACCGTCGGCCTGTCGTGGAAGCTGATCGACCAGGAATTGACCGAACTGCAGGCCGTCACCCCGGCCGATATCCAGCAGGCTGCCCGCACCTTCTTCGTCCGCGACCGCCTGAGCGTCGCCCATGTCCTGCCCGAAGCGTCCCGTAACCAGGAGTTCCATCATGAAGACTGAGCACCGCCGTTTGGGCCTGCTCGGCCTGGCGCTGTCCACCGCCCTGGTGCTGGGCGCCTGCAGCCTCGTCCCCAGTCACGCACCGACGGGCGATGGTGCCAAGCTGCAATCGCTGGCCGAGCTCGATGACCAGGCACCCAGCCGTCGTACCCTGGATATCCAGACCTGGCACACCGAGCAAGGCGCCAAGGTGCTGTTCGTCGAAGCCCACGAGCTGCCGATGTTCGACCTGCGCCTGACATTCGCCGCCGGCAGCAGCCAGGACGGCGGCGTGCCGGGCCTGGCCACCCTGACCAATGCCATGCTCAACGAAGGCGTACCGGGCAAGGATGTCGGCGCCATTGCGGCTGGCTTCGAGGGCCTCGGCGCCGAGTTCGGCAACGGCGCCTATCGCGACATGGCCGTGGCCAGCCTGCGCAGCCTGAGCGCGCCGGAGCAACGCGAGCCGGCGCTGGCACTGTTCGCGGATGTCCTTGGCAAACCCACCTTCCCCGCGGATTCGCTGGCGCGGATCAAGAACCAGTTGCTGGCCGGCTTCGAGTTCCAGAAGCAGAACCCGGGCAAGCTGGCCAGCCTGGAGCTGTTCGAACGCCTGTACGGCCAGCATCCCTACGCTCACCCGAGCGACGGTACGGCGCAATCAATCCCGGCGATCACCCGCCAGCAACTGCAGGCCTTCCACGCCCGCGCCTATGCCGCCGGCAACACGGTGATCGCGCTGATCGGCGACCTGACGCGCGCCGAGGCCGAAGCCATCGCCAGCCAGGTATCGGCCGCCCTGCCGCAGGGGCCGGCGCTGGCCAAGATCGCCCAGCCGCAGACGCCCAAGCCGGGCACCCGCCATATCGAATATCCGTCCAACCAGACCCATCTGATGCTCGCCCAGCTCGGCATCGACCGGCGTGATCCGGACTACGCCGCGCTGTACCTGGGCAACCAGATCTTCGGTGGCGGCGGCTTCGGCACCCGCCTGATGAGCGAAGTGCGCGAGAAACGCGGCCTGACCTACGGCGTCTACTCCGGCTTCAGCGCCATGCAGACACGTGGCCCTTTCATGATCAACCTGCAGACCCGTGCCGAGCTGAGCGAAGGCACCCTGGCACTGGTCAAGCAACTGCTCGCCGACTACCTGCGTGACGGCCCCACCCAGCAGGAGCTGGATAGCGCCAAGCGCGAACTGGCCGGCAGTTTCCCGCTGTCCACCGCGAGCAACGCCGATATCGTCGGGCAACTGGCGTCGATGGGTTTCTATGACCTGCCGCTGAGCTACCTCGACGACTTCATGAGCGACGTGCAGAGCCTGACCACCGAGCAAGTCAAGGCGGCGATGGCCAAGCACCTCGATCCCGAAGCCATGGTGGTGGTCACCGCCGGTCCGACGGTGCCGCAGAAAGAGCTGCCACCGCCCACCGAGCGCCCGGCCGAACGCGCCAGCACGGTGCCGCACTGATGCGTGGTCGCACTCCGCAGAAACCCGCCGCGGGCAAGGCCCACGGCGGCCAGGGCCAGTTGCGCATCATCGGTGGCGAGTGGCGTTCACGACGCTTCGCCTTCCCCGACGGGCCGGGCCTGCGCCCGACCCCGGATCGGGTACGCGAGACGCTGTTCAACTGGCTGGCGCCCTATGTCGAAGGCGCCCACGTGCTCGACCCTTTCGCCGGCAGCGGTGCATTGCTGCTCGAAGCACTGTCGCGCGGCGCCGCCAGCGGCCTGGCCTGCGATCTCAACCCGGCCTCGGTGGCCTCGCTGCGCGGGCACCTGGCGACGCTGCAGTGCAGCAACGGCGAAATCCAGTTGGGCGACGCCCTGCAACTGCTGGCACGCCCGGCGCCACGCCGCTTCGATATCGTCCTGCTCGACCCGCCGTTTCACAAGGATCTGCTGCAAGGCGCCTGCAACCTGCTGGAAACGCAGGGCTGGCTGGCCGATGACGCCTGGGTGTACACCGAAAGCGAGACCGCACCCTCGACCCTGGGCCTGCCGGGCAACTGGCGCCTGCACCGCGAGAAACACACCGGCCAGGTGCATTACGCGCTGTGGCAAAGAAATTAGCCGCAGGAGCCAACTTAGCCCGGATGAAATCGCTCCCGGATTGCATCCGGGCTACGCCTGTAGGAGCGAGCTCTGCTCGCGAATCGCGCCGGCACAAAACTTCGCGAGCAGGGCTCGCTCATACAATAGTCAGCTAGACAACACCCATGACCCTCCCCTTCAAACCCGCCTGGTGGCTTCCCGGCCCGCATCTGCAGACCCTGTGGAACCCGTTCTGCCGCAAACCGCCGCAGCTGGAGCGCCAGCGCGAACGGCTGTGGCTGGACGATGGCGACTTCCTCGACCTCGACTGGCATGGCCCGCACGATGCCCTGGCACCGCTGGTGCTGGTACTGCACGGCCTGACCGGCAGCTCCAGCTCGCTCTATGTGCTAGGCCTACAGCAGGCCCTGGCTGCGCGCGGCTGGGCCAGCGTGGCGCTGAACTGGCGTGGCTGCTCGGGCGAGCCCAACCTGCTGCCGCGCGGCTACCACTCTGGCGTAAGCGAGGATCTGGCCTCGGTGGTGGTGCACCTGCGCGCGCAACGGCCAATGGCGCCGCTGTATGCCGTCGGCTATTCGCTGGGTGGCAACGTGCTGCTCAAGTACCTCGGCGAAAGCGGCGCGCAGAGTCAGCTACAGGGCGCGGTGGCGGTGTCGGTGCCGTTTCGTCTGGATCAGTGCGCCGACCGTATCGGCCTGGGCTT
Organism: Pseudomonas sp. C11; assembly: GCF_034683865.1. Classification (NCBI taxonomy): domain Bacteria; kingdom Pseudomonadati; phylum Pseudomonadota; class Gammaproteobacteria; order Pseudomonadales; family Pseudomonadaceae; genus Pseudomonas; species Pseudomonas sp. C11. Next base: position 212,768 of record NZ_JAWIIP010000003.1, read on the forward strand.
CTCGCGGCTGTACCAGGCGCATTTCATGCGCGAACTGGTGGCCTACGTGAACAACAAGCAGCGCCTGTTCAGCGAGCAGGGCCGGAGCGAGTCGCTATCGGTGCTGGAGCGTCTGGGGCCACTGGACGGCATGCGTACCTTCTGGGACTTCGACGGGCGTTTCACCGCGCCACTGCACGGTTTTGCCGATGCCCACGACTATTACCGGCGCGCCTCCAGCCGCTTCTACCTGGGTGAGATCCGCACGCGCACGCTGATCATTCAGGCCGAGGATGATCCCTTCATCTTCCGCCATAGCCTGCCCGAGGCCAGCGAGCTCGCCGCTGGTACGGAGTTCGAGCTGCACGCCAAGGGCGGGCATGTCGGCTTCGTCGAAGGCAGCCCGCGTAAGCCGGTGTACTACCTGGAGCGGCGGATTCCGCAGTGGCTGGCTGACCCCAGGTAATCGCGGCTGAAGCCGCTCGTACGCGACATGCAAGGCTGTAGCCCGGATGAAATCCGGGAAGACGCGACAACGGCCTTTGCACCCCGCACGGCAATAAATGCGGATTGTAGGAGGCGCTTCAGCGGCGAAAAGACGGCGGCTAAGGCCCCTCCTACAGAGGCCGAGCGCGTGAGGCAATCACCCCAGCACCTGCTCCAGCGGCACGTGCAGCCGGCCATACAGCGCCTCGACCGCCTCACGGGCGGATGGCGCGACATAGCCGCCCTCCAGCGCCAGCACCTGGTAGATACCACGGCGCAGCATGTCCTGGCTGAGGTTGTCCGGGCTGGCGCCAGCCGTGCAGAGAAAGCGCACCCAAGAGGTCATGATGATCCAGGCGTTGAGCGTCAGCGCCTCGATCTGCGCCGGGGTCATCAGCAGGATGCCGGCCTCGACGAAGCCCTGATAAACCGACTGCGCACCCACCAGGCAGCGCCGGGCGAAGGCGCGGTAACGCTCGGCCAGTTCGGCGTCGGAGTCGAGCAGGTGCTCCAGATCGCGATGCAGGAAGCGGTAATGCCACATCGCCGCCAGCAGCGCCTCCAGATAGAAGGTCTTGTCCGCCACTGTCAGTGCACGTCCTTCGGGCGGGCGCAGAAAGCTGTCGACCTGCGCTTCGTACTGGGCGAAAAGCTCGGCGATGATCGCCTGCTTGTTACGGAAGTGGTAGTACAGGTTGCCCGGCGACATGCCCAAATGCGCGGCAATGTGATTGGTGGTGACGTTGCGCTCGCCCTGGCTGTTGAACAGGGCCAGGCTCTCGGCAACGATGCGGTCGCGGGTCTTGGGTGGTGCCATGGCGCTGCTCGATCTCGGCTTCAAAAGTGGCAAAGGTACAGGCGAAACAGCCGAAGTGTTACCCCCAGATGCACTGCGCAGGCGCTGCCAGGCCTTTGGTTAGGGTGCAGCGAAGACGGCGACGCGGCATCCTATTTGACACATTAGAGTAATTGCTCTAAAAATCCAGCACAGTCATTCCCATGCAGCCCGCTGGAACGTCGAGGAGAAACCCAATGGTCGCCGACATCGCCTACCTGCAGCACAGCCAACAGCAGATCAGCCAGCTGGACGCCACCTTCGCCCAGCAACGCTCTGCCTTTGCCGCCAATCCGATGCCGTCGGCTGAACAACGTATCCAGTGGTTGAAGTCCCTGAGCGAGCTGCTGACCCAGCAGCAGGACGCCCTGGTGGCGTCGATCTCCACCGACTTCAGCAACCGCTCGGCCGACGAAACCCTGCTCGCCGAACTGATGCCCAGCCTGCATGGCATTCATTACGCGACCAAGCGCATCAAGAAGTGGATGAAACCCTCGCGGCGCAGCGTCGGCCTGCAGTTCATGCCGGCCTCGGCCAAGGTCATCTACCAGCCGCTGGGCGTGGTCGGCATCATCGTGCCGTGGAACTACCCGCTGTTTCTCGCCATCGGCCCGCTGACCGGTGCCCTGGCCGCCGGCAACCGGGTGATGATCAAGATGAGCGAGTCCACGCCGGTCACCTCGCAACTCGTCAAGGATCTGCTGGCGCGCATCTTCCCCGAGGATCTGGTCAGCGTCGCCCTGGGCGAGGCGGAAGTCGGCATGGCCTTCTCCAAGCTGCCGTTCGACCACCTGCTGTTCACCGGCGCCACCAGCATCGGCAAGCATGTGATGCGCGCCGCCGCCGAGAACCTCACTCCGGTGACCCTGGAACTGGGCGGCAAGTCGCCGGCCATCGTTTCCGCCGACGTGCCGTTAGCCGACGCCGCCGAGCGCATCGCCTTCGGCAAGACCCTCAATGCCGGGCAGACCTGCGTGGCGCCGGACTATGTGCTGGTGCCGCGCGATCGCGTCGACGGCTTCGTCAGCGCCTACCGCGAGGTGGTGCAGCGCTTCTACCCGGCGCTCAAGGACAACCCGGACTACACCGCGATCATCAACGAGCGCCAGTTGGCGCGCCTCAACGGCTACCTGCAGGACGCCCAGGCCAAGGGCGCGCGTGTCGTACCGATCTACCCCGAAGCCCAGGGCCGGCGCCTGCCGCAAAGCCTGGTGCTGGAAGTCAACGACGACATGAAACTGATGCAGGACGAGATCTTCGGCCCGCTGCTGCCGGTGGTGCCCTACGACCGTATCGAAGATGCCTTCGCCTACGTCAACGCGCGCCCTCGCCCGCTGGCGCTGTACTACTTCGGCTACGACAAACGCGAGCAGCAGCGTGTGCTGCATGAAACCCACTCTGGCGGCGTGTGCCTGAACGACACCCTGCTGCACGTGGCCCAGGACGACATGCCGTTCGGCGGCGTCGGCCCGTCGGGCATGGGTCACTACCACGGTCACGAAGGTTTCCTGACCTTCAGCAAGGCCAAGGGCGTGTTCATCAAGCAGCGCTTCAACGCCGCACGGCTGATCTATCCGCCGTATGGCAAGGCGCTGCAGAAGCTGGTCTACAAGTTGTTCGTACGCTGATCCACGCGGGCCTGGCCCGCTCTACGCCTGGTGATAACAACAATGAACGACACCACACTCGACGCGCCGCAACTCTCGCGGCGCAGCCTGCTCAAGGTCGGTCTGATGGGCACAGCGCTGCTCGGCACTGCCGGGCTGACCGCAACGCTCAGCGGCTGCTCGGCCAGCACACCTGCTGGCGGTTACCTGATTCTGCGCAGCAGCGATCTGCCGTTTCTACGTGCGCTGATCCCGGTGATGCTCGACGGCGCCGTCAGCGCCGAACAGATGCCACAGGCCATCGACGGCACGCTGAAGAGCCTCGACAACAGCCTGGCGCACCTGTCGCCGGAGATGCTCAAGCTGACCGTGCAGCTGTTCGACGTCCTGGCCCTGCCCATCACCCGTGGTCCGCTGACCGGGGTCTGGGGCAGTTGGGAAAACGCCAGCGGCGATGACGTGCGGCAGTTCCTCAAGCGCTGGCAAAACAGCAGCCTGAGCCTGCTGCGCATGGGCCATGCCTCGCTGCTGCAACTGGTGATGATGGCCTGGTACAGCCGCCAGGAGGCCTGGGCGCATTGCGGCTATCCCGGCCCGCCTACCGTATAGCGGCTGATCCGTAGGCCGGGCCGGGCGGCGAGCCGCTTCAGCCCACCCACAGCGACCAGCATTGGTGGGCTGAAGCCCACCCTACCCATTCGCTCCTACACGTGAAATTGCCGGCGTCACTGATAACGACAAGAGAGCCTGAAATGCCTGTACCCGATCTGTTCAAGCAAGGCCTGGCCAAGGGCTGGAAGACATACGACGGTTCGCGCCTGGAAAACGACCTGACCTTGGAAGCGGATGTCGCCATCGTCGGCAGCGGTGCCGGTGGCGGCACCACCGCGGAAATCCTCAGCGCCGCTGGCTACAAGGTGCTGCTGATCGAGGAAGGCCCGCTGAAGACCAGCGATGACTTCAAGATGCAGGAGGCCGAGGCCTACCCGACCCTTTATCAGGAAGGCATCGGCCGCATGAGCAAGGATGGCGCCATCACCATCCTGCAGGGGCGCGCCGTCGGCGGCACCACCCTGGTCAACTGGACCAGCAGCTTCCGCACGCCACCGCAGACCCTGGCGCACTGGGCCGAGGCCCATGGCGTGAAGGACCATGATGTCGCTTCCATGGCGCCCTGGTTCGAAAAAATGGAGCAACGCCTGGGCGTCGCCCCCTGGATGGTGCCTCCGAACGCCAACAACGAGGTGATCCGCACGGGCTGCGACAAGCTCGGCTATCACTGGGCAGTGATCCCGCGCAACGTGCGTGGCTGCTGGAACCTCGGTTACTGCGGTATGGGCTGCCCAACCAACGCCAAGCAATCGATGCTGGTGACCACCATCCCCGCCACCCTCGATGCGGGTGGCGAGCTGCTCTACCTGGTACGCGCCGACAAGCTGGTGATCGAAGGCGACAAAGTGGTCGGCATCGACTGCCAGGGCATGGACGCGCGCTGCGTGGCCCCTACCGGCAAGCGCATCCGGGTCAAGGCGCGGCATTACGTGCTGGCCGGCGGCGGCATCAACACGCCCGGGCTGCTGCTGCGCTCCGCGGTGCCCGACCCGCACAAACGCGTCGGCCGACGCACCTACCTGCATCTGGTGAACTTCTCTGCGGCGCAGTTCGAGCAGGTCATCAACCCCTTCTACGGCGCGCCGCAATCGCTCTACTCCGACCACTTCCAGTGGGATGACGGCACCACTGGCCGGCTGTCCTTCAAGCTTGAGGTGCCGCCGCTGCAGCCGGCGCTGACCGCCACCCTGCTCGGCGAGTTCGGCCGCGAGAACGCCCTGCGCATGGAGCAGTTGCCGCACACCAACGTGATGCTCGCCCTGCTGCGTGACGGCTTCCATCCGGACTGCGCCGAAGGCCGGGTGGAGCTGCGCGGCGATGGTAGCCCGGTGCTCGACTACCAGATGACCGACTACACCTGGGATGGCGTGCGCCGCGCCTTCCTGACCATGGCCGAGGTTCAGTTCGCCGCCGGGGCCAAGGCAGTGATGCCGACCCATGCCGACGCACGCTTCGTCAAAACCTGGGGCGAGGCCAAGGACATGATCGAGAACCTCGACCTGGCGCTGTACCGCACCCGCCTGGGCAGCGCTCACGTCATGGGTGGCTGCGCCATGGGCGAAGACCCGCAGCAGGCGGTGGTCGATAGCCTCGGTCGCCACCATCAACTGGCCAATCTGTCGATTCACGACGGTTCGATCTTCCCCACCAGCATCGGCGCCAACCCGCAACTGTCGATCTACGGGCTGACCGCCAAGCTTGCGACGCTGCTTGGTGAACGCCTGAAAAGCTCGAGCTAGAGGCGTCGGCGCCCTGGTCGGAACACACAGCTCATCCCCGTGGCTTGGCCGCCGGGATGGGCTGCGCTACCATCCGACTCCTTTTCGACCCGCCAGGACGTCCCGATGAATCGAGTGTTATACCCCGGCACCTTCGACCCCATCACCAAGGGCCACGGTGATCTGGTCGAACGCGCTGCACGCCTGTTCGATCACGTCATCATCGCCGTCGCCGCCAGCCCCAAGAAGAACCCGCTGTTCCCCCTGGAACAACGTGTCGAGCTGGCCCGCGAGGTCACCAAGCACCTGCCGAACGTCGAAGTGGTGGGGTTTTCCACCCTGCTCGCGCACTTCGTCAAGGAACAGGGCGCCAATGTCTTCCTGCGCGGCCTGCGGGCGGTGTCGGACTTCGAGTACGAGTTCCAGCTGGCCAACATGAACCGCCAGTTGGCACCGGATGTGGAGAGCCTGTTCCTCACGCCGTCGGAAAAGTACTCCTTCATTTCCTCGACCCTGGTACGCGAGATCGCGGCCCTCGGCGGCGATATCACCAAATTCGTCCATCCCGCCGTGGCCGACGCGTTGCAAGAGCGCTTTCGCAAAAGCTGAAGAGCACTTGTGGGAGGCGCTGCAGCGGCGACTGTCGCGGCTAAAGCCCCTCCCACAGATGCAGCACGGGCGCATGGCACAAGCAGCACCAATCCGGCACAATTCGCGCATCGTTGTCTGCCAATGTCGACGCCCACGCTTCGACAGGAGTTGTCCCATGTCCCTGATCATCACCGACGACTGCATCAACTGCGACGTCTGCGAACCGGAGTGCCCGAACGGCGCCATTTCGCAGGGCGAGGAGATCTACGTCATCGACCCCAACCTGTGCACCGAATGCGTCGGCCATTACGACGAGCCGCAATGCCAGCAGGTCTGCCCGGTCGACTGCATCCCGCTCGACGAGAACAACGTCGAGAGCAAGGATGAGCTGATGCAGAAATACCGCATCATCACCGGCAAGGCCTGAGTCGCATCCGCACCTGGCCAGGCAGACGCCCACACCAGGTCAAGACTGTTAAGCTGCGATCTCCTCAGCCCCTCTAGGTAGATCGCATGCTGCGCAAACTCCTGCTATCGACCCTGCTGCTTGGCGCCAGCCTGCTGGCCCAGGCCACGCCCCATCAAGCCGCAATCGCCACCGCCCACCCCGCCGCCACGGCAGCCGCTCAGCAGATGCTCGACGCCGGCGGCAATGCCTCCGACGCCGCCGTGGCCGCCAGCGCTGCGCTCGCCGTGGTCGAGCCCTACGGTTCCGGGCTTGGCGGCGGCGGTTTCTTCCTCCTGCGCAGCGCCGGCGACACGCCGCGCTATGACTTCCTCGATGCCCGCGAACGAGCACCGCTGGAGGCCAAGGCCGATCTCTACGTCAAGGACGGCCAGGTGCAACGCGAGCTGTCGCTCAATGGCGCCCTCGCCGCCGCCATTCCGGGCTTGCCGGCGGCGTTGGTGGAACTGGCCGAAAAGCATGGCCGCCTGCCCCTGAAAACCAGCCTGGCCCCGGCCATCGCCCTGGCGCGCGCGGGCTTTGCCATCGATCGCGTCTACCGCGAGCGCGCCACCTGGCGCTTGGCTGCTCTGCGCGATGATCCGGAAAGTGCGCGCCTGTTCCTCAACCAGGGAGAAGTCCCCGCCGAGGGTTATCTGTTGCGCCAGCCGGAACTGGCCACCACCCTGCAGGCGCTGGCTGACCATGGTCGCGCCGGCTTTTACTACGGCGCCCAGGCCGAACGCCTGGTCGACGGTGTGCGCCGCGCCGGCGGGATCTGGACGATGGACGATCTGCGCGGCTATCACGTGGTCAGCCGTGCGCCTCTGCGCTTCACCCTGGAAGATGGTCACGAGTTGATCAGTGCCCCGCCGCCGTCGGCCGGTGGCGTAGCCCTGGCGCAAAGCCTGGGTATCCTCGAACAACTGCCCTGGCGAGATGCCGAGCCTGTGCAACGCGTGCATTACGTGGTCGAAGCCTTGCGCCGCGCCTACCGCGACCGCGAACTGCTGGGCGACCCGGACTTCATCAAGAACCCGCTGGACGAGATGCTTTCCCCTGGTCATCTCGCCGTTCTCGCCGGCAGCATCGACCCGCAGCAGGCCACACCCAGCTCCAGCCTGCCGCCCGCCGGCACCTGGCACGAGGGCGATCACACCACCCACTTCGCCGTGCTCGACGGCGAAGGCAACGCAGTGGCTGCCACCCTGTCGGTCAACCTGCCGTTCGGCGCGGCCTTTACCGTGCCCGGCACCGGCGTACTGCTCAACGACGAGATGGACGACTTCGCAGCGGACGTCAACGGTGCCAACGCCTACGGCCTGGCAGGCAGCAAGGCCAATGTCATCGCCGGCGGCAAACGCCCACTGTCGTCGATGAGCCCGAGCTTTCTCGAAAGCACCGACGAGTTCGCCGCCTTCGGCACGCCAGGGGGCAGTCGCATTCCGAGCATGGTGCTGCTGTCGATGCTGCAATACCTCGACGGCCAGCCCGTCGAAAGCTGGCCCGCCGTGGCACGCTACCACCACCAGTTCCTGCCCGACGTGATCGAGCATGAACCGGATACCTTCAGCCCTGAGCAGATTGCCGAGCTGCAAAAGCGCGGCTACAGCCTCAAGCGCCTGGATCGGCAGTACGGCAATCAGCAGGTGCTGTTCTGGGACAAGGCCAGCGGCGAAGTACAGGCCGCCAGCGATCCGCGCGGCATCGGGCAGTCGCTGGTGGTACCGAACAAGTAATGGTGAACGCTAGGAGAGCCTGATCAGGCTCTCCTCGTCGTCACCGAAGCGGCGCAACTCGCGGAACAGAGCCTGTTCATCGCCCAGCATCAGCACGTTGCGCAGGCTCTGGAAGATGCGGCTGACATAGCCCACATCATTCATCAGCGAGCTGGTCTGCAGGCCATCCAGGCGGCCATTGCGCACTTCGGCGAACAACCGCTGGCGGAATGTCGCATCGAACCCCGCCGCCTGCTCATCGAGCCAGGCCAGGCGCGAGCGCCAGGCCTCTTCCGGCAGGTCGGCACGGGCCAGGTCACGCAGCTCATGGAGCATCGACACCAGATGGCGGCGCAATTCGACATAGGCGCTGCGCGCGGCTGAATCGGGCTCATCGAGGTAATGGCCAAGATTCTTCTGCAGGTGCTTGGCGTCCTTGACCGCATCCACCAGTTGCAGCGCCGCCAGTTGGCAACTGACCCAGAACTGCTGGTGCGCCTCATCCATGGGCAGCTCCATGCGCCCCATGAAGCTCAGCAAGTCGCCATAAACACCCTTGATGTGAAACTGGTACAGGTGCTCCGCATCGAAGCCGCCCAGCGCGGGTTTGTCGCGCAGCAGACGATCATCCGCCCGCGCACGCGCCAACTGATCCACCGGCAGGTAGAGGGCATGGCAGATCACCTCCAGGCTCAGGCGGCCAAGGTGCCCCAGCTCCTGCACCACCGCGACGGAGGCCGATTCGACCGAATCCAGCGCACGCTCGTTGAGGTAGCGGGCCCGGGTGCGCTCCGGCTTGCGAGCCACGGCAGGCGCCAGTTCGGTGATCAGTACCTGCGGCTCGACTCGCTCCGGCAGCCAGCGAATCAGCATCAGCGCCAAACGCCCCTGCAATGGCCAGAACAGCATCACCCCCATGGCGTTGAACAGGGTGTGGAACATGGCCAGCTGGATCAGACGGTTATCACCCAGCCCAAGCGGCGCGGCCAGGGCGTGCACCAGCCAGGTCATGGGCTCCAGCAGGATGAACGCCACTATTCCGGTGACCAGGTTGAAGACCACATGCGCCAGTGCCAGGCGTTGACCGCTGCGGTTGCCGCCCAGCGAGCCGACGAACGCCGTGGTGACGCTGCTGCCGACGTTCGAGCCGATGGCGATGGCCAGGCTCTGGCCAAGCTCCAGCTGCCCGCCGGCCAGCGCCGCCAGCGTCAGCATCAGGGTCGCATGGCTGGACTGCAGCACCACGGTAATGGCCATGCCGATACCGGTGAACAGCAGCGCGCCGAGTATGCCGTCGGCGCGCAATTGGGTCATGTCCAGACCATCGCCGAAGCTGGCGAAGCCTTCCTTAATCTGGTCGATACCGAGGAAGATGAAGGCGATGCCCAGCACGATACGCCCGGCCGCCTTGCTGCTGGGGCCGAAAAAACCAGCCAGTACGCCGAACACCAGCAACGGCAGGGCCAGTGGGCTGAGGCTGAGGTTCTGCCCGGCCATGGCCAGCAGCCAGATGCCGCTGGTAGCGCCAAGGTTGGCGCCGAACAGGATGGCGATGCCACCTGCCAGCTGGATCAGGCCGGCACTGATGAAGGCGATGGTCAGCAAGGACACCAGCGTGCTGGACTGCAACAGCAGGGTACCGCCGACGCCGAACAGCAGGCTCTTGAATGGGGTGGCGGTGCTGCGCCCGAGAATCTGCTCGAGCTTGCTGCCAGCCAACTGCCGCAGGCCTTCTTCGAGGCATTGCATGCCGAACAGGAAGACCGCCAGACCGGCGCAGAGCTGCAGCCATCCTTCGCTGAACCAGAACGAGGCGATCAGCCCCGCAACGACCAGGGCCAACATGACCCCGCGCAGGTATTTCATGACCACCGTTTCATCCTTTCAGCGGTGTACAGAGAGGGCCATTGAATGCCCTACAGCAACTCTCAAACGCAAGCGGCCCCTCGCCCGATGAAGGCGAGAGGCCGCAAAAGCGATCGAACGGGATCAGTCTTGCTTGTAGCCGCTGCTGGTGCAGCCCAGGCAACGTACGAAGGCTTCACGCCCCGGCTCGACCACCAGCGATTGAGCGGCCTCGCCGACGTTACCGCCCAGGGCGGTGAACGGCAGGCTGACGATGAAGGCGGCGGCGCCGATGGCCGTGGCGCCGATCAGCAACGGCCGGGCAATCACCAGGTCACCGACCATGGCGTAGCCCTTGGGCGCCTCGACGTTGTAGAGCGGATCACCACTGGCATTCTGCTGCACCACTTCAGCCTGGGTAGGCAGTGCCAGCAGGCCAGAGGTCAGCGCCAGGACAACAGCGGTTGAGCGGAACGCTTTCATGAATCGATCCTTAGGTTAGTCGCAACGGTGCCAGTAACTATAACAGCGCCTTGGCAATTGTCAGCGTGATCGCCGTCAATCGCCGTGAAAAGCATATTCAGGCTTTTTCGGGACGAATGGGCGGAAAAAAGCCAGCATGGTGGCCAGGTCGGCCTGCTCGTCACCCGTCGGGTAGAAGGTCGGCCCGATCACCACGCGACGATTCTGGTAATCCAGCGCCCCCATCACGATCGGTACGCCCGCGCCGCGAGCGATGTGATAGAAGCCCATCTTCCAGCGCTCCACCTTCTTGCGCGTGCCCTCGGGCGACAGCACCAGAATGAACTGCCGATTCTCGCGGAACGCCTGCACCGCCTGCTCCACGGTGTTGAGCTGACGATCGCGGCGGATGGCGATGCCGCCCCAGGCCCGCATCAGCCCCCCGAATGGCCAGCGGAAGATGCTGTGCTTGCCGAACCAGCGGGCATTCAGACGCAGCACGAACTTCATCGCGATGAAGATCACGAAGTCCCAGTTGGAGGTGTGGTGAGCGCCGATGGCGACGAACTTGTCGAGTTTCGGCAACTGCCCTTCGATACGCCAGCCCATGAGCTTCAGCACGCTGCGCCCCAGCCATTCAGCCGCCGGATTGGGCGGCAAGTAGTTAGCGGACATCTAATACCTTCGGTTTTCTTGTTTTTTTGCCGTAGGGCGGGTGCAACCCGCCATTGGCCTTTGGCGGTTGCCCCGCCCTACCGCTCGCCCATCAGCAGATGTTCAACGTTGGCACTTGGGGCAATAAACGCTGGCTCGCTGGCCCAGCTTGACCTCGCGCAGGGTACTGCCGCAGACCTTGCAGAACTCGCCGCCGCGGCCATAGGCGAACAGTTCCTGCTGGAAGTAGCCGGGCTGGCCATCGCCACCGACGAAGTCACGCAGCGTGGTGCCGCCCCGTTCGATGGCATGAGCGAGGATGCGCTTGATCTCCTCGGCCAGGCGCAGGTAGCGCGAGCGCGAAATCGAGCCGGCCTCGCGACGCGGATCGATACCCGCCGCGAACAGTGCCTCGGTGGCGTAGATGTTGCCAACCCCGACCACCACCGCGTTGTCCATGATGAAAGGCTTGACCGCCATGCTGCGCCCACGCGACAGCTGGAACAGTCGCCCACCGTCGAACGGCCCGCCCAGCGGCTCAGGGCCGAGCTTGCTGAGCAACTCGTGGCGCAGCGGGTCTTCGCTCCACAGCAACGCGCCAAAACGGCGCGGGTCGGTGTAGCGCAGCGCCAGGCCGGACTCCAGTTCGATGTCCACATGCTCGTGCTTGGCCGCGGCTAGGCCGCATTCGACCAGGCGCAGGCTGCCGGACATGCCCAGGTGGCTGATCAGGCTGCCCGTCTCGGCCTTGATCAGCAGGTACTTGGCGCGGCGCTCCACGCACTCAATACGCTGGCCGGACAGACGGATGTCCAGGTCTTCGGGGATGGGCCAGCGCAAGCGGCGCTCACGCACGATCACGCGGCTGACACGCTGCCCCTCCAGATAGGGCGCGATGCCGCGTCGGGTGGTTTCGACTTCAGGTAGTTCGGGCATGCTGATACGACTGTAGAACGACGGTGCGCAACCTTATCAGGATTGCCGGTGACCGATAAGCGACCAGGCGCGTTGCGGCGATTACATGACCGTCAGATCGCGAATGCTCTCGTGCAGGTTCTCGAAGTCGTATTCCGACAGGCCCACGTACTCCAGCACCAGTTGCTCGATGGCCTGCCACTCCAGATCCACGCCCTGACCGCCGAGCACTCGGTAGGTCTCGCAGATGTGCTCGGCCATTTTCAGGATGGCGAGCAGGGTCTTGAGCTGGGCATCGCGCTGACCTTCATCGCAGAAGATGGAGAAGGCGTTGTGGTGATTGGCGATCACCTGACAGAGGTGTTCCGGCAAGCGCCAGGAACGTGCCGTGAAGTAGCCCACCACCGCGTGGTTGGTACTCAGCAGCTGGTTTTCCGTATCGACCACGCGGCACTGTTCGGCCGCATTGGCATAGGCCTCCTCGAGCACCTGCATGTAGTTGGGGAAACGCTTGAGCATCAGCGGGATGCCACAGTTATGGAACAGCCCGAGGCTGTAAGCCTCGTCCGGCGAGTGGTAGCCGATGCGCTTGGCCAGGGTCAGACAGGTCATGGCCACGTCCTGGGCGCTGTCCCAGAAGCGGTTGAGGGTCAGGATCGCCTCGTCGGTCAACTCACCCTTGATCGACTGGGCATTGATCAGGTTGATCACCGTGTTGCAGCCCAGCAGATTGACTGCCTGCTGGATCGACGCGATACGGTTGGCCAGGCCGAAATGCGGCGAATTGACGATTTTCAGCAACGCCCCGGACAGCCCGGGATCCTGGCTGATCAGTTTGGCGATGGCCCGCAGATCAGGATCGGGCATGAACTGCTCCATCTGCAGATCGACCATGATCTGGGGCTGCGGCGGTACGCTGATGCCCTGCAGGATCTGTTGAATCTGCTCGGACGTGAGTTCATAGGTCATGGCGAAGGATCGGCGGAGATGAGAAGTACCGCACAGTCTAGCTAAAGCCAGAGCACTGACGCATTCAACTTTTTTAACCACCCCGCCGGCAGCGCCGAAACGCTATAATTTTGCCCTTTTACCCGCGGAGCACCACGCCATGTCTTCCCTGCCCAGCCTGCGCCTGAAAGCCAATGCCGACCGACGCCTGCGCGCCGGCCATCTGTGGGTCTACAGCAACGAAATCGACGTCACCGCCACGCCGCTGCACGGTTTTGCAGCCGGCGATCAGGCGATTCTCGAAGCCGCCGGCGGCAAGCCGCTGGGCATCGTCGCCATGAGCCCGAACAACCTGATCTGTGCCCGCCTGCTGTCACGCGATCTCAAGCACGAGCTGGACAAGTCACTGCTGGTACATCGCCTCAACGTCTGCTTGTCGCTGCGTGAGCGCCTGTTCGATCAACCCTGCTATCGCCTGGTCTACGGCGACTCCGACCTGCTGCCTGGCCTGGTGGTCGACCGTTTCTTCGACATCCTCGTGGTGCAACTGGCCTCAGCCACCATGGAGCGGCACAAGGATGACGTACTCGCTGCGCTGATCCAGGTGCTCAAGCCCAGCGGCATCCTGCTCAAGAACGACTCCAGCGCCCGCGACGCCGAAGGCCTGGAACGCTACGTGGAAACCGCCTACGGTCAGGTGCCGGAGTGGGTCGCCCTGGAAGAGAACGGCGTGAAGTTCGAGGCGCCGGTGATCGAAGGGCAGAAAACCGGCTGGTTCTACGACCACCGCATGAACCGCGCGCGCCTGGCGCCCTATGTACAGGGCAAGCGTGTGCTCGACCTGTTCAGCTACATCGGCGGCTGGGGCGTGCAGGCGGCGGCCTTCGGCGCCAGCGAGGTGTTCTGCGTCGATGCCTCGGCCTTCGCCCTCGATGGCGTGGAGCGCAACGCCGCGCTCAACGGCCTGGCCGAGAAAGTCACCTGCGTCGAGGGCGACGCCTTCGCCGCCCTGCGTGAACTCAAGGCGGCCGAAGAGCGCTTCGACGTGGTGATCGCCGACCCACCCGCCTTCATCAAGCGCAAGAAGGACATCAAGAACGGTGAAGCGGCCTACCGTCGCCTCAACGAAATGGCCATGCGCATGCTCAACAAGGACGGCATCCTGGTCAGCGCCAGTTGCTCGATGCACCTGGCCGAGGACAACCTGCACCAGATTCTGCTGCAGAGCGCACGCCACCTCGACCGCAACATCCAGTTGCTCGAACGCGGCGCGCAGGGCCCGGATCATCCGGAACATATGGCGATCCCGGAAACACGCTACATCAAGAGCCTGACCGTTCGTCTGCTGCCCAATAGCTGAGCCTGGCCGCCCCACGCGGTCGACACTCAGGTCATTGGCGACCGGGAGAGCGCCCTGGCGATGGGGCCTCTCCCGGGCAGCCTTAACCCCGACCTAGAGCGCTGGCGGCGAAACAGCCGAAGCGCAATCCGATCCGCCATCGAGATGACACTCTTGCGAGGCACCTGGCGTATACGCCAATTTTCAAGCGCTCGCGCGGTCATCCCCCTGTCAACGCAGGCAGCACGGGCGATATGCTAAGCCCTTCGCCCAGCTGAGCCTGCATCATGATCATTGCCTTCCGATACGGTATCCGGCGCCTTATGGCCAAGGCGTTCGCATACCTCGTACTAACCGCATGCATCTCGTCCGACCGGTCACTTCGCACGGCTGGCGCCTCCTCGTTCGCAAACTTCTAAAATCGACGGTATACCAACTGCGGGAGCCAGCCGAGCGATGCCAGGCGGAATCGAATCAGGATTGTGCGGGGTTTCAGGTCGAGTAACCGACAACGAACGCGCGCCTCCTCGCTCTGTGCCGTAGCCATAAGCCATATCCATGGCGGGGATCGTATTTACGTCATCGAAAGTCCCCCACTTTCGAACTTCTTCGTCGAATAGCCCCCAATCGGAGAGAACCTCTACCACCTTTGTGCCTCGCCGCGGCGGTCTTCAGCGAACCAGCCGCCATAAGAAGAGAAGAGCCCCTGTGAATATTGCAACGACGCTCTCCCATACGTCTGTACGCCCGCGTAAACAGCAGAACGAAGATACCAACTGTCCCCACTGCAAGACTCGCCTGGCGCGAGCCTGTGCCCTTGCGCGCCTGAGAGAGCGCAAGCGCATCGCGCAGGAGTTGCATGACGAACTGGGCCAGCAACTGACCGTTCTCCTCCAGGGGCTGGGGGTGCTGCGCATTCACCTGGGGAGTGATCGCCCGGATCTTCTGGAACAGGTCAGTCGCCTCTGTTCGATCACCCATGGCGCGATCGATACCATCCGCGAGCTGCCTAACGGTGGCTCCCCCGGACATTCGCAGAATATCGACAGGGCTCTGGAAGGTCTGATCGAGGATTTTCGCCAGGTCTCAGCCATAAATTGCCGTTACAATCGGCCGCCGCAGGGCATCGATCTCGAGGCAGAGCGCGCCGCGCATCTGTATCGCATCGTCCAGGAATCGCTGACCAACATCCTGCGCCATGCCAACGCCAGCCATGCAGAAGTCAGCCTGGAACGTCGCGAGAACGACTACGTGCTGGAGATCTTCGACGACGGCCAGGGGTTCGCCCTGAACGACATCATGCCCGATTCCAACGGTCTGTCAGGCATGCGCGAGCGTGGACGCAAGCTCGGTGGCCCGGTCATCGTTTTCAGCCATCCGGGGCAAGGCACCATCGTCCAGGTGATCTTCCCCATCAGCCTCCAACCCAGGGAGAGCGCATGATCAATCTGATGCTCGTAGACGACCACACCATCATGCGTGAAGGTCTGAAGCGAATCTTCGAGCTGGACAAGGACATCGTCATCAAGGGTGAAGCCGCCAGCGGCTCACAGGCCCTGGAGTGCCTGCGATCATTGACCGTCGATCTGCTGTTGCTGGATATCAGCATGCCGGGGCTCAGCGGCGAAGCGCTGGTTTCACGCATCGTGCATCAACACCCCATCCTGCCGATTCTGGTGCTGAGCATGCATAACGACGCCCAGTTGGCCATGCGCGTGCTGCGCTGCGGAGCCGCGGGTTACCTGACCAAGACCCAGTCGCCCGAAACCCTGATCGCGGCTGTGAAGAAGGTCAGTGCCGGCGGGCGCTACATCGATCCGGATCTACTCGAACAGATCGCCTTGAGCAGCCTAAAACCTCAAAGCAACCGCGGCCTCGACAGTTTGACCAACCGAGAGTTCCAGATCATGCGACTGCTGGCTGAAGGTTTGAGCGTCAACCGCATCGCCGAGCAGTTGATGATCAGTAACAAGACCGTCAGCACGCATAAGATCAATCTGATGGAAAAGATGGGATTTTCCAGCAATGCCGACCTGATCAAGTACGCAGCCAGCTTTCCCGACCCTTACCTCAGATAGGGAAATCCCTAGTACCTGACAGGAATTTCATAGCAAGAAAATCCAGAAAACCCTGATGCCGCTGGCCGGCGGGGCTGATGCATCCTGCCAGAGTCGATGGAATGATCGCAGGCCACTTGCAGGAACCCCGCCTGATCGCTGTTCCGCGACGACAACAGCCTATCTGTCGCGGAGTCGAGAAGTGCGCGATCACACTCATCACCTGATTGCCCCATCGCTGATTCTGCTCTGCGGCCTCGTCTCGACGCTCGTCGTCGGGCTCGGCTGGCTAAGCCTGATCCCCGTTCTGATCATCCTGCTGGCAGCAGGCGCCGCCCTGCTGCTGCTCAGTAAGCGCCCCTCCCCGCCCGCAGAAACCCTGCCCTCCACGCACATCAGTGTCGAGGCTAGCAAAGACGATCTCGAGGCCCTCTGTGGACAGACCCTCCCCGTCTGGGCGCAACAGATCGAGAGCGCCCGTGGGCACAGTGAAGAGGCCATCAGCTCGCTCAGCGAGCGCTTCTCCAATCTTGCCGGGCGCATCCAACAGAGCCTGGGCAATGGCCCGGAACGCGAAGCCGGCAACCGCCTGGTTGCCCTGCTTTCCACCAGCCAGCACGAACTCGACATGATCATCATGGCCTTGCGCGAAGCCTTGGCCAGCAAGGAGTCGCTGCTCAAGGAAGTGATGCAGCTCTCCGGCTTCACCGATCAGTTGCAGACCATGGCGCAGGACGTCGCCGACATCGCTAAACAGACCAACCTGCTGGCGCTCAACGCGGCCATCGAAGCCGCCCGCGCCGGCGAGAGCGGTCGCGGCTTCGCCGTGGTCGCCGATGAAGTACGCAAGCTCTCGGCGATGTCGGGCGAAACCGGCCAGCGCATCGGCGAAACCGTGAACATCGTCAACGGCGCCATCCACAAGACCCTGGCCATCTCCCAGGAATACGCCAAGACCGATGCGCTGACACTGAACAACGCCAGTGAAGTCATCAATGGCGTAATTACCCGTTTCCACCACAGCGCCAGCGGCATCGTCAGCCACAACGAATCCATGCGCAGCCAGAGTGAAATCGTCGCTCAGGACATCGCCGAAGTGCTGGTCGCCCTGCAGTTCCAGGATCGCATCAGCCAGATGCTCGGCCATGTGCGCGACGATCTGGACAAGCTGCAACTGCACGTCGAAGAACGCCAGCGCCTGCGCTCGACGGGTGAAACGCCGCCAATGCTGGACAGCCAACGCTGGCTGCAGGAGCTGGCGCAGACCTACACCATGCCCGAACAGCACGCGATTCACCGGGGCGATGCGCCCGGCAAACGCAACGATTCCGAAATCACTTTCTTCTGAGGTACCCCATGGGCAAGACCGTACTCATCGTCGACGACTCGGCCTCCATTCGCCAGGTCGTGAGCATCACCCTGAAGGGGGCCGGCTACGACGTGATCGAAGGCTGCGACGGCAAGGATGCCCTGAAAAAACTCGATGGCCGCAAGGTGCACCTGATCATCAGCGACGTAAATATGCCGAACATGGACGGCATCACCTTCCTCAAGAACGTCAAGCAACTGCCCGCCTACAAGTTCACCCCGGTGATCATGCTCACCACCGAAGCCGGCGAAGCGAAAAAGGAAGAAGGCCGTGCGGCCGGGGCCAAGGCCTGGGTGGTCAAGCCCTTCCAGCCGGCGCAGATGCTCACCGCCGTCTCCAAACTGATCCTGCCATGAGAACGGCGCCATGACCGACGTGCCGGGCGAGAACCTGTACCGCATCCTGCCGCTGGAAGGTGGTCTGACCATCTACAGCGTCAGCGAAAACCTGGATCTGCTGATGCGCGCACTGGCGCCGGGTGCGGAGGTGGAACTGGATCTCTCCGCCCTCGACGAAATCGACTGTGCCGGACTGCAACTGCTGGTGCTGACCAAGCAGGAAGCCGAACGCCAGGGCTGCCAGCTGCGACTGAGTCATCACAGTCCGGCCGTCATAGATGCCTTCGAACTCTCTGGCCTGGCGTCCTTCTTCGGCGACCCCATCCTGATCAAACCCAGCGGCGAGTGACACGGCATGGATATGGACGAAGTACTCAAGATATTCATCGCCGAGAGCCGGGAACTGCTCGAACAGATGGAGGAAGCCCTGCTGGTGCTGGAAAGCGCCCCGGATGACGCTGACACCATCAATGCGATCTTTCGTGCCGCCCACACCATCAAGGGTTCGGCCGGCCTCTTCGGCCTCGACTTGATCGTCGGCTTCACCCATATCGCCGAGAGCGTGCTGGATCGGATTCGCAATGCCGAACTGCGCTTCGACGGCACCCTGACCGCTCTGTTTCTGCAGGTGGGCGACCACCTGGGCCTCCTGATCGACCTGCTCGACGAAGGCCAGACACTCGACCAACTCGACCCCGCCCTGCTCGAACAGAACCATCAACTGGGCGACCAGCTCAGCCTCTATATGGACGCGCCGCAGAACACGAGCAACCTGCCGTCCAGCAATGGGCTGGTCGAGCGCAGCAGTGTCGGCGGCGTCAGCGCCGACCATTGGCACCTCTCGCTGCGTTTCGGCCCGGACACGCTGCGCAATGGCATGGATCCGCTGTCGCTGTTGCGCTACCTCAACACCTTCGGACGCATCGTCAGCATCGTACCGCTGCTCGACCGCGTACCGCCGGCCGCCGAGATGGATCCGGAAACCTGCTACCTGGGCTTCGAAGTCGCCTTCTCCAGCGAGGCGGACAAGGCCACCATCGAAGGGGCCTTCGAGTTCGTCCGCGAGGACAGCCTGATCCGCATCCTGCCGCCCAACAGCAAATCCGAGGAATACCTGGAGCTGATTCGCACCTTGCCGGAAGAGGACATGCGCCTCGGCGAAATCCTCATGCGCTGCGGCACCCTGACCGCTGCCGAACTGCAGGAGGTGCTGCACACCCAGGTGCAAGGCCAGCAACAGGCTGAAGCGCGCCCCATCGGCCAGGTGCTGATGGAAGAGAGCCTGGTGCAGCCGCCGGTGATCGCCGCCGCCCTGCAGAAGCAGCAACAGGTCAAGGAAAACCGCAGCAACGAAGGCAACCTGATTCGCGTCGATGCCGGTAAGCTCGACCAACTGATCAATCTGGTCGGCGAACTGATCATCGCTGGCGCCGGGGCGCGCATGACCGCCCAGCAATGCGGCCATGCCGAAATGCTGGAATCCACCGAGCTGCTCTCACGCCTGGTCGAGGAAGTCCGCGACAGCGCCCTGACCCTGCGCATGGTGCAGATCGGCGCCACCTTCAACCGCTTCCAGCGCGTGGTACGCGACGTGTCCAAGGAGCTGGGCAAGGACATCGCCCTGTCCATCAGCGGCGGCGATACCGAACTGGACAAGACCGTCGTCGAACGCATCACCGACCCACTCACGCACCTGGTGCGCAATGCCATGGATCACGGCATCGAGTCCCAGGCCATGCGCCAGGCGCGGGGCAAACCGGCTCAAGGCAACGTACACCTGAACGCCTACCACGATGCCGGTAGCATCGTCCTGGAAGTCGCCGACGATGGCGGCGGTCTCGATCCGCAGCGCATCCTGGCCAAGGCCCGCGAACGCGGTCTGATCAGCGAAGGGCAGACGCTGACCGAGAAGGAAACCTTCAACCTGATCTTCGAGCCAGGCTTCTCCACCGCCGAGCAGGTCAGCAACCTCTCCGGTCGCGGCGTCGGCATGGACGTGGTCAAGCGCAACATCACCGCCCTGCGCGGCAGCATCGACCTGGACAGCACCCTCGGCGAAGGCACCTGCGTACGCATTCGCCTGCCGCTGACCCTGGCCATCATCGATGGCTTCCTGGTCGGTGTCGGCCAGGCCGGTTACGTGATTCCGCTGGATCTGGTCGAGGAATGCATCGAGCTAGAGGTCAGTGCCCGCCATGATCGCGGCCACATCTCGCTACGCGGCGAAGTGCTGCCGTTCATCCGCCTGCGCGAGTTGTTCGACGAAGCCGGACAGCCGCCCAGGCGTGAGAACGTCGTCGTGGTCAGCTACGCCGGGCAGCGTGTCGGCCTGGTGGTCGACCATCTGATGGGCGAGTTCCAGACCGTGATCAAGCCGCTGGGCAAGTTGTTCGAAACCTGCCGTGGCGTTGGGGGCTTCACCATTCTGGGCAGCGGCGCCGTGGCGCTGATTCTCGATATCCCCAGTCTGCTCACCGACCTGTCCAGTTCCACGACGAATGCGGCTCCGCTCACCAGCGAAGCCTGAAATCAGCCAATGAGCGCACATCATGAGTCTTCCTGATAATCCGGCGAGTTCGCCGCAGCACCCGGTGGCAATGCTCCCGCCCTCAGGTGCGGTGGTCGACGAGCAAGACGCCTCGCGCCAGTACCTGACCTTCGAACTCAACGCCCGACGCTATGCCCTCGACGGCCTGAGCGTGCGCGAGATCATCGAATACCCGCAGCTTACCCGTGTGCCCATGGCAGCCTCGTGCATCCATGGCGTGATCAACCTGCGCGGCGCCGTGGTGCCGGTGATCGACCTGGGCCTGCGCTTCGGCCAGGGCCCAAGCCGCATCGACAAGCGCAGCTGCATCATCATCGTCGAGGTGGTGGAAGAAGAGGACGCCCAGGTACTGGGCATCATCGTCGACGCCGTCAGCGAAGTGCTGGAGGTCGCCGCCGCGCAGATCCGCCCGGCGCCCGCGTTCGGCAACCCCATTCGCAGCGACTTCATTCACGGCATGGTGCGCCAGGGTGACGACTTCATCGTCCTTCTGACCATCGAAAACACCCTGGCGGTCGCCGAAATTGCGGCTTCCGGCAACAAAGCACGCACCTGAGCAACCGACCAGGTCATATGGAGAAAGTAACCATGTTCAAGAATATGAAAGTGGCGACCAAGCTGGGGCTGGGCTTTGGTGTGGTCATCGTGCTGCTGGTGGTATCACTGATACTTAGCATCTCTCGGATGCAAGTTATAGATAATGCCAGCACCATTATCGTTGAGGATAGCTACGTCACGGTTAGGCTGGCTGTCAGCATCAAGGAAGAAACCCTGAACCAGGCAAGATATATCCGCGACCTCCTGCTGATCGATGATGAGGCAACTGATCAGAAAACTATGGCATCGATAAATGACAGCCAAAAAAGGCGTAGCGATGCAATTGAAGAACTCGGGAAGATGGTCGAAACCCCTCAGGAGCGCGAAAGCCTGGCGAAAATAAACGCTGCGCGTGAAGTTGTTCGCGAGCGTCTGGAAGAACTGTATTCAATGCTCGGCGAACAGCAACGTGCAGAAGCCTATTTATACAACCAGATAATCCCTGCCAATAACGCCCTAATGGCCGCTGCGGATGAGATGTTAAAGCTGCAGGGCGACCTCATGCAGCAGACTTCTGATGACGGTACGGCCCTCTACGAGGAGTCGCGCCTGCAATTGCTGATCGTAGGCGGCGTTGCCATCCTTATGTCCATACTGATCGCCTGGTTGATCACACACAGCCTGGTACGCCAGCTCGGCGGCGAGCCGAGCTATGCCTCAGAGGTGGTGTCGCGCATCGCCGAAGGCGACCTGCGTGTGCAGATCAATACCCGTCCAGGCGACACCACCAGCATGCTGGCCGCCATCCACGGCATGTCGCAGCGCCTGGCGCAGATCATCTCCGAAGTGCGCAACAATGCCGACGCGCTGACCAGTGCCTCCGAGGAAATCTCCGCGACCGCGCAGAGCATGAGCCAGGCGGCCTCCGAACAAGCGGCTTCGGTAGAAGAAACCAGCGCCTCGATGGAGCAGATGTCCGCCTCCATCGCGCAGAACACCGAGAACGCACGCATCACCGACGGTATGGCGAGCAAGGCCAGCGGCGAAGCCGGCGAAGGCGGCCAGGCGGTCAAGGAAACCGTACGGGCGATGAAGACGATCGCCGACAAGATCGGCATCGTCGATGACATCGCCTACCAGACCAACCTGCTGGCGCTCAACGCCGCCATCGAAGCTGCCCGTGCCGGTGAGCATGGCAAGGGCTTCGCCGTGGTCGCTGCCGAAGTGCGCAAGCTGGCCGAACGCAGCCAGGTCGCCGCGCAGGAGATCGGCGAGGTGGCCAAGTCCAGCGTGCAACTGGCCGAACGCGCCGGCACCCTGCTCGACGAGATCGTGCCGTCCATCGCCAAGACCTCCGATCTGGTGCAGGAAATCGCCGCCGCCTCCGAAGAGCAGAGCTCGGGCGTGGGCCAGATCAGTACGGCCATGAATCAGCTCAACGAAATCACCCAGCAGAACGCCTCCTCCTCCGAGGAGCTGGCAGCCACTGCCGAGGAAATGAGCGGCCAGGCCGAGCAGCTGCAGCAACTGATGGACTTCTTCAAGCTCAACAGCACGCCGGGGGCTCGCAGCCCGCAGCGTCACGCTCCGGTACCGCGTTCGGGCCATGCGCCACGCGCCACTCAGGCCGATGACGATACGTCCACGCTGATGGCCGGCGGCCTGCCTGCCGGCTACGTGCGCTTTCAGGAGTAGTCGATGACTGCCGTCACCCGCAGTGTCGCCGGCCAGTACCTGACCTTCGCCCTGGCGCAGGAGCTGTTCGCCGTCGACATCCATGCCGTGCGCGAAATCATCGAGTACGGCCACCTGACCAGCGTGCCGATGATGCCGCCGAGCATCCTCGGCGTGATCAACCTGCGCGGTGCCGTGGTGCCGGTCATCGACCTGGGGCTGCGCTTCGGCGGCAGCGCGACCGTAATCGGCCCACGCACCTGTATCGTCATTCTGGAAATCGCCACGGAGGACGGCCTGCGGGTGATCGGCATGGTGGTCGATGCGGTCAGCGAAGTGCTGGAACTCGGTGCCGAGCAGATCGAGCCGGCACCCAGCTTCGGCAACCGTATCCGCGCCGACTTCATCCGTGGCATGGGCAAGGTCAACAATCGCCTGGTGGTGCTGCTCGACGTGGGTCGCGTTCTGTCCGATGACGAAATCAGCCTGCTGGAACAAGCCGGCGCGCAGCGAGCCCCCGCCCAGGAACAGTCATGAGCAGCACCGCAGTCGCGCTCAGTGATCGTGAGTTCGAGCAGTTTCGCCAGTTGATCCACGACATTGCCGGCATCAGCCTGTCCGATGCGAAAAAACCGCTGGTGGCCGGGCGCCTGAGCAAACGCCTGCGTGAATTCGAGCTGGACAGCTACGGCGACTACTTCCGGCGCCTGAACCAGAGCCCGGCGGAGTTGCAGCACTGCGTCGACCTGCTGACCACCAACGAAACCTACTTCTTCCGTGAGCCCAAGCACTTCGACTTCCTGCGTGAACGCCTGGGCCAGCCGGGGTTGATCCCCAGTGGGCGCCCACTGCGTATCTGGAGCGGCGCCTGCTCCAGCGGTGAGGAGCCTTACAGCATCGCCCTGCTGCTGGCGGATGTGCTCGGCGAGAGGCCCTGGGAAATCCTGGCGTCGGATATCAGCCAACGGGTGCTGGATCGCGCCCGCGCCGGCGTCTATCGTCTGGAAGACAGCGAAGACATCCCACGCCAGATGCGGGTGCAGCACTGCTTTCGTGGTGTGGGCGCCAACGAGGGCAGCATGCTGATATGCCCTTCGATCCGGCGACGCATACGCTTCGAACAGATCAACCTGAACAACCCACTGCCGGAGACCGGTCTGTTCGACGTGATCTTCCTGCGTAACGTCATGATCTACTTCAACGGTGATACCAAGCGTCAAGTCGTCAAGCGTCTGCTCAGCCGCTTGCGGCCAGGCGGCTACTTTCTGATCAGCCACTCGGAAAGTCTCAACGGTATCGATGACACGCTGAAGGTCGTGAAACCATCGATCTACCGCAAACCTGATGCCTAGGCCCGTTACAACGCGTGACGTCTACCTGCAACCGGGCGATGTGCACTTTGCCGGTGTCGGCACACGCATCCGCACGCTGCTGGGCTCCTGCGTGTCCCTGGTGTTCTGGCACCCGCGCCATCGACTCGGCGGCATGTGCCATTACATGCTGCCCACCCGTGGCCAACCCACTGCCAAACTGGACGGACGCTACGGCGACGAGGCCATGCTCATGCTGCTGGAAGCCATCAGCGCTCACGGCACCCGCGTCAACGAATATCACGTGCGCATCTTCGGTGGCGGCAATATGTTTCCGAACGTCGGAAATCGCGGCAAACGCCACGTAGGTCAGCAGAATATCGACATGGCCTACAAGCTCCTCGCCATGCACGGCTTGATGAGCCATGGCGAGCACGTCGGTGGAACCGGCCACCGGCACCTGCTTTTCGACATCTGGAGCGGCCAGCTCGCCCTGAAGCTGTCGCCCATCGTACCCGGCAGTGGAAGCCCCACTGGAGTGCAGTCTGCATGAAACCCATCAAAGTCATGATCGTCGACGATTCCGCCGTCGTGCGTCAGGTGCTGGCCTCGGTACTGGGCGCCGACCCGGCCATCGAGGTGCTGGGCACCGCTGCTGATCCGCTGTTCGCCCTGAGCAAGATGGAGCGTGAGTGGCCCGACGTGATCGTGCTCGACGTCGAAATGCCGCGCATGGACGGCATCACCTTCCTCAAGAAGCTGATGGCCGAGCGCCCGACGCCCGTGGTGATCTGCTCCACACTCACCGAAAAGGGCGCCAGCACCACCATGCAGGCACTGGCTGCAGGCGCCGTGAGCATCGTCACCAAGCCGCAGATGAGCCTGCGCAAATTTCTCGTCAACGCCAGC
The DNA here is from genome assembly GCF_034683865.1 of Pseudomonas sp. C11. Taxonomy (NCBI): domain Bacteria; kingdom Pseudomonadati; phylum Pseudomonadota; class Gammaproteobacteria; order Pseudomonadales; family Pseudomonadaceae; genus Pseudomonas; species Pseudomonas sp. C11. Next base: position 237,664 of record NZ_JAWIIP010000003.1, read on the forward strand.
GATGATCTGCTCGGCGCAGTCAAGGCCGCCGCGCGCGCCAACCTGCGCCAGCTCAAGGAAAAACCCGCCGTCACGCCCAAGCTGGGCGCCGACGCGGTATTACCGCCCGCCAGCCCGAGCGCCATGGCCCGTACCACCGAGCGGGTCGTCGCCATCGGCACCTCCACCGGCGGCACCCAAGCGCTGGAATACGTGCTCACCGCCTTGCCGCGCGTGTGCCCGGGCATCGTCATCGTCCAGCACATGCCGGAGAAATTCACCGCGGCCTTCGCCGAACGTCTCAACGGCCTGTGCCAGATCGAAGTGCTCGAAGCCCGCCACGGTGACCGGGTCATTCCCGGCCGCGCCCTGATCGCTCCCGGCGGCCGCCACATGCTGCTCAAGCGCAGTGGCGCGCAGTACATGGTCGAAGTGGTCGACGGTCCACCCGTGAGTCGCCACAAACCCTCGGTGGACGTGCTCTTTCGTTCCACCGCCCGCGCCGCCGGCGCCAACGCCACCGGCATCATCATGACCGGCATGGGCGACGACGGTGCTCGTGGCCTGCGCGAGATGCACGAGGCCGGCGCCTTCACCCTCGGCCAGGACGAAGCCAGTTGCGTCGTCTACGGCATGCCCAAGGAGGCGAAGAAACTCGGGGCGGTCAGCCGCGAGATTCCGCTGGAGCAGATACCTGCGTACATCCTGCGCACCGAGCGCGCCTGAGCCGGGGCTCAATACGCCCGCCGCAACCTGAAAACTGACCCATACTGGAAAGGTCATGCCATCGGGGGAAGGCTTTGGAAGAGACGCATACGACAGATGCCCTGCGTGACGCAGCATGGCATACGGCACCGGTCGGTCTAGGCGTACTGGATCTCGACGGTTGCCTGAAGCAGGGCAATCCCGCCCTGCTGCGCTTGCTCGGTACGCCGCTGCAGGTGCCGACACACCAGCCGCTGACGCACTGGTTGCACCCGCAAGATCAGGACGCGCTCACTTACGCTCTGGAGCGCGCACGCCGCCAGCAGGCCGATATTCCCTGCGGCGAGTTGCGCATTGGTAACCCAGGCGAGGCCTACCAATGGCTGAGAACCAGTGTTTCCGGCATTTCGACGAATGGATCGGACGTCGATCATTTCCTCATTCGCCTGAGCCCACCCCGTTCGACCCAGGAACGTGCCGAGCTGGTCTATCTGCTCAGCTTCGCGCTCGACTTCACCGCCGACGGCGCCCTGCTGCTGGATGACGCGCTGAATATCCGCTACCTCAATGAAGCGGCCACCGTACTGATGGGCCAGGCTCGCAAGTATCTGCTTGGCCAGAACATCGGCCAGGCCCTGATACCGCTGGCCCTGCATAGTGACGAACAGTTGCAGGAGCTCATACGCGACCAGCAAGCGGTGCATCTGGAACTGAGCAATCCCATCGACGGTACACGCCGTCACCTGTCGGTGAAATTCACTCGTTTCCACTACGATCGGCGCGGCTACAGTCTGGCATTGCTGCACGATCTCACCGAACAACAACGTCTGACCGATACCCTGCGGCACAACGAGCGCCAGTTCCGTGCCCTGATCGAGAACACCCATGACGCCATCGGCCGCCTCACTCCCGACTTCCGCCTGATCTATGCCAACCCGGCGCTGGAAGCACTGTGCCGGCTGCCTCTGGTGGAGGCCAGAGGCCGCCCGGCACGTGATGCCTTTGGCGACAACTCACAAGTCGACATCATGGCCGAGATGGTGCGGGAGGTCGCCAAAAGCGGTAAGTCCCTGGAAGAAGAACTGATCCACGGCATCGATGGCCCCGTCGACCAGCACCTGCACTATCTGGTGCAACTGGTACCCGAGCGTGATGACCGCGGCGAGGTGACCAGCGTGCTGTCCCTGGCCCGCGACATCACCAACATCCGCAAGGCCGAGCGAAAGCTGGCCGCCAGCAACCAGCAACTGCGCGAACTGACCAGCCGCCGGGAATCGGCGCGGGAAGAAGAGCGCAAGCTGATCGCCCAGGAAATCCATGACGAACTGGGCCAGCACCTGACGGCCTTGCGCATGGGCATTTCCATGCTAAACCTGCAATTCGGCAGCCAGGCGCCGGGGTTGCCCCCTGCCGTGGACAACCTGATGGGGCTGTGCGACCGCACCATCCAGGTGGTGCGCACAATCGCCACCAGCCTGCGCCCGGCCGTGCTCAACATGGGCCTCTACCCGGCACTGGAATGGCTGATCAGCGAGTTTCGCCAACACACCCGGATTGCCTGCGAACTGACCACCCACAGTGAAGAACCGGCCTTGACCGACGACCAAGCCACCACCGCCTTTCGCATCGTCCAGGAGGCGCTGAACAACGTCGCCCGCCACTCAGGCGCGACGCGCACCGTGGTGAGCCTCGAGCGCATCGACGACACCTACCGCCTGGATATCACCGACAACGGTCGTGGCTTCGACCCCGCCTCGGTCAACAAACGTTCGCTGGGGCTGGCCGGCATGCGCGAACGCGGCATCAGCCTGGGCGGCGAAGTGGTCATTTTCAGCCACCCCGGCCAGGGCACCACCGTCCAGGCGACCCTGCCCATCAAGTCGGCCCAGGAGGCCCCATGACGCGGATCATGATCGCGGACGATCACACCATCATGCGCAACGGTCTCAAGCAGTTGATCGAGTTCGACAACCGCCTGCAGGTAGTCGCCGAAGCGGAGAACGGCGGCCAGGTGCTGGAAAGCCTGCGCAACGTGGAGGTCGATCTGGTGCTGCTGGACATGAGCATGCCCGGCATCAGCGGCGAGGATCTGATCGCCCGCATCCACGGCCATTACGCCAAGCTGCCCATTCTGGTGCTGAGCATGCACAACGAACCGCAGATCGCCCAGCGCGCGCTGCGGGCCGGCGCCAGCGGCTACCTGACCAAGGATCACAACGCCGAAACCCTGCTCGCCGCCATCAACAAGGTCGCCGGCGGTGGTCGCTACCTGGATCCGCGCATCGCCGAGCAACTGGCCTTCGCCAATTCCGAACCGCGCGACAGCGGCCTGGACAGCCTGTCGGATCGGGAATTCCAGATCCTGCGCCTGCTCGCTGACGGCCTGGGCGTCAACCAGATCGCCGAGCGCCTGGCCATCAGCAACAAGACCGTCAGTACGCACAAGACCCGCCTGATGGAAAAAATGGGCTTCAGCTGCAATGCCGACATCATCCGCTTCGCCATGACGGAGCGCCTGTCGAGGTAGGAATCGTCCTACAAAAAAAAGGAGTGGCCCTACGCCATCATCGGGATGCACCGATGCCCTGGCCAACGCCGACACACCATCCTGATAGCCAAGAACGGGCCGCCCATGCCCGGCTTCGCTGCTCGATGGAGTGTCAACGTGACCACCCAGACCAACGCCCCCCGGATCTCCTGGCTTCCCGCCACGCTGGCCAGCCTCGGCAGCCTGCTGCTCGTCTGGCTGGTGCTCATGCTGCCCAGCGCCTATTGGCTGATCGCCGCGCTGCTGCCCGGCGCTCTGGTGCACGCCAGCGTGCGCAGCCTGGCCGGCAAACAGGCCGAAGCGGCTGCGCAGGCTTACCAGAATGGCATCCGCGACGGCCAGGCAGAGGAGGCCCAGCGCCATGTCGACGGCCTGGCCGATCTGTGCCGTGGCCTGTCCCCCGTCTGGTCGCAACAGATCGAGGCGGCGCGCCAGCACACCGAAACCGCCATCGAATCGCTCAGCGCGCGTTTCACCCAATTGGCTCAGCGCATCAGTGCGGTGATCAGCACCGACAATCAGGATGACGAACAATCGCTGCTCAGCCTGCTGGCTAGCAGCGAGAGCGACCTGGAGGACATCGTCGGTCAGTTGCGCCAGGCGCTGAGCAGCAAGGAAACCCTGCTGGCTGAGGTGGTCAGCCTCAGCGGCTACACCACGCAACTGCGCACCATGGCCAAGGAGGTCGGTGACGTCGCCAAACAGACCAACCTGCTGGCCCTCAACGCCGCCATCGAAGCCGCACGGGCTGGCGAGGCCGGCCGTGGTTTCGCCGTCGTCGCCGATGAAGTGCGCAAGCTTTCCACCCTTTCGGAAGCCACTGGCAAGCGCATCGACGAGACCATCGAGACCGTCAGCGCGGCCATCGAGCGCACCCTGCAGGTTTCCAACGAACACACCGACCGCGACGCTAACACCCTGAAAAGTGCCAGCGAGGTGATCCACCACCTCATCACCGACCTGCGCGGCAGCGCCACTCGCCTGGTCGAGCACGGCACGGTGCTGCATCAGGAGAACAAGGCCGTGGGCGACGAAATTTCCGACGTGCTGGTGGCGCTGCAATTCCAGGATCGTGTCAGCCAGATGCTCGGCCACATGCGCGACGACATCCAGCGTCTGGGCACCCACCTGAGCGAACCCTGCGAACGGGTCGACGCGCGCACCTGGCTCAACGAGCTGTCGCACACCTACACCATGCCCGAGCAGCACGCCATCCATCACGGTCGCCGCAACACCGCCGCCGCCGATAGCGCTTCCGACATCACCTTCTTCTGAGGACATGCCCCATGGCCAAGACCATTCTCATCGTCGACGACTCCGCCTCCATTCGCCAGGTCGTCGGCATGACCCTGAAAAGCGCCGGCTACGACGTCATCGAAGGCGTCGATGGCAAGGATGCGCTGACCAAGCTCGACGGACGCAAGGTGCACCTGATCATCAGCGACGTGAACATGCCGAACATGGACGGCATCACCTTCCTGAAGAACGTCAAGACCCTGCCCAACTACAAGTTCACCCCCGTGATCATGCTCACCACCGAAGCCGGCGACGCCAAGAAGAGCGAAGGCCAGGCTGCCGGTGCCAAGGCCTGGGTGGTCAAGCCCTTCCAGCCGGCGCAGATGCTCACCGCCGTTTCCAAACTGATCCTGCCCTGATTCGCGAGGTGCGCCATGCACGCGACCACCACAGCCGATGAGATCCGCCGTCTGGCGCTCGAAGGCGCACTGAGCATCTACACCGCTGCCGATACCAAGCCACGCCTGAGCGTCGCCCTGCAGGGCGCCATCGCTCTCGAAATCGACCTGAGCGGCATCGACGAATTCGACTGCGCCGGCCTGCAACTGCTGCTGGCCACCCGCGAGCAGGCACGCCGCCAGGACATCGAGCTGCGCCTGCAGGGCGCCAGCAACGTGGTGCGCGAACTGCTCACCCTGAGCGGGCTGACCGATTTACTGACCGACCCGGAGGTCAACTGATGAACCTCGACAGTGTCATCGGCACCTTCATCGCCGAAAGCCAGGAACTGCTGCTGCAGATGGAAGATGCCCTGCTGCAGGTGGAACACAACCCGGACGATCCCGAGCTGATCAACGCCATCTTCCGCGCGGCCCACACCATCAAGGGCTCGTCCGGGCTGTTCGGCTTCGACGGCATCGTCGCCTTCACCCACGTTGCCGAAAGCGTGCTTGACCGCGTGCGCGGCGGCGAGCTGCACCTCGACGCCGACCTGATCGCCCTGATGCTCAAGGTCGGCGACCACCTCGCCGGGCTGATCCGCCATCTGGCTGACGGCGGCGACCTGGCGGAGTTGCCCGAAAGCGTGACCGCCAACGGCCAGGAACTGATCACCGCTCTGAGCCGCTACCTGCAGGCGCAACCGGCCAGCGCAGAGCCTGCACCATGCGCCAGCAGCGAACAGGAAATTCGCGCCACGGGTGGCAGCCCGCACTGGCACCTGTCGCTGCGCTTCGGCCCCGACACCCTGCGCAACGGCATGGATCCGCTGGCCTTCATCCGTTACCTGAGCACCCTCGGCCAGGTGCTGCATATCGAAACGGTGCTCGACCACCTGCCCACGCTCGACGAGCTGGATGCGGAAACCTGCTACCTGGGCCTGGAGCTCAGTTTTGCCAGCGACGCCGAGGCCAGCGCCATCGAAGGCGCCTTCGAGTTCGTGCGCGAAGAAGGCAGCATCCGCCTGCTGCCACCCGGCGCCAGCCTGAGCGACTTCCAGGCGCTGCTGCACGAGCGCGCCAGCGAAGGCGAGGCACAACTCGAACGCCTGGCGCGCTGCACCGGCCTGAGCGCTGAAATGCTCAGCGCCAGTGCCGGCGCACCGACCCTCATCGATGCCGCCACAAGCCAGGTCGACAGCAGCGCCCAGGTACCGGCGGCCAGCCCGGAGGCGCGCAGCAATTCGGGCAAAGAGGCCGCCCGCAGTGGCAACGATGCCAACCTGATCCGCGTCGACGCGACCAAGCTCGATCAACTGATCAACCTGGTCGGCGAGCTGATCATCGCCGGCGCCAACACGCGCATGCTGGCCCAGCGCAGCGGCCTGACCGACATGAGCGAGTCCGCCGAAACCCTCTCGCGCCTGGTCGAGGAAGTTCGCGACAGCGCCCTGACCCTGCGCATGGTGCAGATCGGCGCTACCTTCAACCGCTTCCAGCGCGTGGTGCGCGACGTCTCCAAGGAGCTGGGCAAGGACATCGTGCTGCAGATCAGCGGCGGCGACACCGAGCTGGACAAGACCGTGGTGGAGAAGATCGGCGATCCCCTCACCCACCTGGTACGCAACGCCATGGATCACGGCATCGAATCGGCCGATGCGCGGCGCGAAAGCGGCAAGTCGGTGCAGGGCGTGGTACGCCTCAACGCCTACCACGAGGCCGGCGGCATCGTCATCGAAGTCTCCGACGATGGCGGCGGTCTCAACCCGCAGAAGATCCTGGCCAAGGCCACTCAGCGCGGCCTGATCAACGAAGGCCAGCAGCTCAGCGACAAGGAGATCTTCAATCTGATCTTCGAGCCCGGCTTCTCCACTGCCGAGCAGATCAGCAACCTCTCCGGCCGTGGCGTCGGCATGGACGTGGTCAAGCGCAACATCACCGCCCTGCGCGGTACCGTCGAACTCGACAGCAAGCTGGGCCAGGGCACCTGCGTGCGCATCCGCCTGCCGCTGACCCTGGCGATCATCGATGGCTTCCTCATCGGCGTCGGCCAGGCTAGCTACGTGGTGCCACTGGACATGGTCGAGGAATGCATCGAGCTGCCCAGCGAGCAGATCTCCGGCCAGCAGCACCTCGACCTGCGTGGCGACGTGCTGCCCTTCATTCGCCTGCGCCAGATGTTCGATGACCAGGGCCAGCCACCACGGCGTGAAAACGTGGTGGTGGTGCGCTACGCCGGCGTACGCGCCGGGCTGGTGGTCGACCAGTTGCTCGGCGAATTCCAGACCGTGATCAAACCGCTGGGCAAGGTGTTCTGCCAGGTGCCGGCGCTGAGCGGCTTCACCATCCTCGGCAGCGGCGCCGTCGCCCTGATCCTCGATATTCCGGGCCTGCTGGCCCAGATCACGCAAAGCGGCGGCGCCCGAGCCGTTGCTTCATCAAGTCCGTCAAGGAGTGCCGTGCAATGAACATCAGCATTCGTATCGCGGCGCTGCTCGCGACGGCTACCCTCGCCCTGTTGGCCCTGGCCTTCAACCTGTCTGCCAGCGTAGCCATGCCCATTGCGATCCTGGCCATCATCGCCGTAGTCGTCCAGGGCCTGCTACTGCAGCTCAGCCTGCAGAAACTGGGGGCAGAGCCCCAGGCCCTGATCGATTTCGCCGAGCAGTTGACGCGCGGCGAAGTTGGCCGCCAACCGCAGATGATTGCCGCTGCCGGTTCGCTGCAAGATCGCCTGCAACAGATTGGCAGCCAGCTCGACGGGCTTGCCCGCAACCTGCGCCAGGTCAGCGACGAACACGCTCGCGGCGATATCGATGCGGTGCTCGATACCCGCCTTCCCGGCCTGTATGGCGAAGTGGCACAGGGCATCAACGCCCTGGTGGCCAGCCATATCGAGGTGAAGAAAAAGGCCATGGCCTGCGTGCGCTCGATTGCCGAAGGCGACCTCAAGGCTCAGTTGGAGCAGTTCCCCGGCAAGAAGGCCTTCATCAACGACAACATCGAAACCCTGCGCCGTAACATCACCGGCCTGATGGGCGAGATGCGCCATATGTCAGAAGCCCATGACAAGGGCGATATCGACGTTGCCATCGACGCCACGCGCTTTCCCGGCAGCTACGCCGAGATCGCACACGGCATCAACGCCATGGTCGCCGGCCATATCAGCGTGAAGAAGAAGGCCATGGCCTGCGTCAAGGCCATCGGCGAGGGCGACCTCAACGCCTCGCTGGAACAGTTCCCAGGCAAGAAAGTCTTCATCAACGAGATCATCGAGACCCTGCGCAGAAACCTCACCAACCTGATGAGCGAGATGCGCCACATGTCCGAGGAGCACGACAAGGGCGATATCGATGTGACCATCGATGCCTCGCGCTTCCAGGGTAGCTACGCCGAAATCGCCCACGGCATCAACGCCATGGTCGCCGGCCATATCAGCGTGAAGAAGAAGGCCATGGCCTGCATCAAGGCCTTCGGCGAAGGCGACCTGACCGCACCGCTGGAACAGTTCCCCGGCAAGAAAGCCTTCATCAACGACATCGTCGAAACCCTGCGCGGCACCCTCACCAGCCTGATGGACGAAATGCATCACATGGCCGAGGAGCACGACAAAGGCGATATCGATGTGGCCATCGACGCCTCGCGATTTTCCGGCAGCTACGCCGAGATCGCCCGTGGCATCAATGCCATGGTCGCCGGCCATATCAGCGTGAAGAAGAAGGCCATGGCCTGCATCAAAGCCTTCAGCGAGGGCGACCTGGCTGCGCCGCTGGAGCAGTTCCCCGGCAAGAAGGCGTTCATCAATGACAACATCGAGGCTCTGCGGCGTAACGTTCAGGCCCTGATCGAAGATACCCAGATGCTCAGCCAGGCCGCGCTCGAAGGGCGCCTCGACACCCGGGCCGATGCCAGTTGCCATCAGGGGGACTTCCGCCGCATCGTCGAGGGCATCAATGACACGCTGGAAACCATCATCCGCCCCCTGCGCGAAGCCATGAGCGTGATCGCCGGGCTCGCCGAAGGCGACCTGACGCGTACCATGAGCGGACAGCACAAGGGACATCTGGAGGAACTGCAGCAGTCGCTCAATACCACGGTGCACAAACTGGCCGATGTCATCGGTCAGGTGCAGCTATCCACCAGTACGCTCAGCAGCGCCGCCGAGGAAATTTCCGCCACGGCCCAGAGCCTCAGCCAGGCAGCCTCCAGCCAGGCGGCATCGGTCGAAGAAACCAGCGCGGCAATGGAGCAGATGTCGGCCTCCATCGCGCAGAACACGGAAAACGCCAAGATTACCGACGGCATGGCCGGCAAGGCGTCCTGCGAGGCCAGCGAAGGTGGCCAGGCGGTGCGCGATACCGTGGCGGCGATGAAGACCATCGCCGACAAGATCGGCATCGTCGACGACATCGCCTACCAGACCAACCTGCTGGCACTCAACGCGGCCATCGAAGCGGCTCGCGCTGGCGAGCATGGCAAGGGCTTCGCCGTAGTCGCCGCCGAGGTGCGCAAGCTGGCCGAACGCAGCCAGGTGGCGGCCCAGGAAATCAGCGCAGTGGCCAAGAGCAGCGTCTCCCTGGCCGAACGCGCCGGCAGCCTGCTCGATCACATGCTGCCGTCGATCGCCAAGACCTCTGACCTGGTACAGGAAATCGCTGCGGCGTCCGAGGAGCAGAACACCGGCGTCAACCAGATCAGCGCGGCCATGACCCAGCTCAGCGACATCACCCAGCAAAACGCTGCCGCCTCCGAGGAGCTGGCCGCCACCTCCGAGGAAATGACCAGCCAATCGGTCAATCTGCAGAGTCTGATGCAGTTCTTCCAACTGGCCAGTCAAGGCAGCAGCCACAGCGCCGTGCGCGCCACACCCGCTGCACGCAGCGCCCTGCCGAAAAGGGCCGACGATCAGGAAAGCGGATTCATCCGCTTCGGGAGCTGAGTCATGAGCATCGATATCAACGCCTTGATCAATCACGAGCAGCAACGGCAGTACCTGACGTTCCGCGTCGGCGACGATCCCTACGGCGTGGCGACTCGCTACGTACGCGAGATCCTCGAGTTCGACCAGATCACCCTGGTACCGATGATGCCCAGCCTGGTGCGCGGCGTGATCAACCTGCGCGGGGCCATCGTGCCGATCATCGACCTGGCCGAACGCTTCGGCCATGGCCGAACCGCACTGGGTGCGCGCACCTGCATCGTCATCGTGGAGATCCTCGACGAAGAGGAAACCCACCTGATCGGTGCGCTGGTCGATGCGGTCAACGCCGTCGTCGAAATCGAGCCCGAGGCCATCCGCCAGGCCCCCGCATTCGGCAGCCGCATCCGCGGCGAGTTCATCGAGGACATTGCCCGCCTGGATCAGCAATTCCTCACCCTGCTGCGCATGGAGCAAGTGCTGTCGATCAGCCAGATCGCTGACATGGCAGGTCAAACCCCCTCTTTCCATGCAATGCGCGCGAGCGCGCCGGAGCACGCAAATGACCATCAGTAAAAAGATGATTCTTCTGGTTCTGTCTGCCCTGTTCGGCATCCTGCTGTTGTCCGGCCTGAGCTATCAGCAGATGAACCAGGTCTTCACCGCCGCCAACTACGGCAACATCAACTCGGTGCCCAGCATCGTCGCCCTGAACAAGGTGCGCAGCGCCATCAACGTACAGATCCAGTTGCTCTATAGCCATATCCTGACCACCAACGATGCGGCGATGGCCGAGATAGAAACCCGCATCAAGAGCAACCGAGGCGACATCCAGCAAGCGATCGAGGAGTACTCCAAGCTGCTGTCCGACGAGAAGGACGGGCAACTGCTGGAAGCCGATCGCAAAGGCATCGCCAGCTTTCTGCAAGGCGCTGACGGCGCACTGGCTCTGTCGCGCAGGAATGAGAACGAGGCCGCCCGCGATGCCATGCTCGCGCTGCAACATGACGTCATCGAGCCGCTAAGCGAAGACCTCAATACGCACCTCCAATACAACGTCACGGCCGCCGACACGGGCAGCCTGGCTGCGCAGGACACCCTGCAGCAGGCGACGCTGGTGTCCATCACCGTCTCACTGATCACACTGGTGGTGATCGGGCTGATTGGCGGCCTGATCACCCGCAACCTGCTGCGCCAGCTCGGCGGTGAGCCGGCCTATGCAGCGGAGATGGTGGCGCGCATCGCCGCCGGCGACCTGACCGTCAACGTCGAGACCAAGGCTGGCGACACCGGCAGCATGCTCGCCGCCATCAAGGGCATGGTGGAAAAGCTCGCACAGATCATCGGCGAGGTGCGCAGCAACGCCGACTCGCTGTCCAGTGCTTCCGAGCAGATTTCCTCCACGGCCCAGAGCATGAGCCAGGGCGCCTCCGAACAAGCCGCCTCGGTCGAGGAAACCAGCGCCTCGATGGAGCAGATGTCCGCCTCCATCGCGCAGAACACGGAGAACGCCAAGGTCACCGATGGCATGGCCAGCAAGGCCGCCCGCGAAGCTGACGAAGGTGGCCAGGCGGTCAAGAACACCGTGGCGGCGATGAAGACCATCGCCGACAAGATCGGCATCGTCGACGACATCGCCTACCAGACCAACCTGCTGGCCCTCAACGCCGCCATCGAAGCCGCGCGAGCCGGCGAGCACGGCAAGGGCTTCGCCGTGGTCGCTGCCGAGGTACGCAAGCTGGCCGAACGCAGCCAGATCGCCGCCCAGGAAATCAGCGAAGTGGCCAAGAACAGCGTGTCCCTGGCCGAACGTGCCGGCGCCCTGCTCGACGAGATGGTGCCGTCGATCACCAAGACCTCCGACCTGGTGCAGGAAATCTCCGCCGCCTCCGAAGAACAGAGCGCCGGGGTCGGGCAGATCAACGCCGCGATGAACCAGCTCAGCGAGATCACCCAGCAATCGGCCTCCGCCTCCGAGGAACTGGCAGCGACCGCCGAGGAAATGAGCGGTCAGGCCGAGCAACTGCAGCAGTTGATGGACTACTTCAAGGTCAACGACGCAGGCGGCAGCGCCCGCCCGGAACGCGCCAGGCAGCCGCGTCGCAGCCGTGACAGCGCAGAAGCCACAGGCGACCGGTATGAGCAGGAATCGCTGAGCAGCGGCTTCATCCGCTTCCAGCACTGACCACGCCCCATTCGCAGGCGGGCACCATGGGGTGCCCCAGGAGCGAGACATGCCCAGCTTCAATCCACAGGCGGTGGCGGACACCACCCAGCAGTACCTGACGTTCACTCTCGGCGAAGAAGTCTTCGCCGTCGGCACCCGCAACGTCCGCGAAATCATCGAATACGGCCGCCTCACACCGGTGCCACTGATGCCGCAGAGCATCCTCGGTGTGATCAACCTGCGCGGTGGCGTGGTGCCGATCATGGATCTGCGCCAGCGCTTCGGCCAGGGCGCCACCCAGGTCAGCAGGCGCTCGTGCATCGTCATTCTGGAGGTGCAGCGCGATGGTATCGATCAGGTCATCGGCATCGTCGTCGAGGCGGTAAATGCCGTGCTGGAAATTCCTCCACAGGACATCGAGCCACCGCCCAGCTTCGGCAGCCACATTCCCACCGACTTTCTCATCGGCATGGGCAAGCTCGACAGCGGCCTGGTGGTGCTGATCGACATTGGCCGCGTGCTGTCACTCGACGAGCTGCACCGGCTCGCCGGTGCCGGACTGGCCGAGTCGGCCTGAGCCGAGGAGATGGCGATGAACGGCAGCCGCCAGAACGATCACCGCACCCTGCTTTTTCGCGGCCTGCCCGATGGACTTGATGCACTGATTCTCGACAACGGCAGTACCGCCGCTGCCCGCCAACCAAGGAGCAACATGCCATGAATCTGAACATTCGCCTTGCAGCGCTGGGCGCGACCGCCACCCTCGCCTGTCTTGTCCTGGCATCGGATCTGGCAGCCCATGCGGCCATGCCCATTGCCATCGTGGCCGTGATCGCCGTTGTCGCGCAGTGCCTGCTGTTGAACCACCGCCTGCAGCAGCAATTGGGCAACGAGCCCTCAGCTCTGCTCAACTTCGCGAAGCAGCTCGCACGCGGTGAAAGCAGTACATCGCCGGTTCCTGCCGTATCAGGCTCGCTTCAGGAACAACTGCAGCAGATCGGTGAGCAGCTTGGCGGACTCAGCCAGGATCTGGTGCATGTCAGCGACGAGCACGCCCGTGGCGACATCGACGCCACCCTCGGTACCCAGCGGCCGGGCCTCTTCGGCCAGATGGCCCAGGGCATCAACGCGCTGGTGGCCAGCCATATCGAGGTGAAGAAAAAGGCCATGGCCTGCGTACGCTCCATCGCCGAAGGCGACCTCAAGGCGCCGCTGGAACAACTGCCTGGCAAGAAAGCCTTCATCAACGACAACATCGAGACCCTGCGCCGCAACATCACCGGCCTGATGGATGAGATGCGCCACATGTCCGAACAGCACGACAAAGGCGATATCGATGTGGTCATCGACGCCTCGCGCTTTTCCGGCAGCTACGCCGAGATTGCCCGCGGTATCAATGCGATGGTCGCCGGCCATATCAACGTCAAGAAAAAAGCCATCGCCTGCGTGCAGGAACTGGGCGCCGGCAACCTCGACGCTCACCTGGAGACGTTCCCCGGCAAAAAGGTATTCATCAACGAGACCATCGAGCAACTGCGCGCCAACATGATCGCGCTGATCGAAGACACCAGCCTGCTCAGTGATTCGGCCATGCAAGGCAAGCTCGACGTGCGCGCCGACGCCAACCGTCACAAAGGCTACTACCGCAGCATCGTCAACGGCTTCAACGGTACGCTGGAAGCCATCATCAACCCGCTCAACGAAGCCATGGCGGTGATCAAGGCGCTGGCCGAGGGTGATCTGACCCGCACCATGAACGGCCAGTACAAAGGGCATCTGGACGAACTGCAGCAATCGCTCAACGCGACGGTCGGCAAACTGGCCGAGATCATCGGCCAGGTTCACCAGTCCACCAGCTCGCTCAGCAGCGCCGCGGAGGAAATTTCCGCCACCGCGCAAAGCCTCAGCCATTCGGCCTCCAGCCAGGCGGCCTCGGTGGAGGAAACCAGTGCAGCGATGGAGCAGATGTCGGCCTCCATCGCGCAGAACACGGAAAACGCCAAGGTCACCGACGGCATGGCCAGCAAGGCCGCACGCGAGGCCGCCGAGGGTGGCCAGGCGGTCAAGGAAACCGTGCGTGCGATGAAAACCATCGCCGACAAGATCGGCATCGTCGACGACATCGCCTACCAGACCAACCTGCTGGCGCTCAACGCGGCCATCGAAGCCGCCCGTGCCGGCGAGCACGGCAAGGGTTTTGCCGTGGTCGCCGCCGAGGTGCGCAAGCTGGCCGAGCGCAGCCAGGTCGCCGCACAGGAAATCAGCGCGGTGGCCAAGAGCAGCGTGTCGCTGGCCGAACGCGCCGGTGCTCTGCTCGACGAGATGGTGCCGTCGATCACCAAGACCTCCGATCTGGTGCAGGAAATCTCCGCCGCCTCGGAAGAACAAAGCACGGGAGTCCACCAAATCAGCGCGGCAATGAGCCAGCTCAGCGATATCACCCAGCAGAATGCCGCTGCCTCCGAAGAACTGGCGGCTACCTCCGAGGAGATGACCAACCAATCGGTCAATCTGCAGAACCTGATGCAGTTCTTCCGTCTGGGCAGCCGCAGCAATACGAACGTTCTCTCACGCCCTTTGCCGGCGACCGTGGCACCAGCACATGGCACCTCGGCTCATAACGATGAACATGGCAGCGGCTTCGCACGCTTCGTGAGCTGAGCATGACGGCTCCATCGCCTGACGTCCTGCGCCAGCTCACCGGCGCAGGATCCCTCGAATCGCCCCGAGCCCAGGAGCACAACCAGCCATGACTACCACCAGCCTGAGCAACCGCGAATTCCAGCAGTTTCGCGACATGATCTACGAGATCGCCGGCATCGCCATGAGCGACGCCAAGCGTCAGTTGATCGCCGGGCGACTGAGCAAGCGCCTGCGCCACTACGAGCTGAACAGTTACGGCGAGTATTTCCAGTTGCTGCTCAAGGACAAGGCCGAGCAGCAGACAGCCGTCGACCTGCTGACGACCAACGAGACCTACTTCTTCCGCGAACCCAAGCACTTCGATTTTCTGCGCGAGCGCCTGCAGGACGATCTGCGCAATGGCAGCCAGCCGCTGCGCATCTGGAGTGCGGCCTGCTCCAGCGGTGAGGAGCCGTATACCCTGGCCCTGCTGCTGGCCGAGCAGCTCAAGGCACGCCAATGGGAGATCCTCGCCTCGGACATCAGCACGCGCATTCTCGACCAGGCCCGCAGCGGCATCTATCCCATCGAGGAAGCCAGTCAGATCCCGCGTGAGGTGCTGCACCGTCACTGCCTGCAGGGCACCGGCCAGCATGCTGGCATGTTCACCCTGGAGCCGGCACTCAAGCGGCGCATCAGCTTCCGCCAGATCAACCTCAACAATGCCTTGCCCGAGGTGGGCGTGTTCGACGTGATCTTCCTGCGCAACGTGATGATCTACTTCGACCAGCCGACCAAGCGTCAGGTGGTGCAGCGTCTGAGTGCACGCCTGCGCCCTGGCGGCTATTTCTTCATCAGCCATTCGGAAAGCCTCAACGGCATCAGCGACGAGCTGCAACCACTGCGCCCCTCGATCTACCGGAAGCCCCATGCATAAGCCCAACGGCGTCATCGAGATATTCCTGCAACCAGGAGAGCTCTACTTCGGCGATCGCCATACACGCATCCGCACACTGCTGGGCTCGTGCGTATCGCTGGTGCTGTGGCACCCGCATGAACTCATCGGCGGCATGTGCCATTACATGTTGCCCAGCCGCCGCTATCGCGGCCAACAGCTCGACGGCCGTTACGCGGACGAGGCGCTGCACCTGTTGCTCAAGGAAATCCAGGCCAGCGGCACCCAGGCCGCGGACTACCACATCAGCCTGCTGGGCGGTGGCAACATGTTCGGCGCATTGACCCAGCAGAATATCGGCGAGGCCAATGTGGCCGCTGGCCTCCAACTGCTCGCCGCCCACGGTTTGCAATGCCACGCGCGACATGCCGGTGGCGACGGCTACCGCAACCTGATTTTCGATATCTGGAGCGGGCACATCACCCTGCGCTGCCCCTCTCAACAGCAGATCGCTGCACGCCGCTACGAGGCGCAACCATCATGAAGAACATCAAGGTGATGATCGTCGACGACTCCGCTGTCGTCCGTCAGGTGTTGGCTGGAAGTCTGGCCGAACATTCGGGCATCGAGGTGATCGGCACCGCGGCCGATCCCCTGTTCGCCCTGGACAAGATGCAGCGCGAATGGCCGGACGTGATCGTCCTGGACGTGGAGATGCCGCGCATGGACGGCATTTCCTTCCTGAAGAAGCTGATGGCCGAGCGCCCGACTCCGGTGGTGATCTGCTCGACCCTGACGGAAAAAGGCGCCGCCACCACCATGGAAGCCATGGCCGCCGGCGCCGTGGCCATCGTTACCAAGCCGCAGGTGGGCCTGCGTCAGTTTCTGCTGGAGGCCACCGAAGAGCTGGCCAACGCCATTCGCGCGGCTTCCCAGGCGCGCCTCAAGCGCCTGGCGCCGCCACCTGTGGCCGCCGCCCCCAAACTCAATGCCGACGTCATCCTGCCGGCCAGCACCGCCAGCGCCATGACCCGCACCACCGAGCGCATCGTCGCCATCGGCACCTCCACCGGCGGCACCCAGGCGCTGGAGTACGTGCTCACCGCACTGCCGCGCGTGTGCCCAGGCATCGTCATCGTTCAGCACATGCCGGAGCGTTTCACCGCTGCATTTGCTGAACGCCTCAATGCTCTGTGCCAGATCGAAGTGCGCGAAGCCAAGCACGGCGACCGGGTCATCCCCGGCCGCGCGCTGATCGCGCCCGGTGGCCGCCATATGCTGCTCAAACGCAGCGGCGCGCAGTACATGGTCGAAGTGGTCGACGGCCCGCCCGTCAGCCGCCATAAACCCTCGGTGGACGTGCTCTTTCGCTCCACCGCGCGCGCTGCTGGCGCCAACGCCACCGGCATCATCATGACCGGCATGGGCGACGACGGCGCCCGTGGCCTGCGCGAGATGCGCGAAGCCGGTGCCTTCACCCTCGGCCAGGACGAAGCCAGTTGCGTGGTCTACGGCATGCCCAAGGAAGCCAAGAAAATCGATGCGGTCAGCCGCGAGATTCCGCTGGAACAGATCGCCAATTACATCCTCAGGACGGAAAAACATTGAACAGGCAGGCCATCGGCCAGGGAGTGTCGCTCAACAGGGACACCTTTACGCACCCTTCGGTCATGCCACATTGCCTGACCGGTGAAATATCCGGAGTCCAACACGATGAACTTCTTCAACGCCGCTCTGAAACAAGAACTGGCCCGCTGCAAGGAAGAGCTGGCCCAAGCCTTGGCATTGCGCGAATCCCTCAATCGCTCACAGGCCATCATCGAGTTCCTACCCGACGGAACGATCCTCGGAGCAAATGACAACTTCCTGCAGACGATGGGTTATCGCCTGGACGAAATCGTCGGCCAGCACCACCGCATGTTCTGCCAACAGCAGGAGGCACAGAGCACCGAGTACCGGCAGTTCTGGGCCCGCCTGGCGCGAGGAGAATTCATCCGTGAGCGTTTCCTGCGTCTCGACAAACAGGGGCAGGACGTCTGGCTGGAAGCGACCTACAACCCCGTGCACGATGCCACGGGAGCGGTCACCAAGGTCATCAAGCTGGCAACCAACATCACGCCAAGCGTGACTCACGAGCACGAGGACGATGCGATCATCACGGCTCTCAACCGCTCGATGGCGGTCATCGAGTTCAACCCTGGCGGCGAGGTGGTAGCCGCCAACGACAATTTCCTCAGCGTCATGGGCTACCGAAGGCAGGATGTGATCGGCCGTCATCACCGCCTGTTCTGTGCCCCGGAGGAAACGTCCAGCCCGAACTACCAGCATTTCTGGCAAAGGCTCAACCGTGGCGAATACTGCAGCGGTCGTTTCCAGCGACGCAACCGGGATGGCAAGGTGATCTGGCTCGAGGCCAGCTACAACCCCGTGTTCGATACGCGCGGCCGGCTCTACAAGATCGTCAAATTCGCATCCGACATCACAGCCGAAATAATGGAGCAACAAGCCGAGTCCGAAGCGACTCATCTGGCCTATGAAAGCGCACTGCAGACCGACGCTGAAGCCCAAGGCGGTGCCGAGGTGGTCAGCCGTACGGTGGATATGGTGCAAGGCATCGCTGGCGGGCTGACTCATGCCGCCGAGCGCTTGAGTGCTGTCAGTCAGCAATCGGAGATGATCAACAGCATCGTCCAGTCCATTCGCGGCATCGCCGAGCAAACCAACCTGCTGGCGCTCAACGCCGCCATCGAGGCTGCTCGCGCTGGCGAGCAGGGTCGAGGTTTTGCAGTGGTCGCGGATGAGGTACGTAACCTGGCTTCCCGCACGGCCCAGGCCACTGAGGAAATCATCGAGGTCGTGAGGCGCAACCACGAGCTGGCCCAGGAAGCTGTCTCCAGCATGCAACAAAGCTGCGACAAGGTAGATCAGGGAGTTTTGCTGGCGCACGAGGCAGGCCGGGCCATCCAGAGCATTCAGGGCGGCGCGCAACGAATGGTGGAAACCATCCAACGTCTGACCCACAAGCTCAATCACGGCCTCTGACTCGGCGCCGCAGTACAACCTGGCCAGCCCTTCCCGGCTAGCAGCCTTTCCCCTCCAGCCCCGCCGGGCGTAGAATCAGCCGATTCCTCGCCTGGCATCCCCGGCGGGCCCGTGAGCCCAGGCCGCACGAGTGGTGATCCCGTCTCGTCATGCAGCCCTCCCCACGCGGCGATCAGCCGCCCCGACCTTGCTCACCGCACACATAACCGAATTAGCCGCAGGAAACCGTCATGCCCGATTACCGCTCGAAAACCTCCACCCACGGCCGCAACATGGCCGGCGCCCGCGCCCTGTGGCGCGCCACCGGGATGAAGGACGAAGACTTCAAGAAGCCGATCATCGCCATCGCCAACTCCTTCACCCAGTTCGTGCCTGGCCACGTGCACCTGAAGGATCTCGGCCAACTGGTCGCCCGCGAGATCGAGAAGCACGGCGGCGTGGCCAAGGAATTCAACACCATCGCGGTCGATGACGGCATCGCCATGGGCCACGACGGCATGCTCTATTCCCTGCCGAGCCGCGAGATCATCGCCGACTCCGTGGAATACATGGTCAACGCCCACTGCGCCGACGCCATCGTCTGCATCAGCAACTGCGACAAGATCACCCCCGGCATGCTGATGGCCGCCCTGCGCCTGAACATCCCGGTGGTGTTCGTCTCCGGCGGCCCGATGGAAGCCGGCAAGACCAAGCTGGCCAGCCACGGCCTGGACTTGGTCGACGCCATGGTGGTGGCCGCCGACGACTCCTGCTCCGACGAGAAAGTCGCCGAGTACGAGCGCAGCGCCTGCCCGACCTGCGGCTCGTGCTCCGGCATGTTCACCGCCAACTCGATGAACTGCCTGACCGAGGCCCTGGGTCTGTCGCTGCCGGGCAACGGTTCCACCCTGGCCACCCACAGCGACCGCGAGCAACTGTTCCTGCGCGCCGGCCGTCTGGCTGTCGAGCTGTGCCAGCGCTATTACGGCGAAGGCGATGACTCGGTACTGCCGCGCAACGTTGCCAACTTCAAGGCGTTCGAGAACGCCATGACCCTGGACATCGCCATGGGCGGTTCCACCAACACCATCCTGCACCTGCTGGCCGCCGCCCAGGAAGCCGAGATCCCGTTCGACCTGCGCGACATCGATCGCCTGTCGCGCCAGGTGCCGCAACTGTGCAAGGTGGCGCCGAACATCCAGAAGTACCACATGGAAGACGTGCACCGCGCTGGCGGCATCTTCAGCATCCTCGGCGAGCTGGCCCGTGGCGGCCTGCTGCACACCGACGTGCCGACCGTGCACAGCCCGAGCATGGCCGACGCCATCGCCCAGTGGGACATCACCCAGACCCAGGACGAAGCCGTTCACCACTTCTTCAAGGCCGGCCCGGCCGGTATCCCGACCCAGACCGCGTTCAGCCAGAGCACCCGCTGGGACAGCCTAGACGACGACCGCGAGAATGGCTGCATCCGCTCGGTCGAGCACGCCTACTCGAAAGAAGGCGGCCTGGCCGTGCTGTACGGCAACATCGCCCTGGACGGCTGCGTGGTGAAAACCGCCGGCGTAGACGAGTCGATCCACGTGTTCGAAGGCAACGCGAAGATCTTCGAAAGCCAGGACAGCGCCGTCAAAGGCATCCTCGCCGACGAAGTGAAGCCGGGCGACATCGTCATCATCCGCTACGAAGGCCCGAAAGGCGGCCCGGGCATGCAGGAAATGCTCTACCCGACCAGCTACCTGAAATCCAAGGGCCTGGGCAAACAGTGCGCCCTGCTCACCGACGGCCGCTTCTCCGGCGGCACCAGCGGCCTGTCCATCGGCCACGCCTCGCCGGAAGCTGCCGCTGGCGGCGCCATCGGCCTGGTGCAGGACGGCGACAAAGTGCTGATCGACATTCCCAACCGCAGCATCAACCTGCTGGTGTCCGACGACGAACTGGCCGCCCGCCGCGTCGAGCAGGACAAGAAAGGCTGGAAGCCAGTCGCCCCGCGCGCACGCAAGGTGTCCACCGCGCTAAAAGCCTACGCCCTGCTGGCCACCAGCGCCGACAAGGGTGCGGTACGCAACAAGGCGATGCTCGAAGGCTGATTGCTCCGTGCCGCTGTAATGAAAAGCCCGGCCATGCTTGCCGGGCTTTTTCTTGCCCACAGACTTTACCGGCAGCAAGCTGGCACCTGACTCATCACGGGAGGCACTCATGCGCATCGGCCTGATCGCCGACACCCACAACCTGCTACGCCCCGAGGCGCTGGCAGCGTTGCAGGGCGTCGATCATCTGATCCATGCCGGCGATATCGGCGGGCCGCATATCCTGGCCGAACTGCAGCGCATCGCGCCGCTGTCGGTGGTGCGTGGCAACAACGACCAGGACGCCTGGGCTGACACCATCCCCGAGCGGCTGAGGCTGACGTTTGGCGGCGTCACGCTGCATGTGCTGCACGATCTCAAGCAACTGGATTTCGACCCGGCTGAGCATGGCATCGACGTACTGATCGCCGGCCATTCGCACAAGCCGCTGCACGAAGAACGCGACGGCGTGCTCTACCTCAACCCTGGCAGCGCCGGGCCACGGCGCTTCAAGCTGCCCATCGGCGTGGGCCTCCTGCATATAGAGGATGGCCGGGCACGGGCCGAGCTGATCACGCTGCAGGTCTGATGCGGGAGCTGGAATTGAAATGGTGGGCTACAGCGGATCGCCGCCCGGCCCACCCTACAGCTGAAGCCCGGTAGGGTGGACGACGCTTCATCCGTCCACCGTCCACGCCACCCGGTGGACAAAAACAGCGTTGTCCACCCTACGCACTTTGTAGGAGCGGCTTCAGCCGCGATGCTTTGCGCCCAGCCACGCCTACGCTACCCCGCTGCCTGTGGCCCAGTTGCCACCCCGCCGGGAACCCATGCGGTCGCTCGCTGCCCTATAACCCAACCACCAGCCTTGAAAAACGCCATCGCCGCGTCCATCTAGGCAGGTACTGCTTTTTCACGCTTGATGGAGGCCCCATGACCCTCGACGAACTGAACACCCTGCCCGGCGTGACCGCCAAGCCCGACGTCGCCACCGCCGACTTCGTCTACAACCACACCATGATCCGTGTGAAGGATCTGACCAAATCGCTGGATTTCTACACCCGCGTGCTGGGCTTCACCCTGCTGGAGAAGAAGGACTTCCCCGACGCCGAGTTCAGCCTGTACTTCCTCGCGCTGATTGCCGACAAGTCGCAGATCCCGACCGACCCGGCAGCCCGTCATCAATGGCGCAAGTCGATCCCCGGCGTGCTGGAGTTGACCTACAACTACGGCACCGAGAAGGATCCGGAGTTTGCCTACCACAGCGGCAACAGCGACCCGCGCGGCTTCGGCCACCTGTGCGTGGCGGTACCGGACATCAAGGCCGCCTGCCAACGTTTCGAAGACCTCGGCGTGGACTTCCAGAAGCGCCTGACCGACGGCCGCATGCGCGACATCGCCTTCATCAAGGATCCGGATGGCTACTGGGTGGAAATCATCCAGTTCACCGCAGTCGACTGATCCGCCGGGCAACGCTCGGTCGCGGCTAAAGCCCCTCCCACACGCCCACTGAGCCGTGGGAGGGGCTTTAGCCGCGACGCCTCGTGGTGCAACTCGGGTAGAATCGCCGCTTTTTTCGCGGTCGACTGCCATGCACACCCCACCTGCCCCCGAATCCCGCAACGAGCTGCTCTTTGGCCTGGACGACAAGCCGCGTCCGCTGGCCGCCCTGCTCGCCGCCCTGCAGCACCTGCTCGCCATCATCGTGCCCATCGTCACCCCCGGTCTGCTGATCTGCCAGGCCATCGGCGTGTCGCCGCGCGACACCAACATCATCGTGTCGATGAGCCTGGTCATCTCCGGCATCGCCACCTTCCTGCAATGCAAGCGCTTCGGCCCGCTCGGCGCCGGCCTGCTGATCGTGCAGGGCACCAGCTTCAACTTCGTCGGCCCGCTGATTGCCGGCGGTGTGCTGCTGGTCAACCAGGGCATGGCAGTGGAAGCGGTAATGGCGGCGATCTTCGGCGTGGTCATTGCCGGCTCGTTCATCGAGATGGGCGTGTCGCGCATCCTGCCCTTCGTCAAACGCCTGATCAGCCCGCTGGTCACCGGCATCGTGGTGCTGATGATCGGCCTGACGCTGATCAAGGTCGGCCTGATCAGCATGGGCGGCGGCTACGCGGCGATGGGTAATGGCACCTTCGCCAATGGCGAGAACCTGCTGCTGTCGGGCGTGGTGCTGGCCGCGATCATCCTGCTCAACCGCCTGCCGCTGGTATGGCTGCGCAGTTGCGCGATCATCATCGCCCTGGCCATCGGCTATGCCCTGGCCGCCTACCTGGGCCGCCTGGACTTCACCGGCATGCATGAGGCCGAGCTGTTCCAGGTGCCGATGCCGCTGCACTTCGGCCTGGGTTTCTCCTGGAGCCTGTTCATCCCCATGGTGGTGATCTACCTGGTGACCTCGCTGGAAGCCATCGGCGACATCACCGCCACCAGCAAGCTGTCGCGCCAGCCGGTGGAGGGCCCGCTGTGGATGCAGCGGATCAAGGGCGGCGTGCTGGTCAACGGCGCCAACTCACTGCTGGCAGGTGTGTTCAACACCTTCCCCAGCTCGGTGTTCGCGCAGAACAACGGCATCATCCAACTGACCGGCATCGCCAGCCGCCATGTCGGCCTGTGGATCGCCGCGCTACTGGTGCTGCTCGGCCTGTTCCCGGTGGTGGCCGGCGTGCTCCAGGCGGTGCCGGAGCCGGTGCTCGGCGGTGCGGCGCTGGTGATGTTCGGCGCGGTGGCAGCGGCGGGCATCAACATTCTCGCTGGCGTCCAACTGGATCGCCGCGCACTGCTGATCATCTCGGTATCGTTGGCCCTTGGCCTGGGCTTCTCGCAGGTGCCGGAATTCCTCGCCCACCTACCGGCCGGGCTGCACAGCGTGCTGGAATCCGGCGTCGCCACCGGCGGTATCTGCGCGCTGCTGATGAACTGGTTCCTGCCGGAAACGCAGAAAGAAGGCTAAGGCTCAGCTCACGCCCACGTAGCGGTCGGCACGATGGTTGATGGCCAGCACCAGGTTCAGCACCAGCGCGCCGAGTACCGAGAGCAGCACCTTGTCCGGCGATACCACGAAGATGGCCGCCAGCACGATGCTCGCGTCGATGCCCATCTGCACCATGCCGGCACGCCAGCCGAAGCGTTCCTGCAAAAACAGCGCGAGGATGTTCACCCCGCCCAGACTGGCGCGGTGGCGGAACAGCATGAGCAAGCCCAAGCCCATCGCCGCGCCGCCAAACAAGGTGGCGTAAAGGCTGCTCAAGTGAGCGAAGGTAACCCAGTGCGGCGTCGCCTCAGCCAGCAACGACACCAACAGCACCGCGCAGCCGGTACGCAGGGTGAAGCCCCAGCCCAGGCGCCAGATACCCAGCAGGTAGAACGGCAGATTGACCAGGCAGAACACCAGGCCGAACGGCCAGCCGGCCAGGTAGTTGGCGAGGAAGGCAATCCCCACGGTGCCGCCGGTGATCAACCCCGCATGCGCGTAGAAGGCGATGCCCAGTGCCACCAGGGCGGTGCCGAACAGCAGGGCCAGCGCGTCCTCCCACAACGGGTGACGGACGAAGATGGCGGCCACCGCGCTGCGCGGCACCTCATCGGTCGGTTGATCAGTCATGACAGAACCTGCATCAGAGGGCACAAGCCACGATACGGCAGCGCGGCGGCGTCGACGCCGATGTCGTTATGCGCTGCGACGTTCCCATACCTCGAAGGCGTAGAAGGGAGTATCTGCGCCAGCAGGATGCTCGACACTGGACGCCAGGCGCCAATCAGCATCGTCGACCTCGGGGAAGAAGGCATCACCTTCCGGCTCCAGCCCGACGCGAGTCAGGTACAAGCGCTGAGCCAGTGCCAGCCCCTGGGTGTAGAGCTGCGCACCGCCAATCAGCATCAGCTCGTCGGCATCCTCCTGGCGCGCCCATTCGTCAGCCCGCGCGATGGCGGCTTCCAGTGTGGCGAAGACCTCAGCGCCTTCCAGCATCAACCCAGGCTGGCGGCTGACGACAATGTTGAGCCGGCCCGGCAACGGGCGGCCGAGCGAATCCCAGGTCTTGCGACCCATGATGATCGGCTTGCCCAGGGTCATCGCCTTGAAGTGCTTGAGATCCGCCGGCAGGTGCCAGGGCAGTTGGTTGTCGCGGCCGATCACACGGTTGTGCGCGAGGGCGGCGATCAGGGAAAGAGGGCGTGTCGTATTCATGGCGGCGAGCATAGCAGAGTGACAAGCGTCGTCGCAGCCAAGGCAGGTGGCTTGCCGCGCCACCTGCCGGGTTGTCGTCTCAGCTGACTGGAGCGTCCGGTTGCTGGGCGATCACGCCAGCGGCCTGCTCCTGTTCCAGCGCGACCGGCGTACCTTGCTGAAGCGCACGGGTTTGCTCGTTCATCTGGAAGATCTGGCTGGCCGACCTGAGGTCGACTTCGTTGACCCCGGCAATCGCCTCACGGCTTGCGAAGAACTCGTCCAGCTCACCCAGGATAGCCGCCAAGGTGTCATCGCTCTTTTCGAACGACAGCACGTGACGATATTGCTCCAGGTTCATGCTGCCCGGCCGCACGAAAGTGCTGGTCAGCAGCGTGCTGAGCAGGAACCACGGGGTGATGGTCGAGCGCACCACGACGTTTTCCGAACGAGTGCTGTCGTAGATGCTCTGTCCGGTGGATAGCTTGGACTGGGTGTAGGTGCCCTCGATAGAAAGATCGAGCAACAGCGAGCGGAACTGCATTTCAGCCCAGAACACATTGCTCATGCGGCTGATCACCAGACCGAACAACAACAGCAACAGGGGGTAACCCAGCAGCATGAGCTGCTCGGGACGGTAGGCAACCCGCGCCAGATCCCCCAGCAGTACCACCAGCCACAGTGCGCTACCGGCCAGCAAGAGTTGCCCCAGCGCGCTGGCAATGCTGCGCGTCAGGCGATAGGCCGCAGTGTGTTCGAGCGTTTGCACCACCGGCTGGGTTTCCACCAGCGTGCGCCCCTTGAAGGCACCCTTGTCCTGGCCGCCCTCTTCCATCATTTCCGGGTTGAACTTCAGGTACACCCGGTTAGGGATTTCCTGGTAACGGCGGTTGGCCAGAATGTGCGCATCGAGGCGAATGAACAGCTCACGCGGCACAAGGTTGCGCTGCCAGTTGTCGCGATGCTCGGAAACCTCGGTATGCGGATCGACGCTGCGCAGGCGCTGCAGCAACATGAACAAGCCCAGGCCGCAGGCCAGCAACGCCAGGCACAGCGCGGTCAGCAGCAGCGGCGTCGGGTTCACCGGCAGGGCAGGGATCGAATGGACGTGGCTGTGCACGTAAACCAGCGCGACCGGCAGCAGGATGGCCAGGCTGATGATGAAACCGATACGCGGCAGACCGATGTTCATGTCGCCCCGGCTGTAGTGCTGCAGTGGATTGCGCATGCCGAACCACAGCTTGAACAGATACAGGGTCAGCAGGCAGCCGAGCCAGGCCATCACCGGCGTACCGTTGAGACGTGCCAGGCCGCTGGCACCGGCGAACCAGGCCAGCGCGTAGGTCAGCAGCATGAAAAGGGTCATGCACAGGCCGAACAGCAGGTTTTCCGCCAGGCCGCGGTAGGTGGGCGGCAGGAAGATCAGCTTGGGCACCAGGGTATGAACTAAACGAGCGAAGAGGCTCTGCGGTTCCTTGAAGGTGGTGTTCTTGCGCCCCATGAGCATGTCGTGCAGTTGCTCTGCGGTATAGGCCAACAAGTGACGCGCCTCACCGTCAGCCTGATTCTTCGCCAGGCTGGAAGGCACGTTGCGCCCGACATAAAAGCGAAACACCTTGAGCAGACCATCGCCTAGTCCAACCAGGCCCCAGACCAGCAACAGCAGGCCGACACCAGCATGAAGCCAGCCTTCGATCTCGCGGCGAGAGTCGACCAGGCCCGCGACCTGAAATAGGCAGTACGCCCCGAGCAGCACGACCAACGCGCCACGTGCAGCGACCATTGCACCTTCGATCCGGAACGGATTACCGATGCCCAGCGACTGCGAGCCGAAATCGTATGACATAACAACGCTCTTGAATGTTTTGAGTGAACGTAAGGCGCGAGGCCAGCCCGTGCATGCCGGGCCGACCTCACCGAATGTAGCTCACCGCGCAGGGTGGGCCATCACAGGCTGCTGAGTTTCGGGTTCAGACGCTCGAACAGACGCCTGGCTGAACGCTCATCATCGAGCTTGCTCAAGTCGACCAGCCGAACCTTATCGGGACTGAGGCTGAGCTCGACCCCCTGTGCATCACCCCGTAACAGGTCACCAAGCAAATCACAGGCACCGTCGAGCGAGCTCCCGAGTTTCTCGTCTTCGCAACGCCCGACGATCTCCTTGACCTGCCGCTCGTAATGACGCGCACGCTGCTCGTCGGCACTCCCGGCGGTAGGATCCAGCGGCGTGTTGTAACGCTGCTGCAGGGCGATACTGCGTTTAAGCATGCCGTGATCCTTGAGACTCAGCGTGACACTGGCGATTTCTGCCCGTTCGAGCCCCTGTTCGAACCCCTGAAGCAGGCCAAGCACCTGGAAGAGGTTCTCAGCGTCGGCCAGTTCGTCCTGCACACGGACGAGTTGTCGATTGAGGCCACGCTGGTTGCTCAACTGATAGTTGACACGCATCTCGAACAACTCGGGCAGGCTCACCATCAGTTCACTCTCAAGCGTGCCGGCATCATCATCGATGTCAACGAACAGCTCCAGATCCGAAGGCGCAAGGGTCATCAAACCGCTATTGAGTGCAGGTTCAAGATCATGCATGGCACGTCGTGCACCGCCACCGGCCAACGCGCCGATACCGCGCAGATTGGCATAGGCCGAATCATCCGCCTCGATACCCTTGAACTGCAGCCGAATACGGCTGCGCTCGTCACCTTGCAACAGCTCACTGACGGTCATTTCCTCAATTCGCAATGGCGGTTGATTGCGCCCCGTCTCCAGCTCCACACCATGGATGCTAACGCGACCACCGAAGGGGCTCGATGACACCGATTGCCAGTGCAGCTTGTCATCCACCTCCATGTCGTACGCCCAATCCTCAAGGCGCTTCTCGGCCTGTTTTGCGGCATAGGCACTTAACCCCCAGTAACCGGCCGCCAACAGCACAACAGCACCGCCGGCGACTGCCATGACGCTCTTGTTCATTGCTCGTCTCCTTGCTCGACGGCCCGATCCGGCCAGGCTTTCTTGATCACATCCCTGGCACCTTCGACAGTCCAGCTCGGATCACCAATTTCATGACGCAGCAGGGTCAATGGATCACGCAGATCGGCACACTCATCCTCGTTACAGGCAATCAGCGAGCTGGCGGCTACCAACGTCAGTGGCAGTTGCTGGTTATCCAGGCGCTCCCCGTCCAGGCGCGCCTTGCCCTTGACCAGGAACCAGCCCTTATCGGCATCCTGTGCGCTATCGTCGGTATTGAGCACGGCCTGGTAGGGGTATTCGATCTCCCAACCACCTTCGGTTTTGCCACCGATGTAGACGATCTGGCTGTAATCGACCGCATTGCCCTTGAGCATGCCGGCGTAGCTGCCCCCACCTGTTGGCGAGTAACTGGCATCACGACTGATGCGCTGGTAGAGCTCTTCCGGTTTGCGAGTTTCCCGCCGCAACTGACGGTAAAGCTGCAGTTGCTGCTCAGCCTGACGCCCCAACAGCTCGCGCTGACGTTGCTCCTCGCGTTGGCGCTGCAACTCGGCCTGACGCTGCTGCTCGGCCTCTTTGCGCTCGAAGGCGAACAGATAGTTATCGGCATGTTGCAGGTTGTAATCCCAAACACGGGTGCGGTAGCGGCGTGACAGGCTGATTTCATACAGCCAGAAGTCGCGATCACCTTTGAATAACCCCTGATCCAGATCGCGCATGGCGTAGAAGCGTAGGTTGTCCAGATCAGGAGCGGCTTGATCCAGACGTGCAGTGGCCAGCTCGATCGTGCGCTTGATGCTGTCGGCATTGCGGAACAAATCGCGATTCTCGGTCAGAGCCAGCAGCATGCCGCTGCCGGCATTCCAGCTACCGTTGTAGTTACGCCCCAGACGCAACAGATAGTGCACCTTGCTGGCTGGCTCACTGAACAAAGACAGCAGCAGGTTGTTGCTGTCGTCAAAGCCGACCACAGGCAGGTCAGGCACCTTGCCGGCAACCGGTAACCCGGCGAGGAACCCGCCGTTATTGAAGCTGTACAGACGCACGCCATCGCTGCGCGTGACACTCAACTTGCCAGGCCCTTGAGCATAACCATCGGTGCCACAGGTCACGCCTTGCGACTCAGCGCGCACATTCTGTACGGGGTCTTCGAACTTAACCGCGAGACGGAAGCGACAGCCGGTCTGGTCGGTGACCTCAGTAAGAAAACTCGCCTTGGCCAGTGCCTCATTCGAAGAGGGAGGCTGCCAGCCAGATACCGTAAAGTCCGGGCTGGGCACGCTGGCAGGTGCAGCAGGTGCAGCAGGTGCAGCAGGTGCAGAGCTTGAGGCCGCGTCAGGCGCCTCGGCAACGACTGGCGCAGGCGGGTTGGCCACCTCAGGCGCAGGCTCAGCAAGAGGCTGGGGAGCGGGCTCGACGACAGCCGGTACCTCTGCCACAGGAGCCTGAACCGCCGGGGCATTCGGTGCGTTGACCTGAGCCTGCCAGCCTCCACTCTGTGCAGCACTGCCGCTGGCCAGACGCTGACCGGAACTGTCCGTGCTGTACCACTGCAATTGGTTGGCAGCCGCGCACTGATTGCTGATCAGGCCACCCAATTTGGGCAGCAGACGCCCTACAGCGGCCGAGTCCGGCGTTGCGTTGGCGAAGGCGAAGCGCAATTGCAGGCGCTCGCCACACCAGGGCTGCCCGTCGACATGCTCAACGAAGACCTCGACATTTTCAGCCTTCGAGTAGGCCAGGCGATGATCAGCCGCCTGAGCCGAAACGGCCAACGCAAGCAAGCTGAGTGCAAGTAAGGATTTCATCGAAGACTCCGTCAGATCAGTTCCCAGGCGCCATCTGCCGCCTGACAGGCCTGCACGGTCTGTTTCTCGTGCCCACCCTTGACGCTGACGTCATAGTCCAAAGTGCGGCAGGTGGTCTGCGCCGCCACAGTCTGCTGCACAGGTGCGGCATCCAGGTCGATGGCATCGAGGTCGATCCCCTTGCTCGATGCGGTACTGCTGTCGAGGCTATCAAGATCGGTTGCGCTATCGACCACAGCCTGTGTTGCGCCAGAAGCTGCAGGCGCCGGCTGTACTTCGGCCACAAGCGGTGCATAGACATAGCCGATGGTCACACCCCGGCGTCCCACCATGATCCAGTCATTATCTGTACGCCCGATAGCGGTGAACGTGGTGTCCACTGGCAGACCGCCGACCTTCTCGGCATTGAGATCAGGCGCGTTGCGTACATTGGCCGATTTCACAGCGCGGTAGGGTTTGTTGATCAACGTCATGTTGGCCACCGGCTGGACAGACGGGGCGCGCTTGACCTCGACCTGACGCTGAACGGTCTCAGTTTTGACCGGCGTGATGGTTGCAGTAGCGCCGCTGTGCGCCGACGCCCATTGACTGCTCTGCCCATCTTGGGAGAACTGCAATGCTTGCTGCGTCTGCTGTGCCAGAGCCTGGCGGTCGCGCTCATCGAGCTTGGCGCCAATGGTTTTACCCAGATAACCGCCGGCTAGAGCCCCTGCCAGCATCGCCACGGTACGACCGTTGCCATTACCGATTTGGCTACCAATCAGCACGCCAGCGGTTGCCCCGACCAGAGTGCCGATATTTTCCTTGTTGACCCACTGATTATCGGAGAGGTTGGCGCACCCCGACGCCATGACGATCGAGGCACCGAGCAGAAAAGCTCCGGTCTTTTTTGCAAACTCCATGGGATTCCCTTATTCGTGACTGAAAAACAGACGTGTTCAGGGAGGAGCCATGAAATTTGGCTAGATTTGGCGCTCTTCCCTGATGCTGGCGCCAATTTACCCACACAAAGGAATAGCAAAACAACATCACTCGACATAAATATTCACCCCCACCATCCCAACACGCCTCCTAGAAACACCGACTCATTCCGTTGATTCGCCTCCATAGGGCTCAGCGGTTATCCTCGGCCTCTAACCCGTACGACGAGACGCCACGTGACTGACGCCTCCTCCCCCTCCGTTTTCCAACGCCTCTGGCTCAGCGAGACGATTCGCCTGCGCGAAGAGCACGCCGGCCCGCTCGACGACGCCGAGGCCAATCGCCTGGCCCGCACCGAAGCGGGCGACCTGGCCGCACGTATCCAGCAGCGCGCCCTGCTGCTGGCGCGCCGCGATGGCCAGTGGCAAGCGTTGTTGCACTGGCTGCAGGGTGCACGCCTGGCTGGCCTGCTGCTGGTGCTGCTGGCCCTGCTCAGCGGTGCCGGCCTGGCACTGGCAGCGCTGGGTGATGGGCGCCAGCCGGTCAATGTGTTCTGGGCGCTGGGTAGTCTGCTGGGGCTCAACCTGCTGATGCTGACAGGCTGGCTGCTCGGCCTGCTGCTGACCCGTGACAGCCCCGGCGCCCTGGGCAGATTGTGGCTCTGGCTCAGCGAAAAGCTGGCGCGCGATGCCAGTGCCGCTCAATTGGCGCCGGCCCTGCTGTTGATGCTGCAACGCCAACGCCTGACCCGCTGGGGCCTGGGCTTGCTGGTCAACGGCCTGTGGACGCTGGCCATGCTCGCTTCGCTGGCCACCCTGTTATTGCTGCTCGCCACCCGCCGCTATGGCTTCGTCTGGGAGACCACCATCCTCGGCGGCGACACCTTCATCGCCCTGACCCAAGCCATCGGCGCCCTGCCCGCCTTGCTCGGCTTCAGCCTGCCGGACGTGGAGCTGATCCGCGCCAGTGGCGATTCCGCGCTGACCAGTGAAATCGCCCGACAAAGCTGGGCCGGCTGGCTGGTGGGCGTGGTGCTGGTCTACGGCCTGTTGCCACGCCTGCTGCTCGCGCTGCTGTGCCTGTGGCGCTGGCAATCCGGCAAAGGCGCACTGAGGCTGGATCTCGACCTGCCCGGCTACAGCCTGCTGCGCCAGCGCCTGCAGCCGGATAGCGAACGACTCGGCATCTGCGACCTGGCGCCCGCCGAACTGCATCAGCCGCAAGGCGGTGCCAATGGCCAGGCTGGCAGCGGCGCCCTGCTGCTTGGTCTGGAATTGGACGACCGCCGAACCTGGCCGCCGGCCTCATTGCCCAGAGGCGTGGCCAATGCCGGGGTGATCGACAGCCGCGAACAGCGCCGGCAGTTGCTCGAACAACTCACCCGTTTCCCGCCCGAGCGCCTGGCCATAGCCTGCGACCCGCGCCGCTCGCCGGATCGCGGCACCCTGGCGCTGCTCGGCGAGCTATCGCGCTGCGCAACCGCCACGCGCATCTGGCTGCTGCCACCCGCCCCCGGCGAAAGCCTGGACAGCGCGCGCCTGGCGGACTGGCACCAGGCACTCGCCAGCCTGGGGCTTGCGCACCGCGATACGGCGCCATTGAGCTGGCTGGAGACAGGGCATGACTAGAGAACTGCAGGCGCACGAGCTCGCTCCTACCTCAATCTACGCTCTGCCTCCGGGCTGCCTGATCGAGGCCACGCCATGACCCCGCCGCTGAAACTGGCACTGGTCGGCCATACCAACGTCGGCAAGACCTCGCTGCTGCGCACCCTGACCCGCGATATCGACTTCGGCGAAGTCTCGCCACGCGCCAGCACCACCCGCCACGTCGAGGGTGCGCGCCTGTCGGTGGATGGCCAGGCCCTGCTGGAGCTATACGACACGCCCGGCCTCGAAGACGCCATCGCCCTGCTCGACTACCTGGAACGCCTCGACCGCCCCGGTGAGCGCCTGGACGGCCCGGCGCGCCTGGCACGTTTTCTCGACGGCAGCGAAGCGCGCCAGCGTTACGAGCAGGAGGCCAAGGTGCTGCGCCAGCTCATGGCCTCCGACGCCGGGCTCTATGTGATCGACGTGCGCGAGCCGGTGCTGGCCAAGTACCGCGACGAGTTGGCGGTATTGACCATGTGTGGTCGCCCGTTGCTACCGGTGCTCAACTTCGTCGCCAGCAGCCAGCATCGCGAGGGCGAATGGCGTAAAGCGCTGGCTCGCTTGGGCTTGCATGCCCTGGTGGCGTTCGACAGCGTAGCGCCGCCGGAGGATGGCGAACGGCGGCTGTACGAAAGCCTGGCCTTGCTGCTGGAGCGCGCGCGCCTGCGACTGCAACGGCTGATCGAAGATCACGAGGCGCAGCGCCAGGCCCGGCGCCAGGCCGGCCAACGCCTGATCGCCGAACTGCTGATCGACTGCGCCGCCTGCCGCCGCAGCGTCGCCGCCCAACCTCTGCTGGAGCAGGCCGCCGTGAACGAGCTGCGTGCAGCCATTCGCCAGCGCGAACAGCGCTGCGTCGAGGCCCTGTTGCGTCTGTACGCCTTCCGCAGCAGCGATGCCAAGGCGGCCGATCTGCCGCTGCTCGATGGCCGTTGGGGCGACGATTTGTTCAACCCGGAAACCCTCAAGCAGCTCGGCATCAAGGTCGGCGGCGGCATGGCCGCCGGTGCCGCCACCGGCGTCGGCGTCGACCTGCTGGTCGGCGGTTTGACGATGGGCGCCGCTGCCGCATTGGGTGCGGTGATCGGCGGCAGCGCACAGACTCTGCGCAACTACGGAGCAAGACTGAAGGGAAAACTGAAAGGCCAGCGCGAGCTGACCGTCGACGACGCCGTGCTGCGCCTGCTCGCCCTGCGTCAGCAGCAACTGCTGGCCGCCCTGGACGCCCGTGGCCACGCCGCGATGGACGCCATCACCCTCAGCGCCCCGCAGGAAAGCCTGTGGCGCCAGGGCAAACTGCCCGCTCCGCTGAACGTGGCACGTGCTCACCCACAATGGTCGTCGCTCAATCCCGGCGCACGCCTGGAAGAGGCCGAACGCGCGGAACAAGTGGAACGCCTGCGCAACGACCTCTCTATGCAGTCGGTGGGCTAAAGCCCACCCTACGCGGGGGACGGCACACCTGTAGGGTGGGCTTCAGCCCACCACATCGGCGCCCCACTACTCCCCGAACTGTCCATCGCTATCACCTCGTCCACCCCAATCTGCCGGCAGGAGCCCGCGCGCCACATAACGATGGAAGCTCGAATAAGGCCAGTCGCCAACCTGACGCACCAAGCCATGCTTGACCGGGTTGAAATGGATGTA
The DNA here is from genome assembly GCF_034683865.1 of Pseudomonas sp. C11. Classification (NCBI taxonomy): domain Bacteria; kingdom Pseudomonadati; phylum Pseudomonadota; class Gammaproteobacteria; order Pseudomonadales; family Pseudomonadaceae; genus Pseudomonas; species Pseudomonas sp. C11. The sequence continues at coordinate 271,436 of NZ_JAWIIP010000003.1, forward strand.
ATCGACATGCCGTGCGAGGTCATCCTCATCACGGATGCGGTGCTCCCAGAAGCGTCTCTGCCAGATGCCTTTCTCACGTTTTCTCGATTTGCTGGCGCTGACGATAGGCCTGGCGGGTAGCGCCCGGGAAAACTGGCTTTTGATCGATGCCCAACGCAGGGAATAGTCCTGATCATCCTCGGGCAGCTCCCATACGGCATGCAGATGATCGGGCAATACGCAGATGGCCACGGTCTTGAACGGCATGCGTTTGCTCGCCTCGACGTAGACCTGGCGCAGCAGCACAATTTCCTCAACCAGTAAGCGCGAACGACGATCCGCGAGGGTGACCGTAAAGAAGTAGGTTGCACCGGAAATCCGTTCGCGGCGGTAGTTGGGCATGGGCAATCCTTTGCCTGATAGAGATAGGGCCGGCGGCACGATGAATCGGTGGGCTGAAGCCCACCCTACAGCGGAGCGCCACCCACAGCCATCTCAGACGGCCACAGGCGCCTTGATATGCGGGTGCGCTTCATAGCCCACCAGCTCGAAGTCCTCGAATTTGAAGGCCAGCAGATTCTTCACCTCGGGGTTGAGCTTCATGGTTGGCAGCGGCAGCGGCTGGCGGGTCAGTTGCAGGTCGGTTTGTTCGATGTGGTTGGCGTACAGGTGGCAGTCACCGCCGGTCCAGATGAACTCGCCCGGCTGCAGGTCGCAGACCTGCGCCACCATCAACGTCAGCAGCGCGTAGCTGGCGATGTTGAAGGGCACACCGAGGAAGATGTCAGCCGAGCGCTGGTAGAGCTGGCAGCTCAGCTTGCCGTCGGCGACGTAGAACTGGAACAGCGCGTGGCACGGCGGCAGGGCCATCTGCTCGACCAGTGCCGGGTTCCAGGCCGAGACGATCAGGCGGCGCGAATCCGGGTTCTTTTTGATCATCTCGATCAGCTTGGCGATCTGGTCGATGGACTCGCCATTGGGCGCCGGCCAGCTGCGCCACTGGTAGCCGTACACCGGGCCGAGGTCGCCGTTCTCGTCGGCCCACTCGTCCCAGATGCTGACGCCGTTGTCCTTGAGGTACTTGATGTTGGTGTCACCCTGGAGGAACCACAGCAGTTCGTGGATGATCGAGCGCAGGTGGCACTTCTTGGTGGTGACGAGGGGGAAGCCGTCAGCCAGGTCGAAGCGCATCTGATAGCCGAACACGCTGTAGGTGCCGGTGCCGGTGCGGTCTTCCTTGAAGGTGCCGTGTTCGCGCACGTGGCGCATCAGGTCGAGGTACTGTTTCATCAGGCGACTCCCTGCACGCGCTGGCGCTTGTAGGCGTAGGCGATCAGACCGAGGCCGCCGAGCACCATCGGCACGCAGAGGATCTGCCCCATGGTCAGCCAGCCCCAGGCCAGGTAGCCGAGCTGGGCATCCGGCACGCGGACGAATTCGACGATGAAGCGGAACACCCCGTAGCAGGCGGCGAACATACCGGACACGGCCATGGTCGGGCGCGGCTTGCGCGAGTAGAACCAGAGGATGACGAACAGTGCCACGCCCTCCAGAGCGAACTGGTAGAGCTGCGACGGGTGACGCGGCAACTGCTGCGGATCGGTGGGGAAGATCATCGCCCAGGACACGTCAGTGGCCTTGCCCCACAACTCGGCGTTGATGAAGTTGCCGATACGCCCCGCGCCCAGGCCGATCGGCACCAGCGGCGCGATGAAGTCCATCAGCTCGAAGAAGCTCTTGCCGTTGCGCTTGCCGAACCACAGGGTGGCGAGCATCACGCCGATCAGGCCGCCATGGAAGGACATGCCGCCTTCCCAGATGCGCAGGATCTTCGCGGGTTCGGCGAGGTACGCCGGCAGATCGTAGAACAATACGTAGCCCAGGCGCCCGCCGAGGATCACCCCCATGGCCACCCAGAACACCAGGTCGGACAGTTTGTCCTTGGTCCAGGTCGGGTCGAAGCGGTTCAGCCGGCGCGCGGCCAGCAGCCAGGCACCACCGATGCCGACCAGATACATCAGGCCGTACCAGTGGATTTTCAGCGGACCGAGGGCGACAGCCACCGGGTCGATCTGCGGATAAGGCAGCATCAGGAACTCCTTAAACGAGGAAACTCAAACCCACGCTGAACAACAGCAGGGCGAACAGGCGCTTGAGCAACAGCGGCGACAGGCGATGGGCCAGGCGCGCACCAAAACGGGCGAAGAACATACTGGTCAGCGCAATGCCCAACAGCGCCGGCAGGTAGACGAAACCGACGCTCCATGACGGCAACAGCGGGTTGCCCCACCCCGTCCAGATGAAGCTCAGGGCGCCGGCCACGGCGATTGGCAGCCCGCAGGCCGACGAAGTCGCCACCGCCTGCCGCACCGGCACGCTGCGCCAGACCAGAAAGGGCACGGTCAGCGAACCGCCGCCGATGCCGAAGATCGCCGAGGCCCAGCCGATCACACCACCCGCCACCGCCAATCCAGGCTTGCCTGGGACACCGCGGCTGGCACGAGGTTTCAGGTTCAGCAACAGTTGAGCGGCGACCAGCAGGGCGAAGACGCCAATGATCTTCTGCAACCACTCGCCGTGGATGGCTGCCGCCGTCAGCGCACCGAGCACGCTGCCGAGCAGGATGCCAAGGGTCAGCCAGCGAAACAGCGGCCAGCGCACCGCACCCTGGCGGTGATGCTCGAGCATGGAATTGATCGAGGTGAAGACGATGGTCGCCAGCGAGGTGCCCACGGCCAGATGCGTGAGAATCTCTGCCGATATGCCCTGTGAGGCGAAGCTGAAGACCAGCACCGGCACGATGATCAGCCCGCCACCCACGCCGAACAGCCCGGCCAGCACACCGGCAGCCGCGCCCAGCACCAGGTAGAGCAGCAGTTCCATCGACGTCCCCGAAAAACAAAGCGGCATGGTAGCGGAAATGCCCCGCCAGCGGCAGCCGAATCGACGTGCTGGTTGCCCAGCGGGCGAGCACTCGCTAGCCTGCGGGACTCAGCCTGGGAGAACCTGTCATGTGCCTGATCGTATTCGCCTGGCGGCCGCAAAGCGCAACCGTGCTGCGCCTGGCAGCCAATCGTGATGAGTTCTACGCACGCCCCAGCGCGGCCTTGAGCCAATGGTCGGATGCCCCCGGCGTCTTCGCCGGACGCGATCTGGAAGCCGGTGGCACCTGGCTTGGCGTGACCACGCAAGGTCGCTTCGCCGCGCTGACCAATATCCGCGATCCCCGGCAGAAGGTCGGCCCGCGTTCACGCGGTGAACTGACTGCCAACTACCTGCTGAGCCAGATAGCGCCAGGCGCCTACCTCGACCAGCTCGTGCCCCGCGCCGCCGATTACGCCGGCTTCAATCTGCTGCTGGGCGATGCGACCCAGCTCTGGCACTTCAATTCCCAGGAGAGCCAGGCGCGCCGTTTGCAGCCGGGTGTCTACGGCCTGTGCAACGCCAACCTGGATACGCCCTGGCCCAAGCTGCTGCGCGCACGCCAGGCGCTGCAAGAGGCTCCGGATGCCAATGACGAAACGTTGCTGTGGGTGATGGCCGATACAGCGCGACCAGACGACCACCTGCTGCCGAACACCGGCGTCGGCCTGGACATCGAACGTCTGCTGTCGAGCGTTTTCATCGCCAGCGCCGACTACGGCACGCGCGCCAGCACGGTGCTGAACCTTGGCCGGGATGGGCGTTGGAGCGTCATCGAGCGCAGCTTCGGCCCGCATGGTGCCCTTCTGGGCGAGGTGACCCTGCAGATGTAGCCCGAGCTTATGGCCCGGTCTCGGTCGAACGGCCAGCAGCGGAGTGTGCCTTGAAGTAGGAGCAAGCTCTGCTCGCGAAGCTTCTGCCGTTTGCCATGGTTCGCGAGCAGAGCTCGCTCCTACATGAAGCCTCTGCGCTTGGAGCTCTCCAAACGAGAGCCCGCGCCTACACCATTGGCCTTCAGGCCTGGATATTCGAGGCCGGGTTGATTACCCGGCCCAGGCCCAGGTTGCGCAGCGCCAGGTGCAGGGTGCTGTAGATCAGGTGCGGGCTGTCCATGCGCATCACCTGGCCCAGCAGTTCCTTGGCCTTGCTCTGGGTGATCTGGCGCAGCAGCCATTTCACCTTGGGCAGGTTGGTGGCGTTCATCGACAACGAATCGAAGCCCATGGCCAACAGCAGTACGGCCGCTGCCGGATCACCCGCCATCTCACCGCAGATGCTCACCGGCTTGCCTTCCAGATGGGCGTCATGCACCACCTTCTGCAGCGCCTGCAGCACCGCTGGGTGGAGGAAGTCGTACAGGTCGGCCACACGTGGGTTGTTGCGATCGACCGCCAGCAGGTACTGGGTCAGGTCGTTGGAGCCAACCGAGAGGAAGTCCACCTGCCGCGCCAGTTCGCGGGTCTGGTACACCGCAGCCGGGATCTCGACCATCATGCCGATCGGCGGCAGCGGCACGTCGGTGCCCTCGTCACGCACCTCGCCCCAGGCGCGGTGGATCAGGTGCAGGGCTTCTTCCAGCTCCTGGGTACCGGAAATCATCGGCAGCAGGATGCGCAGGTTGTTCAGCCCCTCGCTGGCCTTGAGCATGGCGCGGGTCTGCACCAGGAAGATTTCCGGGTGGTCGAGGGTGACGCGGATGCCGCGCCAACCGAGGAAGGGGTTGTCTTCCTTGATCGGGAAGTAGGACAGCGCCTTGTCACCGCCGATATCCAGGGTACGCATGGTCACCGGCAGCGGATGGAAGGCCTGCAGTTGCTCGCGATAGGTGGCGAGCTGTTCCTTCTCGCTGGGGAAGCGCTCGTTGATCATGAACGGCACTTCGGTGCGGTACAGACCAACGCCTTCGGCGCCACGCTGCTGGGCGCGGGCCACGTCGGCGAGCAGGCCGGTGTTGACCCACAGCGGCATGCGGTGGCCGTCGAGCGTCTCGCAGGGCAGCGCACGCAGGGCGTCGAGGCCTTCGGTGAGCTGGCGCTCTTCCTCGACCACATCGGCGTACTGCTTGCTCAGCAGCTCGCTGGGGTTGGTGAAGACTTCACCGTGATAGCCGTCGACGATCAGCTTGATGCCGTCGATCTTCGAGTACGGCAGGTCGACCACGCCCATCACCGTGGGAATGCCCATGGCGCGGGCGAAGATCGCCACATGGGAGTTACCCGAGCCAGTCACCGAGATCAGGCCGGCCAGCTTGCCTTCCGGCACTTCGCCGAGCATCGCCGGTGACAGCTCTTCGCTGACCAAGATGGTGTTGTCGGGGTAGACCAACGAGGTCTTGCGCTCTTCCTGCAGGTAGGCAAGCAGGCGCCGACCGAGGTCGCGCACATCGCTGGCGCGCTCACGCAGGTAGGCATCGTCCATCAGTTCGAAGCGCGCCACGTGATCCAGCACCACCTGGCGCAGCGCGCCTTGTGCCCACTGGCCGGTACGGATGACCTTGCGCACCTCGTTACCCAGAGCCGCGTCGTCGAGCATCATCAGATAGACATCGAACAGCGCGCGCTCTTCCTTGCGCAGTTGCGTGGCGAGTTTCTCGGACAGCTCCTGCATGTCCTCACGCACCCAACCCAGCGCCTTGTCGAACAGCTCCAGCTCGGCGGCGATGTCATCGACACTACGGTCTGGCACTACATTCAGATCGGCCGGCGGCAGCACCACGACAGCGGTACCGACCGCTGCCCCCGGCGCACCCGGCACGCCGACGAACTTGGCCTCCTGCACGCCTTTGCCCTGGCGCCCCAGACCGCGAATCGAGCCAGTCGCCTCAGCATGGGCGATGACACCGGCAAGCTGGGCGCTCATGGTGACCAGGAAGGCCTCTTCGCCCTCGTCGAACTGGCGGCGCTCCTTTTGCTGCACGACCAGTACGCCCATCACGCGGCGGTGGTGGATGATCGGTGCACCGAGGAAGGAGGCGTAGCGTTCCTCGCCGGTTTCGGCGAAGTAGCGATAGCGCGGGTGACTGGCGGCGTCTTCGAGGTTCAGCGGTTCTTCGCGGCTACCGACCAGGCCGACCAGACCTTCGCTGGGCGCCATGCTGACCTTGCCGATGGAACGCTTGTTGAGGCCGTCGGTGGCCATCAGTACGAAGCGGTTGGTTTCCGGGTCGAGCAGATAGACCGAGCAGACCTGGCTGCCCATGGCCTCCTTGACCCGCTGCACGATGATCGACAGCGCCGCCTTGAGATCCTTGGCGGCGTTCACTTCCTGGACGATCTTGCGCAGCGTGTTGAGCATGCTCGGTCAAAATCCCGTAATCAGTCGCGCACACTGAGGCGCGGTGCAAGTTCCTTGAGGGCCCGACGATAGACTTCGCGCTTGAAGGTGACCACCTGGCCCAGCGGGTACCAGTAACTGACCCAGCGCCAGCCGTCGAATTCCGGCTTGCCGGTCAGATCCATGCGCACACGGTCTTCGGCGCCGGTCAGGCGCAGCAGGAACCACTTCTGCTTCTGCCCGATGCACAACGGTTGACTGTGGGTGCGCACCAGACGTTGAGGCAGACGATAACGCAACCAGCCACGGGTGCAGGCAAGGATTTTCACATCCTGCTCTTCCAGCCCGACTTCTTCATTGAGTTCGCGGTACAAGGCCTCTTCGGGTGACTCGCGATCATTGATGCCACCCTGCGGAAACTGCCAGGCGTCCTGGTTGATACGGCGAGCCCAGAGCACCTGGCCGACATCGTTGGTCAGGATGATGCCGACATTGGGGCGGAAACCATCGGAATCAATCACGGCAAGCAACCTCATAGACGCAAGTTCCGGCATTGTTCCACAAAGCCGACGCCAGCAGCAACGCGGGTTTAGACACAGTTTGAAAGCCCCGCCAAAGCGGCTATTCTGGCGCGCCGCAAACCCTTGAAGAACAGGTACAGAACCGTGCGCTTGGCCCTTTTCGATCTCGACAATACCCTGCTGGCTGGCGACAGCGACCACAGCTGGGGCGAATTCGTCTGCCAGCGCGGCCTGGTTGACGCGGCCGAATACCTGGCACGCAACGATGCCTTCTATGCCGATTACTGCGCCGGCAAGCTGGACGTGGTGGCTTATCAGAATTTCAGCCAGGCCATTCTCGGCCGCAGCGACATGGCGCAACTGGCGCAGTGGCACCGCGAGTTCATGGCCGAGGTGATCGAGCCGATCATCCTGGCCAAGGGTGAGGCACTGCTGGCCGAGCACCGCGCCGCGGGTGACAAGCTGGTGATCATCACCGCCACCAACCGCTTCATCACCGCGCCGATCGCCGCACGCCTCGGCGTGGAAACCCTGCTCGCCACCGAATGTGGCATGCAGGACGGCCGCTACACCGGCCAGATTACCGGCACGCCGTGCTACCAGGGCGGCAAGGTAACACGCCTGAACGAGTGGTTGGCCGAGACGGGTCACAGTCTCGACGGTGCCTACTTCTACAGCGATTCGCGCAACGACCTGCCGCTGCTGGAAGCCGTAGCCAACCCGGTGGCGGTCGACCCGGACGACGTACTGCGTGCCACGGCCATCGAGCGCGGCTGGCCGGTAATTTCGCTGCGCGACTGACGCTTCACTCTCGGCCAGCCAGGAACCATTCCCAGGCGCCAAAGGAGTTGCCATGCCGCGCCACGTCGATCAAGCCGCTTCGCGACCTCTCGTGGTCGTGGCACTGGCAACGGCGCTTTGCCTGGCTGGCGACTCGATGTTGTATATCGCCTTACCTGTCTACTGGCGGGAAGTGGGCCTCGATGCGCTTTGGCAGGTCGGTGTACTGCTTTCGGTGAACCGGCTGATTCGTCTGCCGTTCAATCCACTGATCGGCTGGCTTTATCAGCGCATCAGCCTGCGAACCGGCTTGCTGTTGGCCACCTTGATCGGCGCCACCACGACCTTGGGCTACGGTATCGCCAAAGGCTTTATCGCCTGGCTGCTATTACGCGCCGCATGGGGAATCGGCTGGTCGCTGTTTCGCATTGGCGGCCTGTCGGCGGTGGTCTACTGCTCCAACGGACAGTCGCGCGGCCAGGCAATGGGCCTGTACAACGGCCTCTACCGGCTTGGCAGCCTTGCGGGCATGCTGCTCGGCGGATTACTGGTACCCATCTATGGATTACCCGCGCTGGCCTTGAGCTTTACCGGCCTGGCTCTGCTTGGTCTGCCGTTGCTGCTCTGCCACTTCCACCTACCCGCCGGCTATGGCGAACAGCGGCTCGCACCTGCATCCGGTATCAATGCCCCGCATGAACGAAGGTCGACCAGCGGAGCCTATGCAATCCTCGTCAACGGCTTTTGCGTCGCCTTGCTGATTCAGGGTGTGTTGGCCGCAACGCTGAGCGCGCTGATCGCTCATTTCTACGGCAGCGAGCTCGATGTATTCGGCCTGTTGCTCGGCGCCACTGCCTTGTCCGGCATCCTGCAAGCGCTGCGCTGGTCATGGGAGCCCTGGCTGGGTAAACGCGTTGGCGCCTGGTCTGATCGCCCGGCAGGTCGCTCGCGACTCTACGGATGGGCGCTGATGGGCGCTGCGGCGAGCTTTGGCCTGATGGCCAGCGGCCTGCCACTGATCGCCTGGATTGCGGTAAGCGTACTGGTGATGCTACTGGCGACCGGGCTGACCACACTATCGGACGCGCTTGCAAGCGACGTCGCCAGCACCGGTAATGTGGTCGCCTTCATGACGCGCTACTCGGTAGCCCAGGATCTCGGCGCCGCGCTTGGCCCCCTGCTCGCCTACCTGTTGATAGGCCTGAACAACGGCTTCGCCTGGCTGTACTGGGGCGGTTCGTTGATCTACCTGTTACTGGCCTTCACCTGGCTACGCCCGGCCAGGCCCATGCACGCCTGATCAGACCGGCTTGGCGCCCATCAGCGCCATGATGGCGATCAGCAAGACCAGAATGAGCCCGGCATAGATCAGACACAGACGCTTGAGCGCTGTCGGCGCCGGCGTATCGCCCAGCGCACGCCAGACGGCCAGACGACCGGCCAGCAGCAGGCCGAGCAACATCATCACGCCATACAGAATGCTACCCAGCAGCAGCCAGGTTTGCCCCAGCGGCCAGCCGGCGGTATTGACCAGCCAGTAGCCGGTAATCGGCAGGCTCAGTGCCAACACGGCGAATGCCGGGAAGCTGAACAACAGGGTCACACGCAGCTTGCGCGCCAGCACGGCCGCATCACCACCGCGCTGCGCCTTGAACAGCATGAAACTGTGGGCGATCAGGCCCAGCAGCAACAACACGCCTGGGGCGCTGTGGAGAATGCGAACCAGCAGGTAGTGTTCCATCGTGGTTTCCTTTTATTCGGCGATTAAGTAGGGCGGGTGCAACCCGCCAGAACGCGGCGGCGGGTTATACCCGCCCTACCCGTGCTCAGCCGAGAAACAGCTTGTAGGCCGGATTCTCGCTCTCGTCCCAGTAGGGATAACCGATGGCGTCCAGCGCCTCCGGCACCAGATGGCGTTCGTCTTCCGGCACCTGCAGCGCGGCCAGCACACGGCCATCGGCAGCGCCGTGGTTGCGGTAGTGGAACATCGAGATGTTCCAGCGCCCGCCCAGCTTCTGCAGGAAGTTGAACAGCGCGCCCGGCCGCTCGGGGAACTCGAAGCGCAGCACCATTTCGTCGCCGACGCCCGCTGCATGGCCACCGACCATGTGACGGATATGCAGCTTGGCCAGCTCGTTCTCGGTTAGATCCAGCACCGGGAAGCCCTGCGCGCGCAAGCCCTCGACCAGCGCGGCACGCGGATCGTTCTCCGGGTGAGTCTGCACGCCGACGAAGATGTGCGCTTCACGCCCCGTGTGATAGCGGTAGTTGAATTCGGTGATCTGGCGCTTGCCCAGCGCCTCGCAGAAGGCCTTGAAGCTGCCGGGCTGCTCGGGGATGGTCACAGCGATGATCGCCTCGCGCTTCTCGCCCAGCTCGGCGCGCTCGGCGACATGGCGCAGGCGGTCGAAATTGACGTTGGCGCCGGAGTCGATGCCCACCAGCACCTCGCCCTTGGCGCCCTCGCGCTCGACGTACTTCTTGATCCCGGCCACGGCCAGAGCGCCGGCCGGCTCGGTGATCGAGCGGGTGTCATCGTAGATGTCCTTGATCGCCGCACAGATTTCGTCGGTGCTGACGGTGATCACTTCATCGACGTGATGCTTGCAGATGTCGAAGGTGTGCTGGCCGATCTGCGCCACCGCCACGCCATCGGCGAACAATCCGACGGTTGGCAGCACCACGCGCTCGCCCGCTGCCATCGCCTGCTGCAGGCAGTTGGAGTCGTCCGGCTCGACGCCGATCACCTTGATCTCGGGGCGCAGGTACTTCACGTACGCCGCGATACCGGAGATCAGGCCGCCGCCGCCGACCGGCACGAAGATGGCGTCGATGCGCCCCTGGTGCTGACGCAGCACCTCCATGGCCACAGTGCCCTGGCCAGCGATCACCAGCGGATCGTCGTACGGATGGATATAGGTGTAGCCCTTCTCTTCCACCAGTTTCAGCGAATGCGCCAGCGCCTCGGGGAAGGCGTCGCCGTGCAGCACCACCTTGCCACCACGCGAACGCACGCCCTGCACCTTCAGCTCCGGAGTGGTGCGGGGCATGACGATGGTCGCCTTCACCCCCATGTGCTTGGCGGCCAGGGCCAGGCCCTGGGCGTGGTTGCCAGCCGAGGCAGTGACCACGCCGCGCGCCAGATCTTCGGCGGACAGCTGTGCCAGCTTGTTGTAGGCGCCGCGAATCTTGAACGAGTACACCGGCTGCAGATCCTCGCGCTTGAGCAGAATCTGGCTGCCCAGTCGCTCACTGAGCTGCCGGGCGGGTTGCAGCGGGGTTTCCACCGCGACGTCGTAGACGCGCGAGGTGAGGATCTTCTTCACGTACTGTTCGAGCATGGCGATTTCGCAGGCGTTCGGGCTTGGAGGGGACTGCCGAGTCTACCGCAGCGCCGCGCCGGGCGACCATACGAAACGCACGGGATTCAGCCCGCCAGAACGCCACTTGCGGCTATAATTCGCGCTTTATTCCCTCACCTTCCCAGGCATTCCCCCGCGATGAACCAGGATCAGCTGAAACAGGCCGTGGCCCAGGCCGCCGTCGACCACATTATCCCGCGCCTCGACAGCAAGAGCATCGTCGGCGTCGGTACCGGCTCCACCGCCAATTTCTTCATCGACGCGCTGGCCCAGCACAAGATGGAATTCGATGGTGCCGTGGCCAGCTCCGAAGCCACCGCCGCCCGTCTGAAAGGCCATGGCATCCCGGTGTACGACCTCAACGCCGTCAGTGATCTGGAGTTCTACGTCGACGGCGCCGACGAGAGCGACGAGCACCTGAACCTGATCAAGGGCGGCGGCGCCGCACTGACCCGCGAGAAGATCGTTGCCGCCGTGGCCAAGACCTTCATCTGCATTGCCGACGCCAGCAAGCTGGTGCCGGTGCTGGGCGAATTCCCGCTGCCGGTGGAAGTGATTCCGATGGCCCGCAGCCACGTGGCCCGCGAGCTGGTGAAACTGGGCGGTGATCCGGTCTACCGCGAGGGCGTGCTGACCGACAACGGCAACATCATCCTCGACGTGCACAACATGTCGATCACCGACCCGGTGAAGCTGGAAGCGGACATCAACGCCATCGTCGGCGTGGTCACCAACGGCCTGTTCGCCGCCCGCCCGGCCGATCTGCTGCTGCTCGGTACCGCTGAAGGCGTGAAAACGCTCAAGCGCTAAACCGTAGCCCGGATGAAATCCGGGAACATTGCGTCAGGTTCCCGGATTTCATCCGGGCTACGTAGGGTGGTGCTCACTTGCGCAACAGGCGCAAGCCGTTGAACACCACCATCAAGCTGACGCCCATGTCGGCGAACACCGCCATCCACATGGTCGCCTCGCCTGCCAGGGTCATACCCAGGAAGATCGCCTTGATGCCCAGCGCCAGGACGATGTTCTGCAGCAGGATCGCGTGGGTCTGTCGTGACAGGCGGACGAAGGCCGGAATCTTGCGCAGATCGTCGTCCATCAACGCGACATCTGCCGTCTCGATGGCGGTATCGGTGCCCGCAGCGCCCATGGCGAAGCCAATCTCGGCCCTGGCCAACGCCGGCGCATCGTTGATGCCATCACCGACCATGCCGACGACCTTACCCTGCGCCTGACGCGCCTCGACCCAGGCCAGCTTGTCTGTCGGCAGCAGGTCGCCGCGCGCCTCATCGACGCCGACCTGCTCGGCGATGGCAGCCGCGGTGTGAGCGTTGTCCCCGGTGAGCATGCAGGTGCGTACGCCCAGTTGGTGCAGTTCGGTGACCGCCTCGCGGCTGGTCTGGCGCACGGTGTCGGCCACTGCGAAAAGCATCAGCGCGCGCGTTTCATCGCACAGCACCACCACGCTCTTGCCCTGGCGCTCCAGCGCCTCCAGGCGCTCTTCCAGTTGCGCCGAGCAAAGCCCGAGGTCTTCGACCAGGCGATGGTTGCCGATATGAAGCAGCCTGCCGGCGATCCGCCCTTTGCTGCCGCGCCCCGGCAATGCCTCGAAATCCTCGACCTCAAGTGCCGCCTGCCCCTGCTCCTGGGCATGCAGAGCCAGCGCCCGGGAAACCGGGTGATCGGAGCGCGCGCCCAGGCTTGCCGCCCAGATGGCATGCACGGGCTCAGGCGTTTCCAGCAGGTGACGGCTGTCGGTCTGCACCGGCTTGCCATGGGTCAGGGTGCCGGTCTTGTCCAGCGCCAGCAGCGCCAGGTGCCGGCCATTCTCAAGATAGACGCCACCCTTGATCAAAATGCCCTTGCGCGCCGCCGCTGCCAGGCCGCTGACGATGGTCACCGGCGTGGAGATCACCAGCGCGCAGGGGCAGGCCACCACCAGCAACACCAGGGCGCGGTAGACCCAATCGAACCAGGCACCGCCCATGGCCAGCGGCGGCAGCACGGCGACCGCCAGGGCGAAGGCGAACACCAGCGGCGTGTAGAGACGAGAAAATTGATCGACGAAACGCTGGGTCGGCGCGCGCGCACCCTGCGCCTCCTCTACCGCATGAATGATGCGCGCCAGCGTGGTGTCGCGCGCTGCCGCCGTGACGCGGAACTCCAGCGAACCCACCTCGTTGATGGTGCCGGCGAACACCGGATCACCCACGCGCTTTTCCACCGGCAGGCTTTCCCCGGTGATGGGCGCCTGGTTGACGGTCGAAAAACCGCTGACAACCTCACCGTCGAGGCTGATGCGCTCACCCGGCCGTACCCGCACCACGGCATCGAGATCGATGGCCTGCACATCGATCTCCTGCCAGCTGCCGTCAGCCTGCCGCACCGTGGCACGCGACGGCGCCAGATCCATCAGCCCACGAATGGCATTGCGCGCCCGATCCAGTGAGCGCGCCTCGATCAACTCAGCGAGGGTGAACAGCACCATCACCATCGCCGCCTCGGGCCATTGGCCGATCAACACAGCACCGGTCACAGCGATGCTCATCAGCGCATTGATGTTGAGGTTGCGGTTCTTCAGGGCGATCCAGCCCTTCTTGTAAGTGTTCAGCCCGCACAGACCGATGGCGGCAAGGGCCAGCAACGCCACCAGCCACTCTGGGCCCAGCGAGACGAAGTGCACCCCCTCCGCAGCCGTCGCCATCAGGCTAGCCAGCGCCAGCGGCCACCAAGACTTCTGCTCTGGAGCGGCAACCGGCTGCTGCGTGCGGCCGGCCTCTTCGACCTGCGGGGTAAAGCCGAGGCCACGAATGGCGGGCAGTACCTGATCCAATGCACCCTGATCGTGACTGACGGTGAGCACACGCTGCAGCAGATTGAACTGCAGGCCCGCCACGCCAGGTAAGCGGCCCAGGGCATCGCGAATCAGGCGCTCTTCCGTCGGGCAGTCCATCTGTTCGATGCGGATACGGGTGTTCACCGCGCCATTGAGCGGCTCATCGACCGATGACACGAAGGTGCTGTGATCATGCTCGGCATGCTCATGGGGGTGGTCGTGGCGCGCGGGGGACTGCTCGTGCGAATGGTCGCAGCAGTGGCTCATGGCAACTCTCCGTCAGGTGTCTGTTGCCGAGTACACACCCTGTAGTCACTATAGGGTCAAGCAATCGGAGGGGATTCCATGAAAATCGGAGAATTGGCGAAGAAGGCCGGCTGCCAGGTCGAGACGGTGCGTTATTACGAGCGAGAAGGCCTGCTCCCGGCACCCGCACGCAGCGAAGGCAACTACCGCCTGTACGGCCCCGCGCACCTGGAGCGCCTGGTGTTCATCCGCAACTGCCGCACCCTGGACATGACACTGGAAGAGATCCAGCGCCTGTTGGCCCTGCGCGACCTGCCCCATGAGAGCTGCGCCGGCATCAACAGCCTGGTGGACGAGCACATCGAACACGTACAGGCGCGCATCGACAGCCTGCTGGCCCTGCGCGATCAGCTCAGCGAATTGCGTGATCGCTGCAACGGCCCGCAGGAGGCGGAGGACTGCGGCATCCTGCGTCAGCTCAACGTCAGCGGCGGCGTACAGCCGCTACCGGACGATGGTCATACCCATGTCGGCAAGAGCCATTCGCACTGAGCAGAACCACTCCTAAGGCTTGCGAAAGACGTAGAACAGATTCGGTTCACTGATCAGGTACAGGTTGCCGGCATCATCGGTCGCCACCCCTTCGGCCTGCGGTACGCTGCGTTCGAGGCCATGCTGGCCGCGCAACAGCGACAGGGTGCTGACCGGCTTGCCCTCGGCATTAAGCTCGATCACCAGGCGTGATTCGTCCGACAGCGCCAGCATATGGCCGGTGGCAGCGTCGAAATCCAGGCTGGAGAGATCCCGCACGAACAGGCGGGCATCGCGTTTGGGATCGGTATTGACCTGCAGCGCTAGCGGCTTGCTGTCGTCCACGTGCGGAAAGCCGAGCACTTCGAAGATGCGCACCGGGTCGCGCTCCTTGGCCACCAGCAAGCGCTGGTTGGCGGCGTCATAGGCCAGCCCTTCGAAGCCCTTGTTGCCATTGCGACCGATGCCCAGCGAAAGCTGCTGGAAGTCGGCCGAGTCGAGTACGCGCGTGGCATCGTCGATACGCACCTTGACCAGGCGCTGCTCACGCTCATCGGCAATCACGTAGGTGCCGGAGGCCACGTATTCGATGGCCTCGGGATCACCAAAACCTTGCAGATCGATGGTGCGCAGGAGGTCACCCTGCAGGCTCATCTCGATCACCTTGGCCGGTTTGTTGGTGACGCTGAACAGGCTGTTGCGATCCGGATCGAAGGTCAGCGCGGAAACATCACTGATCTCACCGATGGGCTTGGCCTCGATCACTGCGCGGTAGTCGCCCAGCCACAACGAACGCTCGCGCCACTGCTCGCCATGCTGCCACTCCTCGACGACGAACCAGGCACGCTCGAACAGACGATACTGCTGGGCTATTACGCCGACGGCCAGCAGCAGGAAACCAAGCAGATAGAACCAGGGATTGATGGCAAGCAGGCGGCGCATGGGCTCTCTCACGAAAAAACCCGCCACAGCGGGTCTGTGGCGGGTGAGCGGAACATCACGATCAGTTGATCAGTTCGACGCGGTCGACATCGATCTCACGGTTGTTGAAGTCCTTATCGACTTCGCCGGTCAGACGCACCTTGGCGGATTCCGAAACCTTCTGCGCCGGCCAGTCTTCGTCGTCGATCTCAACCTGGATGGTGCCGGTGGCGTCCTTGAACTCGTACAGCTCGTCCTGCAGGCGCTTGACGATCTGGCCTTCGAGTACGACATGGGTATCGTCGGCCGCCTGTTGCGCAGCGGATACGGTGGTGACCTGCGGAGTGGCGCCCGGGCCGGTGTAACCCGTGGCGAAAGCGGCGGTGCTGATCAGGGGAAGCATCATCAGAGCGAGAGCGGTGCGTTTCATGCTGTGAACCTCGTAGTTCGTAAGTGACGGGTTCAGATTAGTGCCGCTAGCTGAAGCCAGACTGAATCGCCGCTTAAGCCAAGCTGAACGCTCGCGTCCGCTCAGCCTGCGTCTGGCAGCGACTTGCGAAAGCGGTAGAACAGGTTCGGTTCGGCGACGATGTAGATATCACCGCTCTCATCCATGGCCACGCCCTCGGCCTGCTCGATGCTGCTGTCCAGGCCGTTGAGGCCACCTGCCAGGCTGAGGAAGCTGACCGGCTGACCGCTACGGTCGAGTTCCAGCAACAGACGCGATTCATCGGACAGCAGCAACAGGTGGCCGGTGCGCTCGTCGACGCTGAGCGAGGAAATATCGCGCAGCCCCAGATTGCCCGCCATCAGCGGCTGCAGCGTGCCTGCAGCGCCGTCCTCACCGGGGAAAGGCAACCTGAACAAGCCCAGCGGTCCGCGCTCCTTGCCGAGCAACAGGCTATGGCTACGCGAATCCCAGCCCAGCCCTTCGAACCCCTTGTTGCCCGCATCGGCAAAACCCAGGTCGAAGCCGGGAAAATCCGCGGCGTTCAGCTCTGGGGCATTGGCATCGAGGGTGAACGTGGTGAGCAGACGGCTGCGCTCATCGACGATGGCCATGCGGCCGTTATCCATCATTTCCACGCCCTCGGGATTGGCAAAACCCTTGAGCGGGATACGCCGCAGAATCTCCCCGTCGCGGGACAACTCGACGAGCAATGGATGTTTACCGGTGACGGTGAACAGCGTGCCGGTTCGCGGGTTGTAGGTCAGCCCGGAGGTTTCATCGTCTTCCAATCCGGCCAGGGCCTTGGCCTGCACCACTGCGCGATAACCGGGCAACCAGATACTGGCAAGACGGTTGACCAGGGGCGTGGAGCGCTCCTGCCACCAGAGCTGGGCGCGATCGTCCCAATGCTGGGTTTGCACCAGCACGCCTGCGGTCAGCAATGCGCAACCGAGGAGCCAGTTGCGCGGACGGATCAGAGAATAGCGGAGATAAGGCATCGGCGACGGCTCGGCTGCGCGGTAGCAATGCGACATCCGCTGTCGAGGGGAGTTCCGCCGCGATCATGCGGCGGTCATCGCTTATAGCACGCGACTGGTGAAGCGGCTATGACCGACCAGCTCGAGTGTCAGCTCGTCGTCTTTGTTCAGCGCACCGACGCCCACCGGTGTGCCGGTAAGGATCACGTCGCCCGACTGCAGGGCGAAATGCCCGGCCATGTGCTGGATCATCGCCACGATGGGGTTGAGCATGTCGCGGCTGTTGCCGTCCTGGCGGGTTTCGCCATTGATCACCAGGCGAATGCCGATATCGGTCAGATCCTCGATGGCATCGCCCGGCACGAAGGGCGCCAGCACGCAGGCGCCGTCGAAGCTCTTGGCGATTTCCCAGGGGTAGCCTTTTTCCTTGAGCCTGGCCTGCACGTCGCGCAGGGTCAGATCCAGGGCCGGGGCGAAGCCGCTGATGGCATCGCGCACTTCCTCGGCATCGGGCTTCTTCGACAGTGGTTTACCAATCAGCACGGCAATTTCCGCCTCGTAATGCACCGAACCACGATCCTCGGGAATGCTGAAACCACCATCGAGCGGCACCACGCAGGAGCCGGGCTTGATGAACAGCAACGGCTCGGTGGGCACCGGGTTGTTCAGTTCGGCGGCATGCTCGGCATAGTTGCGGCCGATGCAGACGACCTTGCCGAGCGGGAAGTGGACGGTGGTACCGTCGACGTACTGGTGCTGATAGCTCATCACCGACTCCTGTGTTGTTCGTATTGTGGGCATCGCGGCTTGTGGCCTGACGTCCTACCTTAAACGAGGCGGCGCCATCGTGCACCGCATACGAAAACGCCCATCGGTCGGATGGGCGTTTTGCGTCAGGCGAAGATCTTGCCGGGGTTCATGATCCCGTTGGGATCGAACACGGCCTTGATCGCTTTCATGCAGGCGATTTCCTCTGCAGAACGGCTGTACTGCAGGTAGTCACGTTTGGTCATGCCCACGCCATGCTCGGCGCTGATCGAGCCGTTGTACTTCTCGACGATCTCGAACACCCACTTGTTGACCACCGCGCACTTGGCGAAGAACTCTTCCTTGGCCAGCGCTTCGGGCTTGAGGATGTTTAGGTGCAGGTTGCCGTCACCGATGTGGCCGTACCAGAGCACGTCGAAGTCCGGGTAGTTGGCCGAAACGATGTCGTCGATGTCCTTGAGGAAGGCCGGTACCTGGCCGACGGTCACGGAGATATCGTTCTTGTACGGCGTCCAGTGGCTGATGGTTTCGGAGATGTACTCGCGCAGCTTCCACAGGTTTTCCAGCTGCTGCTGGCTCTGGCTCATCACGCCATCGAGCACCCAGCCCTGCTCGACGCAGTGCTCGAAGGTGGCCAGGGCTTCGTTGGCCACGTCCTCGTTCAGCGCCTCGAACTCCAGCAGGGCGTAGAACGGCGTGCGGCTCTCGAAGGGCGCCGGCACGTCGCCACGACCGAGGATCTTCTCCAGGCAGCGGTCGGAAAAGAACTCGAAGGCGGTCAGGTCGAGCTTGCCCTGGAAGGCGTGCAGCACCGGCATGATCGAATCGAAATCCGGCGTGCCGAGCACCATCGCGGTGAGGTTCTTCGGTGCACGCTCCAGGCGCATGGTGGCTTCGACGACGAAGCCCAGGGTGCCTTCGGCGCCGATGAACAGCTGGCGCAGGTCATAGCCGGTGGCGTTCTTGATCAGGTCGCGGTTCAGCTCCAGCAGCTCGCCGGTGCCAGTGACCACCTTCAGACCGGCGACCCAGTTACGGGTCATACCGTAGCGAATCACCTTGATCCCGCCGGCATTGGTGCCGATGTTGCCGCCAATCTGGCTGGAACCGCTGGAGGCGAAGTCCACCGGGTAGTACAGGCCCTTTTCTTCGGCGAACAGTTGCAGTTGCTTGGTCACCACGCCCGGCTGGCAGACCACGGTACGGTCGTATTCGTTGAAGCTGACAATGCGGTTCATGTAATCGAACGACACCACCACTTCGCCATTGGCTGCTACCGCCGCCGCAGACAGGC
Source organism: Pseudomonas sp. C11 (assembly GCF_034683865.1). Classification (NCBI taxonomy): domain Bacteria; kingdom Pseudomonadati; phylum Pseudomonadota; class Gammaproteobacteria; order Pseudomonadales; family Pseudomonadaceae; genus Pseudomonas; species Pseudomonas sp. C11. The sequence goes on from NZ_JAWIIP010000003.1 coordinate 290,297, forward strand.
CGGTACGGCCGCCCGAGGGCACCAGGGCGATCTTGTGCTGGTTGGCCCAGCGCACGATGGCCTGTACCTGCTCGGCAGTCTTGGGGAAGACGATGGCCGAAGGTGCGGGCGCGTACTGCTTGGTCCAGTCCTTGCCGTAGGTTTCCAGGGAATCGGCGTCGGTCAGCACCTTGCCGGGCTCAACCAGGGTCTTCAGCTCTTCGATCTGGGCGGGGGTGGTCATCTACGGAACTCTCAAAGGATTCATGGTCGCCCTGAGAACCATTCAGGTCGCAACCGAGCATTGAAAAAGGCGAACATGCTAGCATACGCACCCCGTGAATCGAGCCATGCAGCGATCTGCGGGCACTGGCTGAGTTTCTCGGCCCTTCCCTGACATTCTTCTGTGGGACACAGGTACTCCGATGAGCAAGACCTCTCTCGAAAAGAGCAAGATCAAGTTCCTTCTTCTCGAAGGCGTGCACCAGAACGCCGTAGACACGCTGAAGGCCGCCGGTTACACCAACATCGAGTACCTCAAGACCGCCCTGTCAGGCGATGAGCTGAAAGAGAAGATCGCCGACGCTCACTTCATCGGCATTCGCTCGCGCACCCAACTGACCGCTGACGTCTTCGATTGCGCGAAGAAACTGGTCGCCGTCGGCTGCTTCTGCATCGGCACCAACCAGGTCGATCTGGATGCCGCCCGCGAGCGCGGTATCGCCGTATTCAACGCCCCCTATTCCAACACCCGCTCGGTAGCCGAGCTGGTGCTGGCCGAAGCCATCCTGCTGCTGCGCGGCATCCCCGAGAAGAATGCCTCCTGCCACCGTGGCGGCTGGATCAAGTCGGCGGCCAACTCCTTCGAAATCCGTGGCAAGAAGCTGGGCATCATCGGCTACGGCTCCATCGGCACCCAGCTTTCGGTGCTGGCCGAAGCCCTGGGCATGCAGGTGTATTTCTACGACACCGTGACCAAACTGCCACTGGGCAACGCCACGCAGATCGGCAGCCTGCACGAACTGCTGGGCCTGGCCGACATCGTCTCGCTGCACGTACCGGAGCTGCCGTCCACCCAGTGGATGATCGGTGAGAAGGAAATCCGCGCCATGAAGAAAGGCGCCATCCTGATCAACGCCGCCCGTGGCACCGTGGTCGAGCTGGATCATCTGGCCAACGCGATCAAGGACGAGCACCTGATCGGCGCCGCCATCGATGTGTTCCCGGTCGAGCCCAAGTCCAACGACGACATCTTCGAGAGCCCGCTGCGCGGCCTGGATCGCGTGATCCTGACCCCGCACATCGGCGGCTCCACCGCCGAAGCCCAGGCCAACATCGGCCTGGAAGTGGCCGAGAAGCTGGTCAAGTACAGCGACAACGGCACCTCGGTGTCCTCGGTCAACTTCCCCGAAGTGGCCCTGCCGGCCCATGCTGGCAAGCATCGTCTGCTGCACATCCACGAGAACGTGCCGGGCGTGATGAGCGAGATCAACAAGGTGTTCGCCGACAACGGCATCAACATCTCCGGTCAGTTCCTGCAGACCAACGACAAGGTCGGCTACGTGGTGATCGACGTCGACGCCGAGTACTCGGATCTGGCACTGGAGAAGCTGCAGCAGGTACATGGCACTATCCGTAGCCGCGTGCTGTTCTAAGCGATAGGCGGATGTGCAAAGGGCGACCCTCGGGTCGCCCTTTTTCGTTTGACTTGGCCGGTAGCCAGGTCACTTCACCGTCACGCTGATCTTCTCCGACATCACCGGCGGATCCAGCGGCACGTGGTTCTTGTCGCCCACCAGCAACTGCAGGGTGTGCTTGCCCGGCGGCAGGGTCAGCTCGGTTTCGGTCTGGCCCTTGCCGAAGTGGCGGATGGCGTCGGTCATCGGCAACGGCGCGTTCATCGCAGGCGGCGAATCGACATCGATCAGCAGATGATGGTGCCCGGTAGCCGGAGCATCGACACCAGCCGGCGCCACGCCCATGCCCTTGAGGCCGAACTTCACGGTAAAGGTCTGGCCGACCGTCGCGCCGTCGGCCGGCTCGATGAAGTACACCTTGGCGCCTTCCGGTGCGGGCGTGCGCGGCATGTCGGCCCAAGCGGTGGCGCTGGCACCCAGCAGCAAGGCCGCACAAAGGGAAATGGTATTCAGGGTTCGGGTCATCACAGCGTCCTCGAGCAAGGCAGAGAACGATGGACTCTAAACCGCGCCAGTCGTTCCCGCTTCGCTCTCCAATACCAGCAGGGCCTGTCGCGCCTCGTCGAGCTGCTGCTCATTGAACACCTGCACACCGGCACGACGCAGCAACGCGGCGGTCACGCCCTCGCCCGCGACACGTACACCGCTGAAGGAGCCGTCATAGTTTTCCAGATTGCCGCAGGACGGGCTGCGCGCCTTGAGCAAGGCCAGGCGGATGCCGTGCTCATGCACCAGCGCCAACGCCTGCTGCGCCCCCGCGACGAAGGCGCTGGTGACGTCGGCGCCGTCGATGGTCAGCACCGGCAAACGCCCATCCAGTACCTGCGCGCCCTGCCCACCGGCGATTTCGGCAGGCGGGCGAGGCGTCGGCAGGCCGCCGGCCACTTCCGGACACAAGGCCACCACCCGTCCCTCGTCCAGCCACTGCTGCAACAAATCGTACGGCCCATGCGCGCCACCGTCGTAACGCACGCGGTGGCCCAGCAGGCAGCGACTAACGAGAATCTTGTGCATGACTCAGAGCGGGCCATCGCCGCGACGGCGGAACCAGCCGGTCAGCGACAGGCGCTCACGTGTGGAGGCCAATACTTCGTGGGGCACTTCGGCGGACATGAACAGCACCAGGGTGCCAGCCAACGGCAACACGTCGCGCTCGCCACCATCGGGCAGGTACATGCGCAGCGCCCCGCCCTGCTCGGGCAGCCAGTCCTCGTTGAGGTAGATCACCGCCGACACGGTGCGTCGGTCGTCATCGCGGAAGCGGTCGAAATGACGCTGGTAGAAGGCTCCCGGCGCATAGCAGGCGAAATGGCACTCGAAGTCTTCCAGGCCCAGATAGAGGGCCTGGTTGAGCGCTTGGCGCAGCTCATCCATCAGAACCAGATAACGGTCACAGGCCTCGCTCTGCCCCGGCTCGACCCACTGGATGCGGTCGCCGCGAATGCCTTCCTGCACCTGCTGGGCCTCGCCCCGGCCTACGGCAGCGGCATGCAGATCACCGTTTTGCACACGTCGGTGGCACTCAGCGGCCAGTTCGCGGGTCAGAACTTGCGGGGCGAACAGCTCCTGCTGCGACCAACCCTGGCTGGCAAGGTCGTCGATGAGGGCTGTGAAAGAGGCGGAGAAGTCGGTCATGCCGGCGATTCTATCAGTGCCCAGCGAACTGCTCGACAAGCCATTGCCAGCCACCGAAAATAGCCGGCCGCCAAGCCCTCGCCACGTGGCCTGGTCAGGCGGTCTGCCAAGGAGTTTGCGATGCGTGTTCTGTTTGCCCTGTTGCTCTGTCTGGCCCTGCCGGCCATGGCCGACGACCATCTGCGCCTGTACCAGGCCGCTGGCTGGCCGCAGCAGCGCGAACATTTCAACCAGGCGCTGGATGCGGCTCAACTGCGCTATCGCAGCACGCTGCCCCCAGCCGTCTACCAGGCGCTGGTGGACAACAGCAACCAGCGCTTCGCCGCCGCCGCCATCGACCGCCGCGCCCAACACAGCCTGCGTATGGAGTTGGCCAATCCGCAGCCGGCGCTGGCCTTCTTCCAATCCGCACTGGGCCGCAAGATCGTCGCCGCCGAAGTGCTGGCCACGCGCAGCGATCAGTTGGCGCGCTATGCCAATGGCTTGCCGCGCACCGAGGCCGATGCCACCCGTCGCCTGCTGATCCGCCACCTGGCCCAGGCCCTGCCGGCCAAGGAAGCCGGTGCCGAAGTCAGCCTGGCCCTGGCCGGCGTGGCGGCCGACAGCCTCAGCCAGATGATCCCCGGCCTGCTCGGCGGCGGTCAGGCGCAGAGCCTGCTCAACGGTCAGCGTGAACGCCTGATGGCGCAGATCGACCAGGATCTGGACAACACTCTGCTGCACGTTTACCGCGACCTGTCCGACCCGGAACTGGAACAGTTCGTCGAGTTCGCCCAGTCAGCCGATGGCCAGGCCTACTACAAGGCCGCCCTGGCCTCGTTGCGTGCCGGCCTGGCCGTGGGCATGAGCAGCAGCGAGCTGGAGCCACCGCCGCAGGGTATCTGAAGCCAGAAGTCACCAAGCAAGGCGGCGGCACCTGCATGTAGGGCGGGCTCAGGAGCGAAGCGAACAGCCCGCCGGGCCAGGCCGATTCGGCACCACAACGCTCCAGCGAAACGCCACCGGCGTTCAGCCAGAACCTACCGCGCTCAGCCAATCGCGGATAAATCCGCTCCTACCACCTTGCAATTCCGTCCTATGCCAAACGCTCGCTGAGAAAGTCGAAGTAGCGTCGGCGCAACGCTTCGTTCTCGTTGGCCAGGTGATGTCGCGCCTCGGGCAGCCTCAGGATCTCTGGCTGGCGGAACTTGTCCTGCAGGACTTCGAGGTTGTAGCGCCAGTCCACCGTCATGTCCTCCTCTCCCTGTACGATCAGCGGGCTGTGCGGGCTGCGCGCTGCGCCTTCGATGCGCGGCACCCAGCGTTTCAGCGCGCCGACCCAGGCCGTGGGCAGGCTGCGCGGCTGCAGCGGGTCGAGGTTGTGAACGAAGTCGAGGAACGCCGCATCGCTGGAGTTCTCGCTGAAACGACGCGGAATCTCGCGCACGAACGGGCTGAGCAGGCGGTAGCTGAACTTCGACCAGTTCCATGCGCGCGGGCGCACCAGGGGCGCCAGCAGGATGCTCTGGCCCAGCTCGGGGCGCGTACCATCGCTGAGCAGATAATCCAGCAGGATCGCCCCGCCGGTGCTCTGCCCACAGAGATGCCAGGGTTGTGGCAGGCCCAGCTCGGCAGCCTGGGCGAACAGGCCGAGCAGCACCTGCTGGTACTCGGCGAAGTCACCAATGCTGGCCCGCGCCCCGCTGGACAGCCCATGCCCAGGCAGATCGCAGGCCAGCACGGCGAAGTTCAGACTCAGCGCCCAGTCGATCACGTGCCGGTACAGGCCCATGTGGTCATAGTAACCATGCAGCAGCAACAGGGTGCCGCGCGGCTCGGCCGGTGCCCAGAGTTGCACGGCGATCTGGTAGCCGGCGGCGCTGAACGTGCCAAGGCGGCAGTCCAAACCGGTGCGGCGTAACGCCTGATCAAGGCCATAGAAGCTGCGGTAGGCCTGCAGGGCGGGCAGGTCGAGGCGGGCTGCGGCCAAGGGTCGCAGCAAGGGGCGCAGTTGCTCGGGCTGGAACGGCTCTGACATGGGGTTTCCGACATGGCTCGCCTGGCGCGAGCGGAGGTTTCTCGATGCGCCGATATTCTGCTGCCGGGCGCGCCATGGCAAGCTAGACGCCCATTCGCCAGCTCTGCCCCCATGCCTCGCTCATCACGCACCCTCTGGATCGTCCTGCTCACCATCGCCTGCGCGGTGGCGCTGTTCATGGCCTATCGCTGGTTCGAGGCGCGCTACCTGCGCCCCTTCGACGAGCGCGCGGCCGTGTTCTCCGGCGCCGAACTGCGCCTGCCCGACGAACTGGCCGGGCCGGGGCCGATCCGCCTGGTGCATTTCTGGGATCCGGCCTGTCCGTGCAATGTCGGCAACCAGCAGCACCTGGCCGAGCTGATCGCCGGCTACGCGACCAAGGGTGTGGCCTTCTATGCCGTGCAACGGCCCGGCAGCAAGGGCAGCCTGCCGGCCGATCTGAGCGGTCTGCAGGTACTCGATGCGCTGCCAGGCAGCGAGGCCATCCCCGCCAGCCCGGCCGTGGCAATCTGGGATCAGCAAGGCCAGCTCGCCTACTTCGGCCCCTACAGCGAAGGGCTGACGTGCAACTCGAGCAACAGCTTCATCGAGCCGATCCTCGAAGCCCTGGCCGATGGGCGCCGCGTGGATGCCAGCAACACCCTGGCCGTCGGCTGCTTCTGCGATTGGCAGGCTGCCGACTAGCGCCCGCGCGGCGTTCCGCCCTGCCAGCGCCGAAACGCCCGGTAGAAAGGCGATAGCTCGGCAAAACCGCAGGCGCGGGCCACGTCGCGCACCGCCAGCCCCTGCTCCAGCAGGCTCAATGTCTTGAGGCGGCGCGCCTCGTCATGCAGCGCACGGAAGCTGCTGCCCTGCTCGCTCAGCGCGCGCTGCAACGCCGAGTAGGACAGCCCCAACGCCAGCGCGCAGCTACGCAGGTCGCAACTCGCCTGCCCCAGGTTGAGCTCCAGCCAATAGCGCACCCGCGCCAGCAACTGGTTTTCCACCAACTCGTCCAACTGCCGCTGGGCCTCCTCGACAAGCACCTCGAACAGGCGTGCATTGGCACTGCGCAGCGGCCTGGCGAGCACGGCACGCGGCAGGATCAGCGCATCGTGCGCTTGGCCAAACGTGGGCGTGACACCCAGCAGGCGGCGGTGCTCATGCAGACGACGCGGCGCCGCATGGCGGAACTCGACGCCCAGCAGCGGCAATGGTAGCGGGCAGGCCGCCGCCAGCATCTTGTGCAGCAGCAGAGCGAGGCACTCCATCTGCTGACGCAAGGAGCCGAAGCCCCGGTAGTTGAGGTCGATCACCAGGCGCACCTGCTCCTCGCCCTCCTCCAGCCGCGCGGCGAAACCACCGGAGAGGATGTGCTGGAAGCGTACGAAGGCCTGCAACCCCTGGCGCAGATCGCGCGCGGCCAGCAGCAGGTAGCCGACCACATCCATCGGCCGTGGCTGCATGGCCTCGGCCAGGTGCAGACCGATGTCGGCATCGCCACTGATCCCGGCGATCGCCTGCCAGAAGCGTGGGGCGTTGTCGTGATCCTCGCGCGCATCGTGCAGCGGCGAAGCCAACTGCACCCCGGCATAGGCACGCCGATAACTGTCGGTCGGATCCAGACGCAAAGCTGCCAACGCTTCGTACAACAAACGACGCAGGGTGGCGGAATGGGTCAGTGCGACGAATGCGGAGCGCTCGGCATCAGACATGGCAGGATCCAGGGCAGAATTGACCATAGACTTTCAAGCTTGCGGCATCTGGTCAATGCCAGCGCCGGGGTTGCTGCGCAGAATGCCCGCCTGCTGCCCCACAAGAACAAGGATCACCGCTCGATGAAACGCACCCTGACCGCCCTCGCCCTGATCGTTGCCGTCACCGCCGCAGGCGCTGGCTGGTACCTGCACGGCAAGCAGCCACAACGCGATGGCGAACTGAGCATGGCTGGCCTGCAGGCGCCAGTGACGGTGCGCTACGACGAGCGCGGCGTGCCGCATATCCAGGCGCAGAATCAGGATGACCTGTATCGCGCCCTGGGTTTCGTGCAGGCCCAGGATCGCCTGTTCCAGATGGAGCTGCTGCGGCGCCTGGCGCGCGGCGAGCTGGCCCAGGTGCTGGGGGAAAAGCTGCTGCCCACCGATCGCCTGTTCCGCACCCTGGAGATCGGTCGCCACGCCGACGCCCGCGCTGCCCAATTGGATGCCGGCAGCCCGTCCGTACACGCCCTGCAGAGTTACCTCGACGGCATCAACCAATACCAGGCCAGCCGCCCGCTGCCGGTGGAGTTCGACCTGCTGGGCATCGAGCCACGCCCCTTCACCGTCGCCGACACCCTGAGCGTCGCCGGCTACATGGCCTACAGCTTCGCCGCCGCGCTGCGCACCGAACCGCTGATGAGCTACGTGCGCGACAGCCTCGGCGCGGATTACCTGAAGGTCTTCGACCTCGCCTGGCACCCCGAGGGCGTGCTCGGTAACACACTGAATGCCGGCGACTGGAAGGATCTCTCCGCCCTCGCCCAGCTCAGCGACACGGCGCTGGCTGGCAGCGGCCTGCCGCAGTTCGAGGGCAGCAACGCCTGGGCCATTTCCGGCAGCCGCACGGCCAGTGGCAAACCGCTGCTGGCGGGCGACCCGCATATTCGCTTCTCCCTGCCGGCGGTGTGGTACGAAGCGCACCTGCAGGCGCCCGGCTACGAGCTGTACGGCTACCACCACGCGCTGATCCCCAGCGCCATGCTCGGCCACAACCGCGACTTCGCCTGGAGCCTGACCATGTTCCAGAACGACGACCTCGACCTGATCGCCGAGCGCGTCAATCCGGACAACCCCAACCAGGTCTGGTATCAGGGCCGCTGGGTCGACCTCGAGCAACGCACCGAAAGCATCCAGGTCAAGGGCGCCGAGCCGGTGCAGATCACCCTGCGCCGCTCGCCACACGGGCCTATCGTCAACGATGCCCTGGGCCAGAGCAGCGGCAGTACACCCATCGCCATGTGGTGGGCCTTCCTCGAGACCGACAACCCGATCCTCGACGCCTTCTACCAGCTCAACCGCGCCGATACCCTGGACAAGGCCCGCGCCGCTGCTGAAAAGATCGAGGCGCCCGGCCTCAACGTGGTCTGGGCCAACGCCACCGGCGATATCGGCTGGTGGGCCTCGGCCAAGCTGCCTCTACGCCCTGCCGGGGTCAACCCGACCTTCATCCTCGACGGCAGCAGCGGCGAGGCGGACAAGCCCGGCTATCACCCTTTCAGCGACAATCCGCAGGAAGAGAACCCCGCGCGTGGCTATATCGTCTCGGCCAACTACCAGCCGGTACCCGCCAGCGGCATCGAGATTCCCGGCTACTACAACCTGCCTGATCGCGGCCAGCGCCTGAACCAGCGCCTGAGCGACGCCTCGGTGAAGTGGGATCAGAATAATAGCCAGGCCCTGCAACTCGATACCGGCACCGACTACCCCAAGCGCGTGCTGGCGCCGATCCTCGACGAACTGCGTAGCGCCGCCCAGGGCGAACGGGAACAGGCCCTGGTGCAACGCCTGGCCGAGTGGAATGGCGAGCACCCGCTGGACTCGGTGGCCGCAACCCTGTTCAACCAGTTGCTCTATCAACTGGCGCACGAGGCCATGGCCGACGAACTGGGCGATGCCTTCTTCGACAGTCTGTTGCAGAGTCGCGTGCTCGATGTCGCCCTGCCGCGCCTGATGGCCGATGCGCAATCGCCCTGGTGGCAGCGCAAGGGTGCTAGCGGCACGCAAACCCGCGCGCAGATCGTCGCCGATGCCTGGCGTGCCAGCCTGGCGCACCTCAGCGAACAATTCGGCGATGACCCGCAGACCTGGCAATGGGGCCGCGCCCACACCCTGACCCACGCTCATCCGCTGGGCATCCAGCAGCCGCTGGCCTGGCTGCTCAACGCCGGCCCCTTCGCCGCACCGGGCAGCCACGAGGTACCGGACAACCTTTCGCACAAGATCGGCCCGGCGCCCTGGCAGGTGGTCTACGGCCCCTCGACGCGCCGCCTGATCGACCTGGCCGATGCCAGCAAGGCGCTCGGCAGCAACCCGGTCGGCCAAAGCGGCGTGCCCTTCGACGCGCACTACGCCGACCAGGCCGCCGGTCATGTGCTGGGCGTCTACCGGCCGCAACACCTGAGCGAGGCGGACGTGGCCACCCACACTCAGGGCACCCTGCAACTACTCCCCCGCTGAAGCCCGGCTATGCAGCGTGGTGCACACAAGGTGCATCACGCTGCTCTGTGGTGCACACCCTCCCGCCTTCGGCCCTGACAACGCTCGCCAGAGCGCTCTACAGCCCGCCAAATCTGGCCTTGCGGGCCAGGTAATAAAATTGGCACACGCCCTGCATAGGCTAAGACAATCCGATTTTCGGGGACCTTGGTACAGGCAGGCCGGGGAATCCCCTTCTTTATTCGCCGTGACGTACGTGTCACATGCCGTGCGCCACAGCCCGCTCGACGAGCTTGGCGCCACCGGTTTCGGGGGCCTTGGTACAGGCAGGCCGGGGAATCCCCCTCTTTATTCGACGCGCCGTATGCGTCACATGCCGCGCCACAGCTCGTTCGACGAGCGTGGCGCCACCCGTTTCGGGGACCTTGGTACAGGCAGGCCGGGGAAACCCCTTCTTTATTCGACGCGACGTGCGCGTCACATGCCGCGCCACAGCTCACTCGACGAGCGTGGCGCCACCCGCTTCGGGGACCTTGGTACAGGCAGGCCGGGGAATCCCCTTCTTTATTCGGGACGCAGCGCCAGTTGCACTCGCCAGCGCCCATCCACCTCGCTACCGCGCCATTCCCCGCTCAGCGGGCGTGGCGACACCAGCACCAGCAGCAAATCCCGCCCGTCGCGCTCGATGCGCCAGTTCACCAGCCCCAGCGGCAGCTTCAGTTGCCCTTCACGCACCCGACCGTAAGCATCCTCGAAGCGATAGACCAGCGCCCCCTCGACCCGCTCGGCCTGCGTCTGCGGCTCACGGTTGAACCAGAGCTGCAGGCCCTGCTCCCAGGCCTCGGCATCCGCGATACGCAGCCGTGGCGGATCGAACACGCGACCGATCATCAGGCCGACGAGAAAGGCGATCAACATCACCGATGCCATGAAACGCCAGCGCAAACGCGGCCGCGGATCTTCCGGCGGCGTAGAATGGCGCTCGTCCCAGTGCTCGGAGTGCTGCATGTTCCACGTCATCCTCTTTCAACCGGAAATCCCGCCCAATACCGGCAACATTATCAGGCTATGCGCCAACAGCGGCTGCCAGTTGCACCTGATCGAGCCTTTGGGCTTCGAACTGGACGACAAGCGCCTGCGCCGCGCTGGCCTGGATTATCACGAATACGCCACGCTCAAGCGTCATGCCGACCTGCCAAGCTGCCTGGAAAGCCTCGGCCAGCCGCGCCTGTTCGCCTTCACCACCAAGGGCTCGCAGCCGTTTCACGAGATCGCCTATCAGCCTGGAGATGCCTTTCTGTTCGGCCCGGAGAGTCGTGGTCTGCCGGAGGAGGTGCGTAACGCCCTGCCGCCAGAGCAGCGCGTGCGCTTGCCGATGCGTGCGGGTTGCCGCAGCCTGAACCTGTCCAATACGGTGGCGGTGACCGTTTACGAGGCCTGGCGGCAGAACGGGTTCGCCGAGGCGGATTGAGGCGGCAGGCAAGGTTCTTCGTAGTTTTTAGTGGAAGGCAGTTCTGACACCGCGCTGGCAAGTTTGTGTTGGCGTGTTGGTTGTTCAGGTGTCCGTTCCGAATTGCCGCGTTTCTGCCGGTGTTTTTTGTTTCGCCCTCCTGGGCGAGTGACTTTGCGGGCAAAGTCACCAAACCCTTCCGCCCGTTCATCCGGCCCTCGCTACGCGAGGGTTCGCTCACTCCATCGTCGCTCCAGAGGCCCGCCGCGGTGGGCCATCCCTGGCCCATCGCGGCTCTCGCGACATCCATGCCGCTCGACCTCTTCCACGACGACTCCGTTCGCCCTCCTGGGCGGGCTATGCACGCGCCTGAACCCTAGGTAACCCAGAATTAGCATGGAGTTATTGAACATGGGTCAGCCTTAGGGCTGACCGGAATGCCGACTGAAAGCCGGCAAGCTAAAACTACGTGAATGAAAGTATTGGTTTAACTCGACGGCCACATCGCAACTTCACAGCTACCAGAACACGCCGGGCGCACCATGGAATGCCAGTTCGTTCAGGCGCGCGAATGTCCCCTTCAGGAGGGTGAGTGGAATCGTTGCGTAGAGGGGCGAGCGGCATGGATGCCGCGAGAGGCTTAAAGGGCCAGGGATGGCCCTTGTAAGCAGACCCTCGGAGCAACGATGGAGCGAACGAACCCTGGCGCAGCTAGGGCCGGATGATGGGGTGCGCTTTCTTTTGCTTACTTTTCTTTGCGCACTTCAAAGAAAAGTGAGTCGCCCGAGGGGGCGAAACCCGGAATATCTGAAGACACCCAAAGCGGCGTCCAGAACACCAACACAAGCCAACACACAAACTTGCCGGTCAGGCATGCCCCCACAAAACGCAAAAAGCGCCCCGAAGGGCGCTTTTCATACAACCGAGCCGCGCTTAGTGAGCGGTAGCTTCGCCAGCCTGCTGCATGCGCTGCAGCTCCTGCGCGTACAACGCGTCGAAGTTCACCGGCGACAGCATCAGGGCCGGGAACGAGCCACGGGTCACCAGGCTGTCCAGCGCTTCACGAGCGTACGGGAACAGGATGTTCGGGCAGAAGGCCCCCAGGGTGTGGCTCATGGAAGCGGCGTCCAGGCCCTTGATCAGGAAGATGCCAGCCTGCTGCACTTCAGCGATGAAGGCCACTTCTTCACCGTTCTTCACGGTCACCGACAGGGTCAGCACCACTTCGTGAAAGTCACCTTCCAGCGCCTTCTGGCGGGTGTTCAGATCCAGGCCGACGCTCGGCGTCCACTCCTGACGGAAGATTTCCGGGCTCTTCGGCGCTTCGAAGGACAAGTCCTTGACGTAGATGCGCTGCAGGGAGAATTGCGGGTTCTGCGCTTCGGCGGCGCCGCTGTTGGCTTGCTCGGTCATGGCTCGTGCCTTCCTTAAAGTTGGGGTTTCAAGCGGTGCCCTGCAGCAGCGCATCGAGCTTGCCGGCGCGCTCCAAGGCATAGAGGTCGTCACAGCCACCCACATGAGTGCTGCCGATCCAGATTTGCGGTACCGAGGTGCGCCCGGCCTTGCGGGTCATCTCCGCGCGCACGGCTGGCTGGCCATCGACGCGAATCTCCTCGAAATCCACCCCTTTGCTGGCCAGCAGTTGCTTGGCACGGATGCAGAAGGGGCACCAGTCGCTGGAGTAGATGACCACGCTGGTCATGTCACTTCACCAGCGGCAGGTTATCGCCGCGCCAGGTGGCGATACCACCGGCCAGCTTGGCCGAGGTGTAACCGGCTTTCTTCAGTTCGCGGGCGATGCTGCCAGCGTGCTGGCCCATGGCGTCGACCACCACGATGGTCTTGGCCTTGTGCTTTTCCAGTTCGGCGATGCGCGCGGCCACTTTCTCGTAGGGAATGTGCAGCGAGTCGACAATATGGCCGGCAGAAAAATCCTTCTGCGAACGCACGTCGAGCACCACGCCCTTGTCGCTGTTGACCAGCGCGGTCAGCTCGCGGCTGGACAGGCTCTGCCCGCCCTTGCGCAGTTCGGTGACGATCAGCAGCACCAGCAGAACGACGAAGGTTCCGGCCAATACATAGTGGTGGGTAACGAACTCAATCAGGTTGGCGAACATCTATAAGGCCCAGGACGGTAAAATGCCGGCCAGTATACACAGCCCCACAGGTCGGCCAAACCCCGTCTGGCAGTGACGCGCCAGGCGCTTGGCCCTAGAATGCCGGGCTGTTCCATGCCCTTTCAGACGCACAGCGAGCCAGTTTAATGAGCGCCACGCCAAAACCCTTGGTTCTGATCATCCTCGACGGCTTCGGTCACAGCGACAAACCCGAGTACAACGCCATCTACGCGGCCAATACGCCGGTCTATGACCACCTGCGCGCCAACTACCCGCACGGTCTGATTTCAGGCAGCGGCATGGATGTCGGCCTGCCGGACGGGCAGATGGGCAATTCCGAAGTCGGCCACATGAACCTCGGTGCTGGCCGCGTGGTGTATCAGGACTTCACTCGCGTGACCAAGGCGATCCGCGACGGCGAATTTTTCGAGAACGCCACGATCAACGCAGCCGTGGACAAGGCCGTGAGCGCCGGCAAGGCCGTGCATATCCTCGGCCTGCTCTCCGATGGCGGCGTGCACAGCCACCAGGATCACATCGTCGCCATGGCCGAACTGGCCGCCAAGCGTGGCGCCGAGAAGATCTACCTGCATGCCTTCCTTGATGGCCGCGACACGCCGCCGAAGAGCGCGCAGCCTTCCATCGAACTGCTCGATGCCGCCTTCGCCCGCCTCGGCAAGGGTCGCATCGCCAGCCTCACCGGCCGCTACTTCGCCATGGATCGCGACAACCGCTGGGATCGCGTCGAGCAGGCCTACCACCTGATCGTCGACGGCGCCGGCCAGTCCAACGCTGCCACCGCCGTGGAAGGCCTGCAGGCCGCCTACGAACGCGGCGAGAGCGACGAGTTCGTCAAGGCCACCACCATCGGTACGCCGGTGCAGGTCGAGGATGGCGACGCCGTGGTGTTCATGAACTTCCGCGCCGACCGTGCCCGTGAACTGACCCGCGCCTTCGTCGAGCCCGACTTCAAGGAGTTCGAGCGCAAGCGCGCACCGCAAGTCAGCTTCGTCATGCTTACCCAGTACGCGGCAAGCATCAAAGCGCCCAGCGCCTTCGCCCCGGAAGCCCTGACCAACGTGCTCGGCGAATACCTGGCGAAGAACGGCAAGACCCAACTGCGCATCGCCGAGACCGAAAAGTACGCCCACGTCACCTTCTTCTTCTCCGGCGGTCGCGAAGAGCCGTTCGAAGGTGAGGAACGCATCCTGATTCCCTCGCCGAACGTCGCCACCTACGACCTCAAGCCGGAAATGAGCGCGCCGGAAGTCACCGACAAGATCGTCGATGCCATCGAAAACCAGCGCTATGACGTGATCATCGTCAACTACGCCAACGGCGACATGGTCGGCCACACCGGCGTGTTCGAGGCCGCGGTCAAGGCCGTAGAAACCCTCGACACCTGCGTCGGCCGCATCACCGAGGCGCTGGAAAAGGTCGGCGGCGAAGCGCTGATCACCGCCGACCACGGCAACGTCGAGCAGATGGAAGATGAATGCACAGGCCAGGCGCACACCGCGCACACCTGCGAGCCGGTGCCGTTCATCTACGTCGGCAAGCGCCCGGCGCGCATTCGCGCAGGCGGCGTGCTGGCCGATGTGGCGCCGACCCTGCTCACGTTGATGGACCTGCCGCAACCAAGCGAGATGACCGGCAAGACCATCGTCGAGCTGCAATAAGGCGTAAGCCGGCCGCTCTTAGCGCAGCCAACGGTACGCCATCTTGCGAAAGCCAGATGGTGTACCGCCTTCGGCGAGGACGCCCTACAATCTTTCGCTCTGCTTACAGCCTGCGGCTTGCAGCTTGCCGCTGCTTTTTTAGGCATACTAAGCGCCATTCGCTACTCCGCCAGGTGTCGCTCACTTCATGCGTCGTGTCCTCCTCCTCGTTCTGCTCAGCAGCCTGCTCGCTCCGGTCATGGCCGACCAGCGCGCCGATACCCAGCGCCAGCTGGATGCGGCACGCCAGGACGTCACCGAGCTGAAGAAACTGCTGGAGAAACTGCAGCAGGAAAAATCCGGCGTGCAGCAGCAGTTGAAGAAGACCGAAACCGACATGGGCGACCTGCAGAAGCAGGTCAACGAGCTGCAGCGCGAGCTCAACAGCAGCGAGGCGGAAATCCAGCGCCTGGATCAGGAGAAAAAAAAACTCCAGAGCGCACGCGCTGAACAGCAGCGACTGATCGCCATCCAGGCCCGCGCGGCCTACCAGAGCGGCCGCCAGGAATACCTCAAACTGCTGCTCAACCAGCAGAACCCGGAAAAGTTCTCGCGCACCCTCACCTACTACGACTACCTGAGCCATGCGCGCCTGGAGCAACTCTCGGCCTTCAACGAGACCCTGCGCCAACTGGCCAACGTCGAGCTGGAAATCACCAGCCATCAGACCCAACTGCAGGCACAGAAAGCGGAACTGGATCAGCGCCACGCTCAGCTCGCCGAAGCCCGCAAGGAGCGCCAGCAGGCGCTGGCCAAGCTCAACAGCGAATACTCCAGCCGCGATCAGCGCCTCAAGGCCCGCGAGCAGGAGCAGGCCGAACTCGGCCGGGTACTCAAGACCATCGAGGAAACCCTGGCGCGCCAGGCCCGCGAAGCCGAGGAAGCGCGCAAGCGCGAACTGGCCGCCCGCGAAGCGCAGCCAAGAGGCCATGCCAAACCCGCCTCCAGTGGCCCACTGGTCAGCTCTGGCGCGGTCTACGGCGGGCCTTTTGCCAGCGCACGCGGCAAACTGCCTTGGCCAGTCAATGGCCGATTGGTAGCAGGCTACGGAACCCCTCGCGGCGACGACGCTCGTACTAAGTGGGACGGCGTACTGATCGGCGCTCAGGCCGGCAGCCAGGTACGCGCCGTGCATGGTGGACGCGTGGTGTTCGCCGACTGGTTGCGCGGCGCCGGCCTGTTGGTCATTCTCGACCACGGCAACGGTTACCTGAGCCTGTACGGCCACAACCAGAGTCTGCTCAAGCGGGCCGGTGACGTGGTCAAGGCCGGTGAAGCCATTTCCACGGTTGGAACCAGTGGCGGCCAGGATACCCCGGCCCTGTATTTCGCCATCCGCCAGAACGGCCGCCCGAGTGATCCGGCACAATGGTGCCGCGCGCAGGGATAAGCGCTTTACTCATTTAGGAGTTGTCTTCATGCACCATCGCTTCCGCCCCACCTGCCTGGCTCTGGCCCTTGGCCTGCTGCTCGGCGCTCCTGCCCTGCAGGCTGCAGAGCCCGCCCCCGCGCCGGCGGCGAGCAGCAAGGCGGCACCGCTGCCGCTGGATGAACTGCGCACCTTCGCCGAGGTGATGGATCGCATCAAGGCCGCCTATGTCGAGCCGGTCAGCGACAAGGAACTGCTGGAGAACGCCATCAAGGGCATGCTCAGCAACCTCGATCCGCACTCGGCCTACCTCGAGCCGGAAGCCTTCGCCGAACTGCAGGAAAGCACCAGCGGCGAATTCGGCGGCCTGGGCATCGAGGTCGGCATGGAAGATGGCTTCGTCAAGGTGGTCTCGCCCATCGATGACACACCCGCCTCGAAGGCCGGCATCCAGCCCGGTGACCTGATCGTCAAAATCGACGGCCAGCCGACCAAGGGCCTGTCGATGATGGAAGCCGTGGACAAGATGCGCGGCAAGGCCGGCAGCAAGATCGAGCTGACCCTGGTGCGTGACGGCGGCCGCCCGTTCGACATCACCCTCACCCGCGCCGTGATCAAGGTACGCAGCGTCAAGAGCCAGTTGCTCGACGACGGCTACGGCTACCTGCGCATCTCGCAGTTCCAGGTCAACACCGGCGAAGAAGTCGGCAAGGCCCTGGCCAAGCTGCGCAAGGAAAACGGCGACAAGAAACTGCGCGGCCTGGTCATGGACCTGCGCAACAACCCCGGCGGCGTGCTGCAGGCTGCCGTGGAAGTGGCCGACCACTTCCTCAAGAGTGGCCTGATCGTCTACACCGAAGGCCGCCTGGCCAACTCCGAACTGCGCTTCAACGCCGACCCAGCCGATGCTAGCGAAGGCGTACCGCTGGTGGTGCTGATCAACGGTGGCAGCGCTTCGGCCTCGGAAATCGTCGCCGGCGCCCTGCAGGACCACAAACGCGCCGTACTGATGGGCACCGACAGCTTCGGTAAAGGCTCGGTGCAAACCGTGCTGCCGCTGAACAACGACCGTGCGCTGAAACTGACCACCGCGCTGTACTTCACCCCCAACGGTCGCTCGATCCAGGCGCAAGGCATCGTCCCCGACATCGAGGTGGCCCGCGCCAAGGTCACTCGTGAGCAGGACGCCGAAGGCATCAAGGAAGCCGATCTGCAAGGCCATCTGGGCAACGGCAACGGCGGCGCTGATCGCCCGACCAAGGCAGCACAGGCCGCGCGCACCGACCGCCCGCAGGACGACGACTACCAGTTGAGCCAGGCGCTGAACCTGCTCAAGGGCCTGAACGTCACCCGCGGCGACTGAACCCGCACGCTGAAACGAAAAAGCCCGGGCCAGATGCCCGGGCTTTTTCATGACGCGACCATCAGAGGTAGTTGTTGGTCACTTCCTCGATGAAACCTTCGTCGCGCATGCTATCCAGCGCCTTCTGCAGGCGCTGCACGACCTCATCGGGGGTGTCCTTGTTCAGGGCCAGGTACAGCTCGGCATCCTTGAAGCGCAATACGGTGTTGAGGCCGGTCACGTCTTCCTGCTTGGCCAGGTAACGCCCCACCGGATCGGTGGTAGCCCACAGGTCGATCTGCCCGCGCACCAGCTTCTTCACGTTCTCCTGATCCCGCAGCGCATTGATCGGCGCCAGCCCCTGGCTTTCCAGGCTCTGGCTGACCGCGTCGTTCTTGTAGGCACCGATACGGTACTTGGCCGCATCCTTCAGGCTCGACACCTTGATGTCGCTGCCGGGGGCGGCCAGCAGCACCCAGCCAGTCTTGGCGATGGGGCCGACCCATTTGAACAGCGGCTTGCGCTCCTCGGTGTAGGTGGTGGAGAACAGGCCGTAGTTGGGCTTTTCCAGGGTCAGGCGGTACAGGCGATCCCAGGGAAAGCGCAGCGTCAGGGTGTAGCCGATGCCGGCACGCTTGAACATCTCGCGCACGATGTCGGCACTGATGCCGTCGATCGAGTCGTCACGGGCGAAGTTCTTGTCATCGACCGCCATGTTGAACGGCGGGAAGTTCTCGGTCAGCAACACCACCTTGTAATCCGCAGGCAACTCCGCACGGGCCAGACCAGCCGCACAGAGCAGGGCGAGAAACAGACTTTTCTTCAGTATTTTCAACATAGACGTACCGCTCGCATGATTTGTGGTTATGGCTCGCGGCATCCCTGCGTTGACCTGGGCCCGGCTATCGGCACCCAGAGAGTCCGCCATCCATGGCGAGCAGCCGGCTTGTGGCCGACTGCCAGGTTCTATCTAGAGGTAGCGCCCCTGAATCTCGTCGATCACGCCCTCGGCACGCATGCCATCGAGCGCGGCCTGCAATCTGGCCACGAGGTCGTCGGCCGTCTCGTGGTTCAGGGCCAGGTAGAGTTCTGCGCTATCGAAGCGCAGAACGGTTTTCAGCCCCCCAATGCCCTCCTGCTTGGCCAGGTAGCGCCCGGCCGGATCGCCCGTAGCCCACAGATCGATCTGCCCAGCCATCAGCTTGCGTGCATTCTCCTGATCACGCAGCGAAGCGCTGTGCTCGATGCCCTTGTCGGACAGGTATTGCGAGATGGCGTCCCCCTTGTAGGCACCAATGCGGTACTTCGCGGCCTGTTCGAGGCTCTCGAGACGCAACGGGCTATCGCCCTTGGCCAGCATGACCCAGTCATCCGGCCCAATCGGCCCAACCCACTTGAACAGCGCTTCACGCTCGGGCAAACGTGCCGTGACGAACACGCCATAACCCGGTTTTTCCAGCGCCAGGTTATAGATGCGATCCCAGGGGAAACGCAGGGTCAGGTTGTAGCCAACGCCCGCGCGCTTGAACATCTCTCTGACGATCTCCACGGCAATGCCGTTGATGTTTTCGTCCTGTGCGAAATTCTTGCCATTGGTCGCCATGTTGTAGGGCGGAAAGTTCTCGGTCAGCAGCACCAGGGATTCGGATTGGCTTACCTCGGCGCGCGCAGTACCGACCAGCACCATAAGAGTGCTACCCAGCAGCATCAGCAAGCGTTTAAACATGACATTTCTCGTGTTGATATCAAACAGACTGCACGAGGATAACCGCCATGTCCGCCGCAGCACAGTGATAGCTGGCAGACCGCCACCCACACAGGCCGAAACGGGGCGCAGAATGTGCCACTCCGTGAGCCCTTTCACACTAGCAAGTTCTACACCAGCCAATCCTTCAGCACACTGGCCAACGCCTGAGAGATCGCTTGCCTGGCAGAGCCCGCCCACTGGAAGCACCAGTGTCATCACTCACACCAACACGGCTAAAGTGTGAGTGAGCGCCTGCCGACATAGGGGGCACAGAAGTCCAGCGCAAGCCCTGCCAATAATGGCATCATGCCGGACCTGCCGAGAATGCCCGTTTATGCGTCTACGCCTCGACCCCCGCCGTGATATCGATGCCGCCCTGCTGCGCTATCGCAACCTGTTCTGGGTCATCGCCCTGTTCAGTGGCGTGATCAACCTGCTCACCGTGGTACCCGCGCTCTACATGATGCAGGTCTTCGACCGGGTCATGGCCAGTCGCAACGAAACCACCCTGCTCCTGCTGACCGTGCTCGCGCTCGGCCTGTTCCTGCTCAGCGCGCTGGTGGAATGGGTACGCGGCCAGGTGATGATCAAGATGAGCGTCGGCATCGATCTCGACCTCGGCGAGCGCCTGTTCGGCGTTGCCTTCCAGAAGAGCCTGAAGGAACACAATGCCAACCCGGCGCAGGTACTCAGCGACCTCAACGCCCTGCGCCAGTTTCTCACCGGCTCGGCCCTGATCGCCCTGCTCGACCTGCCTTGGATGCCGATATTCCTGATCGTCACGGGCATGCTGCATCCCTGGCTGGGCCTGTTCACTCTGCTCGGCGCGCTGATCCTGTTCGCCCTGGCGCTGTGGAACGAGCAGGCCACACGCAAGGGCATGGACGAGGCTAACCAGATTTCCGTGAACTCGGCCAAGTACGTCAACAGCACCCTGCAGAATGCCGAAGTGATCCAGGCAATGGGCATGCTGCGCAATCTGCAGCAGCGCTGGGCGGCAATGCAGCATCGCCTGATCGGTGCACAGACGACGGCCAGCGACAAGGCAGCGAAGATTTCCACCATCACCCGCCTGGTACGCACCGCCTGGCAGTCACTGGCCATGGGTCTGGCCATGCTGCTGATCCTCGATGGGCAGATTTCCGGCGGCGTGATGATGGCTGCCGGGTTCCTCATCAGCAAAGCCATGCTGCCGGCCGAACAGGCCATCGGCTCCTGGCGCCAGCTCGACGGAGCCAAGGCCAGCTATCGCCGCCTGTGCCAGTTGCTCGAGGAATTCCCGCGCCAGGCCGAGCGTATGAGCCTGCCCACGCCGACCGGCGCCATCCGTATCGAACGCCTGATGGTCACGCCCCCGGGCAGCAAGCGCCCGGCCGTCAACGGTATCGACCTGGCCCTGAACAAGGCCGAAGTGCTAGCGGTGATCGGCCCCAGCGCGTCCGGCAAATCCACCCTGGCGCGGGCCATGGTGGGCGTGTGGCCGGCCAGTCATGGCTCGGTACGCCTGGACGGCGCCGAGATCAACCAGTGGGACAGCGAAGCGCTCGGCCCGCACCTGGGCTACCTGCCGCAGGATATCGAGCTGTTCGATGGCACCGTGGCCGAGAACATCGCGCGCTTCGGCGAGGTCGACTCCGACCAGGTGATCGAGGCTGCCACCCTGGCCGGCATCCATCAGATGGTGCTGCGCTTCCCGCAGGGTTACGACACCCAGCTGGGCCCTGGTGGCCTGGGGCTGTCCGGTGGGCAGAAACAGCGCATCGGCCTGGCTCGGGCGCTGTACGGCAAACCGGCGCTGATCGTCCTCGACGAACCCAATTCCAACCTCGATGACGCTGGCGAGAGCGCCCTGGTGGCCGCCATCGATGCCTTGCGCAAGCATGGCTCGACCGTGGTGCTGGTGACCCACCGCCCGAGCGTGCTGGCCGTGGTCGATAAACTGCTGGTGCTGCAGGAAGGCACGCAGAAGATGTTCGGCCCACGCGATCAGGTGCTCAAGGCGCTTCTGCCGCCCAGCGCCACCAGCAGCGCCAGTGTCCAGACGAGTTGATGCCATGTCCAGCACCCTAACCTCTCCGCCCGACATCAACCGCGACGCCAGCAAGACGGCTCGCCTCGGCCTGTGGATCATCGCCATCGGCCTGGGTGGTTTCATCCTCTGGGCCGCCCTGGCACCGCTGGCACAAGGCGTTGCCGGCAGCGGCACGGTGGTGGTCGCCGGCGAGCGCAAGACCGTGCAGGCGCTGGCCGGCGGTGCGGTGGAGAATATCCTGGTGCGCGAGGGCGACCGGGTCGCCGCCGGGCAGGTACTCATCCAGCTCAATACCATCCAGGCCCAGTCGCAACTGGAAGTCGCTCTCAGCCAATGGTTCAGCGCACGCGCCAACGAGGCCCGGCTGAGCGCGGAGCGTCATGGCCTCGACAACATCGCCTGGCCGGACGATCTGCTGGAGCGCGCCGAAGACCCGCGCGCCAAACGCAACATGGATCTGCAGACCAACCTGGTCGAAACCCGCCGCGCCGAACTGGCTAGCCGCCGGCAAATCCTCGAGAACCAGACGGCCTCGCTGCTCGAACAGCTGCGTGCCTATGAGCAGATCAAACGTCATCTGGAAACCCAGCTCGACTACCAGCGCCAGGAGCTCGATGGCCTGCGCCAACTGGCCGCCGAAGGTTATGTGCCGCGTAATCGCCTGTTCGAGGCCGAGCGCAATTCATCGCAACTCAGCGCCCAGCTCACCGCCGGGGTGTCGGATATCGGCAAGACCCGCCAGAGCATCACCGAGACCAAGCTGCAGGCGCTGCAACTGCAGCAGAGCTTCCGTATCGATGCCGAGTCCCAGTTGGCCAGCGTGGCCGCCGAGGCCTCCAGCCTGTCGGAACGCATCAAGGCCCTGGAATTCGAAGTGAACAACGCCGCCATTCGCGCACCGGTCGCCGGCCAGGTGATCGGCCTGGCCGTACACACCGAAGGGGGCGTGATCCCGGCGGCCCAGCGCCTGATGGACATCGTGCCGCAGGGCTCGGCCTGGATCATCAAAGCCAAGTTCGAGCCGCTGGTCGCTGACCGCCTGAAGACCGGGCTGCCAGTGAACCTGCGCTTCTCCTCGCTCAACAGTGCCACCCTGCCGGTGGTCGAGGGGACGGTGCTGACGGTATCCGGTGACCAGTTGCTCGACGACAAGACCGGGCAGCCCTACTTTTCCGTCGAGGTGGAAGTCGGCGCAGAGGCAGTCGCGCATCTTCAAGCTCATGGCCTGGAGGTCAAGCCAGGCATGCAGGCCGAGGTGCTGGTGCAGACGGGTGAGCGCACCTTCCTCAAGTACCTGCTCAGCCCTCTGGAAAAACGCATCCGCGGCGCGCTCAAGGAAGAATGACCATGCGCCTGCTGATTCTCACCCTGTCGAGCCTCCTGCCCCTGATGGTTTGCGCCGCCGAGCAGCCCCCCATGAGCCTGCTCGATGCCTACGACAATGCGCTGTATAACGACCCGAGCTTTCAGGCAGCCACTTCCGACTACCAGGCCAGTCAGCAGGAAAAGGACATCGGGCTCGCCCCTCTGCTGCCGCAGGTCAGCCTGAACGGCAACTACGGCAGCACCCGCCAGCTCAGCGGGCGTGATCTCGACAGCGGCACCATCGACCAGCGTTACACCACCAGCGGCCTCAGCATGAGCGCTCGCCAGACGCTCTACGATCGCGCCAAGGCGGCTTACTACGCTCAGGCCAAGGCTCGCCAGCGGATGGGTGAGGCGCTCTACGACGACGCCTTCCAGGAACTGTTCCCACGGGTTGTGGAAGCCTACTTCGAGGTCGCCCGCCAGGAAAACGAACTGCGCCTGAGCGAGCAGCAGCAGATCGCCATCGAAGGCCTGGTCAAACAGACCCGGCGTCTGTTCGAGGCCGGCGACGGCACCATCACCGATATCGACGAGGCCCAGGCACGGCTCGACCTGATCCTAGCCCTGCAGATCGAGACTCGCGCGCGCCTGCAGGCCGCCCTGCATGCCCTTTCCGGCCGCACCGGTGTGGGGGTCGAGACGATCACGGCCATGGATGACGAACTGCCCCCTGCAGCGCCCTTGCTGGCCGAGCAGGATCTCGCCTTCTGGCAGGCCCAGGCACGCAGCGCAGCGCCGCGCATGGATGCACGCCGGGAATCGGTCGCCGTCGCGGAGGCGGAAGTCGGCGTGCAACGAGCCGGCCATTATCCGACGCTAGCACTGGTCGGCGAGCTCAACCACAGCGACCGTGACAACCTCAGCGAGGACTACCGACGCCAATCCACCTCCTACCTGGGGCTGTCGCTGAGCGTGCCGTTGTATGCCGGTGGCGGTGTAAATGCGGCCTCGCGTAAATCGCAGTACGCCCTGTCCAGCGCCCAGTCACAGCTCGACGACGAGGCCCGGCAACTGGCCGAGGACATCGAGCGCAGTTACCTCGGCGTGGTCAGTGGTTATGCCAAGAGTCGCGCCCTGCAGACGGCCGTGCGCTCCAGCCAGCGCGCGCTGGAGTCAGCAGAAAAAGGCTACCAGGCTGGGGTACGTTCGACGGTGGACATCCTCAATGCGCAACAGAGCCTGTTCGCCGCGCGCCGCGATCTGCTCAACAGCAAGCTGGACATGCTGCAGAGCCTGGTCGTGCTGCACGCACGCAGCGGCCTGATGCACCGGGGCGTGATGCAGCGCATCGAACAGCTCTTCTGACGCGTCAGCGCAGGCGATCACGCAGCGCCGTGAACGCCTCCAGATACTGGCCGAAGCCCTGCTCGCGCATGGCGATCTTCAGCGCATCGCTCATCACCGCCTCGAGCCGGAACTGGTTCAGGCGACTGGCCGACCAGGCACAATCGAAGGTGTTGTAGGCACGCACTCGCCATTGCGGCTCGATGGCCAATAACAGCGATGCCAGGCGCTCCATCAGGAACACCTTGCACGGTACCGCGCCCGGATAGGACGAGGACTGGCGCAGGCGCTCGGCCAGTTCGCTGCTCTCCTGCTCGCAGATGGCAAACAGTTGCTCGTTGAGTTCAAGCCAGCGTCGCCAGAAGGCCGGCCGGGCGACGATGTAGTTGCTGAACACCACCTGCCGCGAATCCATTACCAGGTTGCGCAGCGCCAGATCGATGCCGGCACGCGCCAGGAAGGCCTGGCTGGTCTCGAGGAACCCCGGCTGGAACAGCTCTTCCTGCTCGAAGACGTTGAGGAAGAAAGCGCCCATGTCCGGCTGCGGGCTGAAGGTGCAGACATCAGCGCCGCTGGCCTGCACGAAAGCCGTCACATGAGCATGGTCGAGCCCGGTCTTTTCCTTGAAGCGTGGCGAAAAGAAGCCGTAGAAGGCCTGCTCGTCCAGCGGCTGCTCCAGCAGGAAGCGGCGGATCGGCCAGTACTCGCGCCAGTCGTCGCGCTCGTGCGCCATATTGTCGAGCAACTGGTAACCGGCGGGCATGTCCCGGTAGGTCGCCTCCGAGTAGGCAATATGAAACAGGTGGACGGCATCGGCGGACATCGGGGGCATTCTCCGGAACAAAGATCTGTACGAAAAGTCGTCGAGCGAAGGTCAGGCAAGGCAAAAACAGGCGAAGAAGCGGAGTTTACGTGTTGTAAATGAGCATTCTGAGCCTGTTTTTAACGCAGCATCACCGATGCGCAGACACTTTTTCGTATGGAGCTTAGCGGTGGTGCTGATAGGCAGTACTGACGGCATCCTCGAAACTGCGTACGAAGCGTGGCATGTCGAACAGCAGCGAGGTCTCCCGCCCCTGTTGCAGGCGCTGGCGCAAAGCCGCCAGTTGCGCGGGATCACGCGCCAGCTCGACCGCCCGTTGCTCGTAGTCAGCCAGGTTGTCGGTGATCAGCTCGGGCAATTCCAGCGCGGTGAGCAGGCTGCCGGCCATGCGCGAGGCGAAGGTGCGACCGGAACGCGTCAGCACCGGTAGCCCCATCCACAGGGCATCGTTGGCCGTGGTGCCGCCATTGAAGGGGTAGGCATCGAGGAACAGATCGGCGCAGGTGTAACGAGCCAGGTACAGCTCCGGGGCGACACGCGGGGCGAAGATCAGGCGCTCGGCGGCCACGCCGTGGCGCTCGGCACAGGCGATCAGGTTGGCCTGCGACCACTGGTTGTCGGCCAGCAGCCAGAACAGGCTGTCCGGCACGGCGGCGAGGATACGCATCCAGCAGGAGAACATCTCCTCGTTGAACTTGTAGTTGTTGTTGAAGCAGCAGAAGACGAAACGATCCTCCGGCAGGCCGCATTCGCTACGCGACGGCAACGGCGCCACCGGGCGTTGGCGATCGCTGCACTGGAACACCGGCAGGTACAGCGGCTTCTCGCTGTAGAAGGGTTTCTCGTCTTCCGGGATCAGGTAGCGGTCGGCGATCACGTAGTCGACGCAGGGCAGGCCGGTTGGGCCGGGGAAACCCAGGTAGGTCAACTGCAAGGGAGCCGGGCGGTAGGCGAGGATATTCGGCCGCGCCCCGGAGGTCAGGCCCTGCAGGTCGACCAGGATATCGATCTCATGCTGGCGGATCAGTTGCGCGGCGCTGGCATCATCGAGACTGCCGATCGGCAGGAAGTGATCCATGGCCGCCTTCACCCGCGCCCGCAGCGCCGAACCATCCTCGCGGCTCCAGCAGAAGCCGTAGACCTCGAAGCGCTCGCGATCGAGCAGCTCGAACAGCTCGACCGTCAGCAGCGACACCGCGTGCAGGCAGAAGTCCGAGGACAGGAAGGCGATGCGCAGCTTGGGATGGGTATAGCCGTTGGGCGGCGCCAGCAGGGCGACGCGCTGATTGACACGCTCACTGACGAAATGCATGGCGGTCGCCAGCTGCAGGCCCGGATCATCACTGGCCGACAACATCGCCAATGGCGAGGTGGACTTGAGCAGGTCACCGCGCGACAGCCCCGCCGTCGGCTCGAACACCGGCCACTGGCACTGCTTCTGGCGCAGGTGCACCCAATGCTGGATCACCTTGGGCTGGTCGGGCTCGGCCTGCAGGCTGGCCAGCAGTTTCTGCTCGGCCTCCTCCAGCTTGCGCACTTCTTCCATCAGGCGGCCCATGCTGTTGAGCACCATGACATACAGGTCGTGGTTCAGATCAGGCGCCACCAGCGGATGATCGAGCATCGACTGCCAGATGATCAGGGCGTTTTCCGCGCGCCCCTGGCGCTCGATCACCGCACCCAGGTTGAACCAGGCTTGGACGAAATCCGGCTTGCGCGCAATCGCCGCACGGTAGGCCTGCTCGGCAGCCGGCAACTGTTCCAGCTGCGACAACGTCACGCCGAGGTTGAACTGCACGATGTAATCGGCGCTCGAGCTGCAGTGCTGCAGCCAGGTCTGGTAGAGCCGCACCACGTCGGCCGGTCGACCAGCATGGCCCAGGCGCTCGGCCACGGCGATCAATTGCATGGGTTCGAGTGCGGCCTGTTCGGAAAACTGCAGCGCCGTGAGCAGCACCAGATCGAGATTCGGACTTTCCAGCGGATTGGCGGACATGTAGACGTCTTATCGGCAATGGGTTGCACATGAACATCCCGCGACGGCGCTCAGGCGCCGCCGCGGGATGGGTGTCCAGCTTCGACTCAGGAGTAGAAGCTGGTGTGCACGTTGCTGGCAACCAGCAACTGGATATCGCCGTCGTTGTACACGTCGTAGCTGGCGCCGTCGACCTCGACGGTGCCGGCAGCCTGCCACTGATCGGCCGAGCCGGCGATCTGCACGCTGTCGTTGGCATCGCCGTTGACGATCAGTTGCACCGGCTGCGAAGCCCCCAGGCCACTGGTGTCGACCAGCCCGGTCTGACCGAACTGGCTGACGCTCTCGGCATCGAGCTTCAGCGTACTGGCCGCACCACCATCGTTGCCAAGGTCGATCCGGCTCAGGCTGTGCTCGCTGACCGACTCGGGCTTGAGCGTGGTCAGGTCGAGGGTCTGGGTCTCGGCATCGCTGCTGCGGAACCAGGCGTCGACGATGCTGCGGATCTCGCCATTGACGGTCTCGTAGCTGCCAGTGAGGCCGATCCAGTTGCCGTTGTTCAGCTCGCTGCTCGACTGCGAACTCAGGTTGATGCTGGCGATACCCAGGTTCGACAGGCCGTACAGCTCGTCGGTCTGGCTGACGCCATCCTGGTTGGCATCGATCCAAACCTGCAACGAGGCGTACGCCGTATCGTTACTGTCGATCACCCCGTCACCGTTGGAGTCCAGCTCCGCCAGAGCCTCGAAACCGTCCTTGGCCTGCGTGCCATCTTCCAGAGTCGTCGCAGTACCGAACAGCTCGCTACCGTCGTTGATCACGCCGTCACCGTTGCGGTCGAGCACCAGCAGGCCATCGCCACCACCCACCCAGCCGGTGGTATCGAGATCGCCGTCACCGTCGATGTCGAACTGGGTACCAGCCCTCCAGCTCAGGGTCTGCGCACCGTCGCCGTTGAGATCGAGGATCAGCGGCGAAGTGGTCAGCTCGGCCCGCTGCTCGCTGCTCATGGCCGCCAGTTGCGACGCCGTGAAGGCATCGGCCTGGGTCATGTCCAGCGCACGCAGTTGATCGGTGGTCAGCGCCGGGATGTCCGCCACGTCGATGGCACGCAGTTGATCCGTGCTCAACGCGGAGAAGTCCGCCGACTCGATGGCACCGATCTGCGCCGAGGACAGCGCGACGATGTCGGCCGTTTCCAGGGCTGCGATCTGCGCGCTGGTCATCGCCGCGATCTGGCTCAGGGTCAGCGCCTTGACCTGGGCAGTGGTCAGTGCCACCACCTGATCGGTGGTCAGCGCCTGCACCTGATCCGTGGTCAGCGAGGCCAGGTCAGTGTTCTGCATGGCCTGGATCTGCGCCGTGGTCAGCGCCGCCAGATCTTCGGTCTCCAACGCGGCCACCTGCTCGGTGGTCAGGCCGTAGATCTGCGCAGCTGTCAGCGCCTGCACTTGGGCCGTGGTCAGAGCCTGGATCTGGTCGGTGCTCAGCGCCGCCAGGTCGGAGATCTGCATGGCCTGGATCTGCGCTGTGGTCAGCGCCTGCAGGTCATCCAGCGCCATCGCGTGGTACTGGGCCGTGGTCAGGGCCACGATCTGCGCCGTGGTCAGCGCCTGCACCTGGGCGGTGGTCAGCGCGACGATCTGATCCGTGCTCAGCGCCGCCAGGTCGGAACCCTGGATGGCCTGGATCTGCGCCGTGCTGAGGGCTGCCAGGTCGACGGTTTCCATCGCCGCGAACTGCTCGCTGGTCAGCGCCACGATCTGTGCCGTGGTCAACGCCTGCACCTGAGCGGTGGTCAGCGCCACCACCTGGGCAGTGGTCAGCGAAGCGACGTCAACGCCCTGCATGGCGGCGATCTGCTCGGTGGTCAGCGCCTGCAGTTGGGCGATGGTCAGCTTGGACACCTGCTCGGTGGTGAGCTTGACGATCTGCTCGGTAGTCAGCGCCTCGACCTGGGCAGTGGTCAACACCTGCAGTTGATCGGTACTGAGCAACGCCAGGTCACTGGCATCGAGCGCACGGATCTGCGCCGTGCTCAGCGCGGCCAGATCCTCGGTTTCCAGCGCCTCGACCTGGGCACTGTTCAAGCCCTTGATCTGCTCGGTGGTCAACGCCTGGAACTGGTCGCTGGTCAGGGCACGCACCTGGGCCGTGGTGAAGGCTGCCAGATCGCGGGTTTCCATGGCCTGCAACTGGGTCGCGGTCAACGCCTGAACCTGATCGGTGGTCAACGCCGCAGCCTGGGCCGTGGTCAGGCCAGCGATCGCCGTGGTATTCAGCGCGACCAAATCGGCCACTTCCATCTCCACCAGTTGCGCGGTGCTCAGCGCGGCAATCTGAGCGGAACTCAGCGCCTCGGCCTGCGCCGTGGTCAGAGCCACGATCTGCGCGGTGGTCAGCGCCGCTACGTCGGAGGTCTTCAGCGCCACGATCTGCGCCGTGGTCATTTCGGCGAAGTCGGCCACTTCCAGCGCGGCGACCTGGGCACTGGTGAGCGCCTGGATCTGTGCCGTGGTCAGCGCCTTGACCTGGTCACTGCCCAGGGCAACGATCTGCGCCGTGGTCAGAGCCGCCAGATCGACGGTGTTGAGTGCCACGACCTGATCGGTGGTCAGCGCCGCGACCTGCTCCGTGGTCAGGGCTGCAGCCTGCTCGGCGCTCAGGCCTTGCAGAGTGGTGGTGGTGAGGGCGACCAAGTCTTCGGTTTCCAGGCTGGTCAGTTGCGCCGTACTCAGTGCCGCCAGTTGTCCCGAGGTCAGGGCACCTGCCTGCTCGCTGGTCAGTGCCACGATCTGCGCAGTGGTCAGACTGGCCACGTCGCGCGTTTGCAGCGCAGCAATCTGCTCGGTGCTGAGCAGGGCGAAGTCGGCCGCTTCCAGCGCCGGAATCTGATCGGTGCTCAAGGCAACGATCTGCGCCGTGGTCAGCGCCTTGACCTGGTCACTGGTCAGCGCGGCGATCTGAGCCGTGCTCAGAGCCGCGATGTCACGGGTTTCCATGGCCTGGATCTGCGTCGTGGTCAGGGCCGCCAGGTCGGCGGTTTCCATGGCCAGGAACTGAGCCGTGGTCAGCGCCTGGATCTGCGCCGTGGTCAGCGCCTCGACCTGTGCCGTGGTCAGCGCGACGATCTGGGCGCTGGTCAGGCCAGAGATGTCGGCCGTCTCGATCGCACGGATCTGCGCGGTGCTCAGCGCCGCCAGGTCGACGGTTTCCAGCTCGGCCAGTTGCGCCTTGGTCAGCGCCTGGATCTGCTCGTTGGTCAGTGCCTGTACTTGCGCCGTGGTCAGGGCGACGATCTGCGCCGAGGTCAGCGCCGCGACGTCAGCCGCTTCCAGCCCGGCGACCTGAGCCGTGCTCAGCGCCTGGATATCGGCAGTTTCCAGCGCGGCGACCTGGGCGGTGGTCAGCGCCTGCACCTGATCGATGCTCAGAGCCTGAACCTGTGCCGTGGTCAGTGCGACTACCTGAGCGGTGCTCAGGGCAGCGATCTGCGACAGTTGCAGGCCAGCCAACTGGGCGCTGCTGAGCAGCGCCAGATCGGCGGTTTCCAGCGCGCGCACCTGCGCGGTGGTCAGCGAACCGATCTGATCCTGGGTGATGGCCTGTACCTGCGCCGAGGTCAGCTGCGGAATCACGCTGGTGGACAGCGCCGCCAGCGACTGGCCATCCAGAGCCGCGATCTGCGCGGTGGTCAGGTTGATCACCTGAGTCGCGGTCAGAGCCGCCACCTGGGCGGTGGACAACAGCTGGATCTGATCGGCCGTCAACGCGGCGATGTCGGCGGTTTCCATCAGCGCGATCTGCGCCGTGGTAAGGGCCGCGATCTGCTCGAAGACCAGCGCCTGCACCTGGGCCGTGGTCAGCGCCACCAGTTGGGCGGAGCTGAGCGACTGGATAGCCGCCGTGCTCAGCGCAGCGACCTGGGCGGCGGTCAGGCTGGACAGCTGGCCGGTGCTCAAGGCGGCGATCTGCACGGTGCTCAATACCTGCACCTGCTCTTCGGTCAGGGCGGCAATGTCCGCTGTGCTCAGCACTTCGATCTGCGCCGTGCTCAGGCGGGCGATCTGCGCCGTGGAGAACTCGGCGAAACGATCCGGCGTCAGGGCTTCGATCTGAGCCGTCGTCAGCGCCGCCACCTGGGCGGTGGTCAGCGCACTGACCTGTTCCAGGGTCAGCGCTGCGACATCAGCGGTTTCCAGTACGCGAATCTGCGCCGTGGAGAGTGCCGCGATCTGCTCGTTGGTCAAGGCGACGATCTGCGCCGTGGTCAGGGCCACGATCTGCTCGTTGGTCAGCGCCAGCAGATCCTCGGTCTCGATCGCACTGACCTGATCGGCACCCAGAGCAGCCAGATCGGCTGTTTCCATGGCGCGGATCTGCGCCGTGGTCAGAGCGATGACCTGGTCAGCGGTCAGGGCAGCGGCCTGGGCAGAGGTCAGCCCCTGGATCTGCGCGGCAGTCAAGGCCTCGATCTGCGTCGTGCTCAGGGCGGCGATGCGGCTGCTGCTCAGCGCGGCCAGATCGACGACTTCCAGCGCACGAATCTGAGCCGTGCTCAGGGCGGCGAACTGGGCATCGGTGAGCGCGGCAGCCTGGGCGGTAGTCAGCGCCACCAGTTGGGCATTGCTCAGCGCGGCGAAGTCCTGGCTTTCCAGGGCGGCGACCTGAGCGGTAGTCAGCGCCTGGATCTGCGCAGTGGTCAGCGCCTGCATCTGCGCGGTGGTCAGCGCCTGTACCTGGTTGGTGGTCAGCGCGGCGAGATCTTCGGTTTCGAGGATGCGTACCTGGCGCGTAGTCCAGGCAGCGATCTGCTCGGTGGTCAGTGACGGTACGTTGCTCGGGGTCAGCGAGTTGATGAACTCCTGATCCGCCGAATTCAGTGCGTCCGGACTCAAGGCCGCCGTCTGCTCGCCATTCAGCGCCGCCAATTGCGCACTGCTCAGCGCCGCCGCTTGCTCGGTAGTCAGCTCAGCCAATTGCTCCGGCGTCATCGCCGCGAAATCGCTCACCTCGAGGGCGGCCATCTGGGCGGTGGTCAAAGCGGCAACCTGAACCAGCGACAGCGAGGCGACCTGCGCCGTACTCAAGCCGACGATAGCAGCGGTGGACAAGGCAGCCAGATCCGCAGTTTCCAGGCTGGCCAGTTGGTCGAGCCCCAGTGCGGCGATCTGCGTCGCGGTGAGCGCAGCCGCTTGCTGCGTGGTCAGCGCGGCGATCTGCGTATCGGACAGGGTCGCGATGTCGGCGGTTTCCAGCACCGCGACTTGCGCCGTGGTCAGCGCCGCCACCTGGGCGGAGGAAAGCTGCTCGATCTGAGCAGTGGTCAGCGCCACCACCTGAGCCGTACTCAGCGCAGCGACCTGAGCAGGGGTCAAACCGGCCACCTGATCCTGGGTCAGAGCAGCGACATCGGCGGTCTCCAGCGCACGGATCTGCGCCGAAGAGAATGCGGCCAGATCCGCGACTTCCAGCGACGTCACCTGCTCGGTGCTCAGGGCCTCGATCTGGGCCGTGGTCAGCGCCGCGCTCTGGGCCGTGGTCAGCGCCACGATCTGATCGGTGCCGAGGGCGACGATGTCCGCCGTCTCCAGGGCGCGGATCTGCGCCGTACTCAGGGCCGCGACCTGCTCACCGGTCAGTGCATGCACCTGGGCAGTGGTCAGGGCGACGATCTGCGCCGTGCTCAGACCCTGCAGATCGCCACTCTGAATGGCAGCGACCTGGCTCGTGGTCAGCGCCGCGAGCTGGCCGGTGGTCAGCGCGGCGACCTGCGCACTGGTCAGCGCGACGATCTGCGGCTGGCTCAGGGCAACCAGATCGGCCGTTTCCAGGGCACGAATCTGCGTCGTGGTCAGGGCCGCCAGGTCTTCGGTCTGCAGGGCTGCAACCTGCTCGCTGGTCAGCGCGACGACCTGGGCAGTGGTCAGCGCCGCGACCTGGCCAGTGGTCAGCGCGACGACCTGAGCGGTACTCAGGGCCTGGACGCTGGCCGTGGACAGAGCAACGATCTGGCCAGTGCCCAGGGCTGCGATCTGCTCGGCGCCCAGCGCACGCACCTGCGCCGTGCTCAAGGCCTGCAGCTGCAGGTTGCTGAGCGCAGCCAGGTCGGCACTTTCGATGGCCGCCACCTGCGTACTGGTCAGAGCCGCCACCTGAGCGGTGGTCAGCTTGGCGATCTGGGCGCTGGTCAGGGCCGCGATCTGCTCGACGGTCATGGCCGCCAGGTCGGCGGTTTCCAGTGCAACGATCTGCGCCGTGGTCAGCGCCGCGACATCGACCGTTTCCAGCGCGGAGACCTGAGCCGTGGTCAGGGCGATGATCTGGGCGGTACTCAGTGCCTGGATCTGCGCCGTGCTCAGCGCAGACAGCTGGTCGCTGGTCAGGGCGGCGAAATCGGCGGTTTCCAGCGCACGCACCTGGGCAGTCCCCAGCGCGGTGATCTGCGACGGGCTCAGAGCACGGATCTGGGCAGTGGTCAGGGCGACCAGTTGCGCAGAGCTCATGCCTTGCAGGTCAGCAACTTCCAGTTCGGCGATCTGCGCGGTGGTCAGCGCGGCCACCTGAGCGGTGGTCAGCGCGGCCACCTGGGCCGGCAGCAGGGCAACGATCTGATCAGCGCTCAAGGCCACCAGATCCGCCGTTTCCAGCGCGGCGACCTGCGCCGTGGTCAGGGCCGAGACTTGCGCAGTGGTCAGCGCAGCCACCTGGTCGGAAGTCAGGCTCGGAATCAGCAAGGCGCTGATGGCGGCCAGGTCGACGGTTTCCAGGGAGACGATCTGATCGACCGTCAGGGCCGCCAGCTGGGTCGCTTTCAACGCGGCCACCTGGGCACTGCTGAGCGCGACGATCTGAGCGGCAGTCAGAGCAGCGACATCCGCCGTTTCCAGGGACTGGATCTGCGCCGAGGTCAGCGCGGCGACCTGCGCCGTGGTCAGGGACTCGACCTGCGCCGTGGTCAGGGCCACCAGTTGCGCGCTGGTCAGCGCCTGGATCTGCGCCGTGGTCAGTTTGTTCACCTGGTTGGCACTGAGCGCCGCCAGGTCAGCGGTTTCGATGGCCTTGACCTGAGCGGCCGTGAGCGAGCGCAGTTGGCTGCTGCTCAACGCGGCCAGTTGCGCCGAACTCATGGCGGCAATCTGGGCAGTACCCAGGGCAGCCAGGTCGACGTTCTCCAGCACAGCCACCTGGCTCGGCGCCAGAGCGGCCACCTGGGCCGTGGTCAGGGCTGCTGCCTGGGCCGTGGTCAGGGCTACCAGTTGGGCACTGCTCAGGGCCGGCAGATCGGCCGCATCAATGGCGCGAATCTGCGTGCTACTCAGTGCCTGCAGGGCAGCGGTGGTGAGCGCTGCAAGTTGATCACTGCCAAGCGCGACGACTTGCGCGGTAGTCAGCGCTGCCGCCTGGGCGGTGGTCAACGCAGCGATCTGAACCGCCTGCAGGGCAGCAACATCGACGGTTTCCAGCTTGGCGAGCTGGCTCGGGCTGAGCGCCACCAGGTCGGCCGTCTCCAGGGCCTCCACCTGGGCAGTAGTCAGCGCTTGCAGTTGCGCGCTGGTCAGCGCCGCCACCTGGGCGGTGGTCAGCGCCACAATCTGGTCAGTCGTCAGGGCAGCCAGATCGACGGTTTGCAACGCCACCAATTGAGCAGTGGTCAGCGCCTGCAGGTCATCCAGAGCCAAGGCCTGAACCTGGGCAGTGGTCAGGGCCACGATCTGTGCAGTGCTCAGCGCCTGGATCTGCGCCGTAGTGAGCGCAGCCAGTTGATCGGCATTGAGCGCAGCCAAATCGGCGGTCTCGATGGCACGCACCTGTGCGGTGGTCAGCGCGGCGATCTGGTTGATGCTCAGTGCCTGTACCTGGTCGGAGGTCAGGGCCACGATCTGCGCCGTGCTCAGGGCGCGCAGGTCGGCGGTTTCCAGAGCGGCAATCTGGCCGGTGGTCAGCTTGCCGATCTGTGCCGTGCTCAGGGCGGCAACCTGCGCGGTGGTCAGGGCCGCGATCTGGGCGTCTGTAAGCGCCGCCAGGTCAGCGGTTTCCAGCGCACGGATCTGCGTCGTGGTCAGCGCCACCAGGTCGGCCAGCTCGAGAGCAGCGACCTGGGCGGTGGTCAGGGCAACGATCTGTTCGGTGGTCAGAGCGGCCACCTGGGCGGTGGTCAGGGCAATCACCTGCTCGGCCGACAGGGCGGCCAGATCGGCGGTTTCCAGCGCACGGATCTGCGCCGTAGTGAGGGCCGGCACCTGCTCGAGCGTCAGCGCCTGCACCTGAGTGCTGGTCAGCGCAACGATCTGTGCGGTGGTCAGACGAACCAGGTCGGAGGTCTGCAGGGACGCGATCTGCGCCGTCGGCAGGCTGGCAATCTGCGCGGTGGTCAGCGCAGTCGGTTGCGAACCGCTGAGGGCATAGACCTGATCCTGGCTGAGCGCCGCAAGATCGGCGGTTTCCAGCGCGGCGATCTGGGTGCTGGTCAGCTGGGTGATCTGCTCCGTGGTCAGCGCCTGGATCTGCGCCGTGGTCAGCGCGACGATCTGCGCCGTGCTGAGGGTGCGCAAGTCGGCACTTTCCAGGGCCGCAACCTGGGTCTGGGTCAGGCTGGCGACCTGGGCCGTGCTCAGGGCAGCAATTTGTGCCGTGGTCAGGGCCTGGATCTGTGCGGTGGTCATGGCCGCAAGGTCGGCGGTTTCCAGCGCGCGCAGTTGCAGCGTGGACAGCGCCTGAACCTGGCTGCTGGTCAACGCAGCAACCTGCTGACTGGCCAAGTCGACGATCTGTACGGTCGACAGGGCAGCGATCTGCGCGGTGCTCAGGGCGGCGATCTGTTCGCTGGTCAGGGCGACCAGATCCTCGGATTGCAGTGCACGCAGTTGCGCGCTGCTCAGCCCGGCCAGGTCAGCTACTTCGATGGCAGCGGCCTGCGCGCTGGTCAGCGCGACGACTTGCGCCGTACTCAGCGCGGCCACCTGCGCTTGGCTCAAGCCGGCGATCTGCTCGGTGGTCAGCGCGGCCAAGTCATCGGTCGCCAGGGCACGCACCTGGGCGGTGCTCAGGCCAGGCAGTTGCTCGACGCTCAGGGCGCGCACCTGGTCGGTGGTCAGCGCGACGATCTGCGCCGTGCTCAGGGCCTCGAGCTGGCTGGTCGAGAGGGTTGCGATACGGTCAGTGGCAATGGCCGCCAGATCGGCGGTTTCCAGCGCACGTAGCTGCGCCGTGCTGAGCACCGCGACTTGATCGAGGGTCAGTGCCGCGACCTGCTCAGAGGTCAGCGCGACGATCTGCGCCGTGCTCAGCGCAGCGACATCACCAGCTTCCAGCGCAGCCACCTGAGCGGTGGTCAGCGCGGCGAGCTGGGCCACCTTGAGCGCGGCAATCTGCGCGGTACCCAGCGCCTGCAGTTGATCGGTGCTGAGGGCGACGAGGTCTTCGGTCTCGATGGCCGCAATCTGCGCAGCACTGAGGGCCTGCAATTGGTCGTCGGACAGCGCCTGCACCTGCGCGCTGGTCAACGCGGCAACTTGCGCCGTGGTCAGTGCGGCGACCTGCGCCGTGCTGATGCCTGCCAGTTGCGCGCTGCTCAGAGCCGCGACGTCTTCGGTATCCAGGGCGCGGATCTGCCCCGTGCCGAGCGCTTCCAACTGGCCGACGCTGAGGGCGGCCACCTGGTCGGAGCTGAGCGCAGTGATGCGGGTATTGCTCATGGCCGCCAGGTCACTGGCCTCAAGGGCCTGGATCTGCGCGGTGCTCAGGGCGACCACCTGCTCGGTGGTCAGCGCGGCCACCTGGGCCGACGACAGCGCCACCACCTGGGCACTGCTGAGGCCGGCCAGGCTGTCGGTGGACAAGGCCGCCACCTGGGCAACGGTCAGGGCGGAGACCTGGTCAGGGCTCAGCGCCGCTACTTGCGCCGAGGACAGGGCAGCAACCCCGCTGGCGGTCAGGCGCGACAGATCGGCCGTTTCCATGGCGGCCAGTTGTTCGGTGCTCAGCGCCGCCACCTGGTCGCTGGTCAGGCCGCGAATCTGGGCCTGGGTCAGGGCGACGATCTGCTCGGTGCTCAGTACCGCCAGGTCTTGCAGTTCGATGGCGGCAATCTGATCGGAGGTTAGCGCGGCAATCTGCTGAGTGCTGAGCGCTGCGATCTGTTCGGTGGTCAGCCCGGCAATGGTGGCCGGTGCAAGAGCGGAGATATCCAGCGCCTCGAACGCGGCGATCTGCTCGGTGGTGAGCACGGCCATTTGCGCACCAGTCAGTGCTGGTACCTGATCTTCGGTCAGGGCGGCGATCTGCGCAGTGCTCAGGGCCATGATCTGGTCGGTGGTGAGGCCAGAGATGGTGGCGCGGCTGAGGGCCGCCAGGTCGACGGCATCCAGCGCACGAATCTGCTCGGTGGTCAGCGCAGCCAGTTGCGCCGAGTTGAGGGAAACCACCTGTTCCTCGGTCAGGGCAGCGATCTGGGCAGTGCCCAGGGCCTGGATGTCGCTGGAATCGAGCGCGCCGAGTTGCGCGCTGCTAAGGGCCGAGACCTGATCCACGCTCAGCACGGCCACCTGGTCACTGCTCAGCGCGGCGATCTGGGCAGTGCTGAATACGCCGATATCCTCGGCATCCAGGGCAACGATCTGGTCGCTGTTCAATACGGCGATCTGGGCAGTGCTCAGGACGGCAATCTGTTCCACGCTGAGCGCCTGAATCTGCTCGGCGCTCAGGGCGCCAACCTGGGACGTACCCAGGCTACGGATCACTGCGGTGGACAGTTGTTGCAGATCGGTCGGCTCGATGGCCGCCACTTGCTCACTGCTCAGCGCCGCCATCTGGGCGGTACCGAGAGCGGCGAACTGCTCGTTGCTCAGCGCCACGATCTGCTCGGTGGTCAGCGCAGCCAGATCCTGGCTATCCAGGGCGGCGATCTGAGCACTGCTGAGAGCCTGAATCTGCTCAGTGGTCAGCGCAGCCACCTGGGCACTATCGAGAGCCCTGATGCTGGCGGTGGACAACGCCCCGATATCTTCCAATTCGAGCGCCGCGACCTGATCGCTGGTCAGCGCAGCGATCTGCGCGGTGCTCAGCGCGGCGACCTGGGCGGAACTCAGTGCCAGGATCTGCTCGGCGGTCAGGGCTTGCAGGTCGGCGCTTTCGAGCGCGCGCACCTGGATCGTGCTCAGCGCCGCAAGCTGTTCCAGACTCAGGCCAGAGACCTGGTCAGAGCCCAGTGCAACGATCTGCTGGGTCGTCAGTGCGGCGAGCTGGGCCGAGTCGAGAGCCTGCAGTTGCTCCTGGCTGAGCGCGGCGATGTCAACGGTGTCCAGTGCAACGATCTGCGCCGTCCCCAGTGCGGCGATCTGGTCGCTGCTCAAGGCCGCAACCTGGTCGCTGCTCAACGCACGGATGGCAGCCGTGGTCATTTGTTGAAGATCGGCCACTTCGATCGCGGCGACCTGCTCGGTACTCAGCAGGCCGAGTTGGACGGTGTTGAGGGCACGAATCTGCGCACTGGTCAGCGCAGCGATCTGCTCGCTGGTCAGGCCCTGCAGCTGGCTGCTGAGCAGGGCAGCGATCCCGGCGGTGGAAATGGAGGCGAGATCGGCCGTTTCCAGCGCAGCGATCTGGCTGACGGACAATGCGCGGATCTGCGTGGTGGTCAAGGAGGCGACCTGAGCCGTGGTCAGGGCAGCCAGTTGTTCCTCATCCAATGCCTGCAGTTGCGCGGTGGTGAGCACGCGGAAGTTGGCAATGGCGAGTGCAGCGATGTCCTCGGGTTCCAGAGCGGCAATCTGCGTGCTGGTCAGGCTGGCGACCTGCAGGGAGCCAAGCGCAGCAACCTGGGCGCTGCTCAGGGCGGTGATCTGCTCCTGGCTGAGGCTACGCAGGTCAGCGGTTTCCAGAGCTGCGACCTGGGCAGTGCTCAGAGCCGCCAGTTGCTCGGTGGTCAGTTCCGATACCTGGGCGCTGGTCAGCGCACGGATGGCCAGGGTCGACAGGGACGCCAGGTCTTCGGTCTGCAGGGCTGCGATCTGCTCGGGCGTCATCCCGGCGATCTGCTGAGTGCTGAGCGCGGCAATCTGTGCACTGCTCAGTGCCGATATCTGGGAAGCATCGAGCGCAGCCAGGTCACCCACTTCCAATGCGCGCACCTGGGCGGTGGTCAGGGCAGCCACCTGAGCCGTACTCAGGGCTGCGACCTGGACGTTGGTCAGGCTGACGATGGAAGCGGTGCTCAAGGCCACGAGGTCTTCGCTACCGAGCGCGGCAATCTGCTCGGTCAGCAGCTTGGCGATCTGGGCAGTACTCAGGGCCGCCACCTGGGCGGAGCTGAGGCTGGCGATCTGCGCCGTACTCAATTGCCGCAGGTCGACCGTTTCGATCGCACGAATCTGAGCGGTGGTCAAAGCGGCAATCTGATCGGTGCTCAGGGCTACGAACTGGCCGGTGGTCAGGGCCACGATATCGGTAGTCTGTAGGGCACGAATCTGCGCCGAGCCAAGGGCGGCGAGCTGCTCGGCACTCATGGCACGGAAATCTTCCGTGCCCAGCGCGACGATCTGGGCAGTCGTCAGTGCGGCGACCTGGGCGGTATCGAGGGCGGCGACCTGCTTGCTGGTCAGTGCCACGACCTGGGTCGAGCTCAAGGCCACCAGCTGCTCGGTGCTCAAGGCCTGAATCTGCGAGGTGCTCAGCGCCAGAACATCGATGGTGTCCAGGGCGGCAATCTGGGCCGTGCTCAACGCAGCCAGTTGCGCAGTGTCAAGGGCGGCGATCTGAGCGGAGGTGAGCGCCTTGACCTGAAGCGCGCTCATTGCCTGCAACTGATCAGTGGACAGTGCCAGCACTTGCGTCGTAGTCAATGCCGCCAACTGAGCAGCAGTCAGCTTGGCGACCGCAGCGGTACTGAGCGCACTCAGATCAGCGGCATCCAGCGCACGCAACTGAGCGGTGCTCAGCGCAGCGGCCTGAGCGGTGCTCAGCGCCGCCACCTGCTCGGAGTTCAAGGCCACGATCTGCGCAGTTTTCAGCACGCGCAGATCGGTCACCTCGATGGCAGCGACCTGGTCGCTGGTCAGTGCGGCGACCTGAGCCGTGCTCAGCGCGGCGACCTGGGCCGTGGTCATACCGGTGATCACACTGGCCGAAAGCGCCTGCAGATCCTCGGTTTCGAAGGCACGGATCTGCGCCGTGGACATGGCGGCAACCTGTGCAGAGGTCAGAGCAGCCGCATGCGAAGTGCTCCAGGCGGCGATCTGGGCCGTCGTCAGCGAACGCACGGCTGCAGTGGTCAAGGCGCCAATATCGCGTGCCACCTGTTGTTCATCAGTCAGCGGCGAACTGAGCGCGGCGATTTGCGCCGTGGTCATGGCCACCAATTGCGGGATGGTCAGAACCTCGATCTGCGAAGCAGTCAGCGCCGCAACCTGAGCAGTCGTCAACGCACGGATATCCGCAGTTTCGATAGCCGAGACCTGAGCATTACTCAGGCTCTGTACCTGGCTGATGCCCAGGCTGGCAACCTGAGCGGTGGTCATGCCAGCAATCGCGGCAGTGGACAGCGCGACGAGGTCGGCGACCTCAAGTGCGGCAGTCTGCGCCGTAGTCAGCGCCGCTACCTGAGCAGAAGACAGGGCCGCAGCCTGCAGAGTCGTCAGCGCCTGCACCTGGTCGGTGGTCAGACTGGCCATCTGGGCGGCCGTGAGCCCGCGGATCGCCTGGCTGCTCAGCGCAGCAAAATGCGTGTCATCAAGGGCAGTGATCTGTGCGGTAGTCAGCGCGGCGACCTGAGCCGAACTGAGGGCGGCGACTTGCTGTAGATCGAAAGCGGCGAGCTGTGCACTGCTCAGCCCACGGAAGTCACTGGCGTCGATCGCCGCAATCTGGGCGGTGCTCAGTGCCGCGAGTTGCGTCTCGGAAAGTGCAGCGATCTGCGCCGAACTCATGGCCTTGATGGCGGCCGTGGACAGCCCAGCCAGGTCGCCATCATCGATGGCGCTTACCTGAGCGGTACTCAGCGATGCGATCTGGGCGGCGGTGAGCGCACCGATCTGCGAGGCACTGAGCAGCGCCATGTCTGCCGTGGACAGGCCCTGCAGGTCAGCCACATCGAGCCTGGAAAGCTGTGCGGTGGTCAGCGCCTGCACCTGGGCATCGGTCAGGGCGGACACCTGGGCGCTGGTCAGGCCGGCGATGGAACCCGAGGCAATCGCGGCAAGATCGGCCACCTCCAGGGCGGCGATCTGGTCGGTGGTCATCGCGGTCAATTGCGAAGCTGTGAGCACCGCAGCCTGTGCGGTGGTCAGGGCAATCAGCTGATCGCTGCTCAGTGCACGGATCTGAGCGGTGGTCAACCCGGCGATCGCGCTGGAGGCCAGCAGCGGAATGTTGCCATCGTCGATGGCCTGGATCTGGGCAGTGGTCAGGCCCGCGAGTTGCGTCGAGGTCAGCGCGCCGAGCTGGCCGGCATCCAGAGCCGCGATGCTGGCAGTGCTCAGCGCGGCGACATCGGCGACCTCCATGGCGCGAATCTGGGCGGTGGTCAGGGCCGCCACCTGATCGGCCGTCAACGCCGCCACCTGCGCGGTGGTCAGGCCACGAATGGCGGCAATGCTGATCGCAGCAAAATCACTCGCCTCGATAGCCTGCACAGACGCAGTGCTCAGCGCACCCAGCTGGTTGAGCGTCAGCCCGGCGACTTGCGCGGAGGTCAAGGCAACGATCTGCTCGGTGCTCAGGGCGCGCACCTGAGCAGTGGTCATGGCGCCGATGGCTGCAGCGGACATGCCGGGTAGGTCGGCCACTTCGATGGCCGCGATCTGCGCGGTAGTCAGGGCGACTGTCTGGGCAGCAGTGAGACCGGCAAGCTGGGCCGAGTCGAGTGCCACAATCTGGGCAGTGGTCAGCGCTCTGATGTCGGCGGTGTCGAGGCGACCGATCTGCGCGGAGCTCAGGGACTGAACCTGCGCGATGCTCAGCGACGCGACCTGGGCGGTGGTCAGGCCGGAAATGTTCACGGCGGAAATGGAAGAAACGTCCAGAGCCTGCAGTTGTGCCGTGGTCAGCGCAGCGAGCTGCGTGATCTTGAGCGCACCAATCTGGCTAGCAGTCAGCGCATCCACCTGATCGGTGGTCAGTGCGGCAATCTGGGAGGTCTTCAGCGTACCGATGACCTGCGAACTCAGCGCAGCAAAATCACCGGCCTCGATGGCCTGCACCTGGGCAGTGCTGAGCCCGGCCAACTGTACCGAGGTCAATGCGGCAAACTGATCGCTACCCAGCGCAACCAGCTGGGCAGTGGTGAAGGCGGCCACATCGGCCGTGTCGAGACGGGCGATCTGTGCACTCGTGAGAGCCTGCACCTGTGCCGCACTCAGCGCAGCGATCTGCGCCGTGGTAAAGCCGGCAACCACGGAGGCCGAGATTGCCGCTATATCGGCGGTTTCCAGAGCCTGAACCTGAGCCGTGGTCAGGCTGGCCAACTGACCGTTACTCAGCCGGCTGACCTGTAGCGTGGTCAACGCCTCAACCTGGGCCGTGCTCAGGCCAGCGACCTGCAGGGTGGTCAGAGCGGCAATCGCAGCCGTACTGAGGGCGGACACATCGGTATCGAGAGCAGCCAGCTTGCTCGGCGTCAGCGCGCGAATCTGAGCGGAGGTCAGCACGGCAACCTGGCTGGCATCCAAAGCAGCAAGCTGGTCAGTACCCAGCGCCGCGAAATCGGCGG
This sequence comes from Pseudomonas sp. C11, assembly GCF_034683865.1. NCBI lineage: Bacteria > Pseudomonadati > Pseudomonadota > Gammaproteobacteria > Pseudomonadales > Pseudomonadaceae > Pseudomonas > Pseudomonas sp. C11. The sequence continues at coordinate 332,731 of NZ_JAWIIP010000003.1, forward strand.
ACTCCATACGCAGCAATTGCGCAGTGGTCAGGGCGCCAGCCTGGCTCGCGGTCAGCGCTGCAGCCTGGGCAGTGGTCAGGGCAACGATCTGGGCAGTGGTGAGAACAGCGGCCTGGGCCGGTGTCAGGGCGGCAATCTGAGCAGTGGTCAGGGCAGCGAAATCCACCGCTTGCATCGCCTGCAACTGGCCGTCGCTGAACGCCTGAAGGCTATCACTGGTGAGCACGCGAACCTGCGCAGTGGTCAACGCGACGACCTGTGCAGTGCTCATGCCGGCGATGTCTTCGGTGGTCAGGGCGGCGATCTGATCGGTCGACAGGGCGGCGACTTGGGCGGTGGTCAGGCCAGTGAAAATGCTGCTCATCTTGAATTACCTATAAAAGGATATATGCCTAAGCCTTGCCACCGGACACAGGCAAGTCGCCGCGGATTATGGGGATCCGTGCATTGCTATCGTCGTTGGAACGACAACCTAAAGGGGCTCTGGAAAAATATTTTCGGGCCCGCGAGATGCGGACAAAGCAACGGATGAACACCGTGTCAAGCAACAATAGCATGATGGCATGATGCAACCAGAGGCCAATTCGTTCAGCGAGCGTTCAGCCGACAGAATGCACTCGGCATATGACGAAATGCAGGGTGAGGAAACGATTCAGAGGCGCCCTGCACGCCTCTGAATACATGCAGCATCAACGCACCACGATACCGCGGCTGGCCAAGTAGGCCTTGGCTTCCGGCACGGTGTATTCGCCGAAGTGGAAGATGCTGGCGGCCAGCACCGCGTCGGCCTTGCCTTCGAGGATGCCGTCGGCCAGGTGCTGCAGGTTGCCGACACCACCGGAGGCGATCACCGGCACGCGCACGGCCTCGCTGATGGCGCGGGTCACGCCGAGGTCGTAGCCGCTCTTCACGCCGTCCTGATCCATGCTGGTCAGGAGGATCTCGCCGGCGCCCAGGCCTTCCATCTTGCGCGCCCACTCCACGGCATCCAGGCCGGTCGGCTTGCGCCCGCCGTGGGTGAAGATTTCCCAGCGGCCCGGCTCGCCCGGTGCGGACACGCGCTTGGCATCGATGGCAACGACGATGCACTGCGAACCGAAACGTGCAGCGGCCTCACCGACGAACTCAGGGTTGAACACGGCGGCGGTGTTGATCGACACCTTGTCGGCGCCGGCATTGAGCAGGTTGCGGATGTCCTGCACGGTGCGTACACCCCCGCCGACGGTCAGCGGGATGAACACCTGGCTGGCCATGCGTTCGACGGTGTGCAGCGTGGTATCACGGCCGTCGACGCTGGCGGTGATGTCGAGGAAGGTGATCTCGTCGGCGCCCTGCTCATCGTAGCGACGGGCGATCTCCACCGGATCACCGGCATCGCGGATATTCTCGAACTTGACGCCCTTGACCACGCGGCCGTTGTCCACGTCGAGGCAGGGGATGATGCGTTTAGCCAGTGCCATACGGAGCTCCGCAGGGTGGGTGCAACCCACCGATAAAGATTGCGTCAGTGGCGGCGGGTTTCACCCGCCCTACGGTTAACCCTTGTAGGAATCGCAGAAACTCTGCGCTTCGGCCACATCCAGGGTGCCTTCATAGATGGCACGGCCGGTGATGGCGCCGATGATGCCGGGCGAGCGCGCCAGCAGCAATTTCTCGATGTCGCCGAGGTTGTGGATACCGCCGGAAGCGATCACCGGAATCTTGCTGGCAGCAGCCAGCGCGGCGGTGGCTTCGACGTTGCAGCCCTGCATCATGCCGTCTTTGGCGATGTCGGTATAAACGATGGCCGACACACCGTCAGCCTCGAAACGCTTGGCCAGGTCGGTGGCCTGCACGCTGGAGACTTCCGCCCAGCCGTCGGTGGCGACGAAACCGTCCTTGGCGTCCAGGCCGACGATCACCTTACCGGGGAAGGCCTTGCACGCCTCGGTGACGAACTCGGGCTCTTTCACCGCCTTGGTGCCGATGATCACGTAGCTGACGCCGGCGCGCACGTAGTGCTCGATGGTCTCCAGGGTACGGATGCCGCCGCCGATCTGAATCGGCAGGTTCGGGTAGCGCTTGGCGATGGCGGTGACCACTTCGCCGTTGACTGGCTGACCTTCGAAGGCGCCGTTGAGATCGACCAGGTGCAGACGACGGCAGCCGCCTTCGACCCACTTGGCAGCCATGCTCACCGGGTCATCGGAGAATACGGTGGAGTCTTCCATACGGCCCTGGCGCAGACGCACACAGGCACCGTCCTTGAGATCGATAGCGGGGATAATCAGCATCGGTTGAACCTGCTCAAGTCTTGAAAACGAAAAAGAAGGGTCAGCTCTTTTCGAGCGCCCAGAGGTCGCTCTCGATGCTGTCGAACCTGTCTTTCAGGTGCGCCTGCACGTCGAGAATCGCCTTGTTGTAGTAGTGCGGTGCCAGCTCACGGGTGATCAGGTCGAGCACTTCCTGCACCTCGAAGGTACCCAACTCCAGCTCGAAGCGCTCATCGAGAAAGCGCTGCAGCACCAGTAGCGCGGCCTGCTCTTGGGCAGGCTCCAGCGCCAGGCTCGGCACCTTGGTGCGGGCCATTACCAGCGGCCGTCCCAGGCGACGAAGTTCTGCAGCAGTTGCAGGCCGTGGGTATGGCTCTTCTCCGGGTGGAACTGCACGGCGAAACGCGAGCCTTCCGCCAGCGCGGCGGCGAAGTCCTTGCCGTAGTGACCGCGACCGACCACCTGCTGCGGCTTGCCGGCCTCGATGTAGTAGCTGTGCACGAAATAGAAGCGCGCGTGGTCGGGAATGTCATGCCACAGCGGGTGTTTCACCGCCTGTGCCACTTCGTTCCAGCCCATGTGCGGCACCTTGAGGCGTTCGCCGTCCTCTGCCAGATCCTTGCCGAAGAAACGCACCTGGCCGGGAAACAGGCCGATGCAATCGACACCGTCGTTCTCCTCGCTGCGCTCGAGCAATGCCTGCATGCCGACGCAGATGCCGAGGAACGGACGGTCGGCGCTGACTTCACGCACCAGCTCATCGAAGCCCAGGCGCTTGATCTCGGCCATGCAGTCGCGGATCGCGCCAACGCCGGGGAACACTACTCGGTCAGCCTCGCGGATCACCTTGGCGTCCGAGGTCACCAGCACGCGGCCGGCGCCGACATGCTCCAGCGCCTTGGCCACCGAGTGCAGGTTGCCCATGCCATAGTCGATGACGGCTACGGTCTGCATCAGAGGGTTCCCTTGGTCGACGGCATCTGCCCGGCCATGCGCGGGTCGAGTTCGACGGCCATGCGCAGGGCACGACCGAAGGCCTTGAACACGGTCTCGATCTGGTGGTGGGTGTTGTGCCCACGCAGGTTGTCGATGTGCAGGCTGACCTGGGCGTGGTTGACGAAGCCCTGGAAGAACTCCTGGAACAGGTCGACATCGAAGCCGCCGACCACCGCGCGAGTGAATGGCACGTGCATCTGCAGGCCCGGGCGACCGGAGAAATCGATCACCACGCGCGACAGCGCTTCGTCCAGCGGCACGTAGGAGTGGCCGTAGCGGGTCATGCCCTTCTTGTCGCCGACGGCCTTGGCGAAAGCCTGGCCGAGGGTGATGCCGACGTCCTCGACGGTGTGGTGGTCGTCGATATGCAGGTCGCCCTTGCAGTAGATATCCAGGTCGATCAGGCCATGGCGGGCGATCTGGTCGAGCATGTGCTCGAGGAAGGGCACGCCAATATCGAACTTGGCCTTGCCAGTACCATCCAGGTTGATCGAAACCTTGATCTGGGTTTCCAGGGTGTTGCGCTCGACGGATGCCGTACGTTCGGCCATCACCAGCTCCACGAATTGCCAACGGAAAAAGGCCAGCATTATAGGCGTGCCGCGGGCGCAACGGCTACCGGCGATGGTCGGACGGCCAGAATGAAAAAGCCCGTGCAGGCGCGGAGCCGGCACGGGCTTTTTGCAGAAACGCGGCGTTACTGGAACAGCACGACGGTCTTCTGCAGGGTGATCCACACACCCCAGGCCAGCGGAATGCCCACCACCAGCCAGGCAGCGATCACCAGCGGCTTGCTCGACGGGTCAGCCGACCACTCCAGCTCGCTCGCAGCCGGTGCCGACTTCTCGCCATGGGCGCGCTCGGCGGCCAGCTCGGACTCGCTCATGAAGTACTTGGCGGCCACCGGACGCACCAGGGCGTTGCAGATGAAGCCCAGCACCAGCAGGCCGGAGAGAATGTACAGGGTGATGTCGTAGGCCGCAGCCTTCTCCACACCAATGCTCAGTTGGTACTCGCGCAGGTAGTTGACCAGCACCGGACCGAGCACGCCAGCTACGGCCCAGGCAGTCAGCAGACGACCATGGATCGCGCCGACCATCTGCGTGCCGAACAGGTCGGCCAGGTAGGCTGGCACCGTGGCGAAGCCGCCGCCGTACATCGACAGGATGATGCAGAAGGCCAGCACGAACAGCGCCAGGCTACCCAGGTGAGCGAGCATCGGCACCGAAGCATAGAGCGCCAGGCCCAGGCCGAAGAACACGAAGTAGGTGCCCTTGCGACCGATGAAGTCCGAGCAGGAGGCCCAGAAGAAGCGACCACCGATGTTGAACAGGCTGAGCAGGCCGGTGAAGCCCGCCGCGATGGCGGCGATCTGCGCGAGCTGAGCCGCATCGAGCTGATTGAAGCTCAGGTCGACACCGATCAGCTTGCCGGCGAAGACTTCCTGCAGCAGCGGCGAAGCCATGCCGATGATGCCGATGCCAGCCGATACGTTAAGGCACAGTACGGCCCAGACCAGCCAGAATTGCGGCGTTTTCAGCGCGGTATCGACGTGCACGTGGCCCTTGGTGATCATCGCGTTGTTGGCCTTGGCTGCTGGCGCAGTCCAGCCTGCCGGTTTCCAGCCGGTTGGCGGCACGCGGTAAGCCAGAGCACCACCCATCATGAAGATGAAGTAGATCACCGCCATGACCACGAAGCTCTGCCATACGCCGACGCTTTCCGGCGTGGCGAAGTGGTTCATCAGCATCGCTGCCAGCGGAGCGCCGACCATCGCGCCACCGCCGAAGCCCATGATCGCCATGCCGGTCGCCATGCCGCGCTTGTCCGGGAACCATTTGATCAGGGTCGATACAGGCGAGATGTAGCCCAGGCCGAGACCGATACCACCGATCACGCCAGAGCCCAGCCACAGCATCCAGATCTGGTGGGTATAGATGCCCAACGCAGAAATCATCAGGCCACCGCACCAGCACAGCGCCGAAACCACACCGGCTTTGCGCGGGCCGGCATGTTCCAGCCAGCCACCCCAGATGGCGGCCGAGCAGCCGAGGAAGACGAAGAACAGGGTGTAGATCCAGCCGAGCATGGAAATCTGCCAGTCGCAGTTGCTGGCGAAGATTTGCTCGAAGAAGCTCATTTCCGGTGCACAAGCCGTGGCAGCGGTGATACCGACAGCCTTGGACAGCGGCAGCCAGAATACCGAGAAGCCATAGGCCATGCCGATACAGAGGTGGATAGCGAGGGCGGCTGGCGGAACCAGCCAACGGTTGAAACCGGGTCGAGCGATGATACGTTCCTTAGACAGGAACGCAGGCTTCGCCGCGGCGCCGTCCAATGCAAGGGCGTCAGTCATAGCAGAGTCTCTTTTTGTGGTTGCAGACAAAGGCGCACGCGACAACGGTCCGGCGCCAAAGTTTGCGAAGAGTAGCACCAAGGCGCGACAAAACGCCGCGCCGCCCATGAATTTTTTAGTTTTCTTTGCACGTTCAGCGCCATTTCGACAACTTTCGAAAGCCCGACTCTATTGAATGATAGAGCCCGTCGATTTAACACGCCGCAGCAACACCCCGAAGCATCGCCAAAACCAAGCGCAGCACACTGAGCCTAGACCACTTCAGCAACGCCAGCGCGCGGAACCGCCAGCCAGTGGATCGATCAAAAACCTACCCACCTGCCAGGCGCTCGACTGCCGCAGGCCATTTAGCGGGCGGGTCGCCAGGGCGCTGTGACGCTATACTCGGCGCCCGTTATTCCAGCCATCGAAACAAGGACTCGTCCATGAAAGCGCTCGGCAAGATCCTGGGCCTCTTCCTTCTCGGATTGCTGCTGATAGTAGTGGCGCTGTTGTTCGCCCTTACGCATCTGTTCGACCCCAACGATTATAAGGACGAGATCCGCCAGATCGCGCACGACAAGGCCAACCTCGACCTGCAACTCAAGGGCGATATCGGCTGGAGCCTGTTCCCCTGGCTCGGCCTGGAACTGACCGACGCCACCCTGGCCAGTGCCGAGACGCCGGACAAACCCTTCGCTGACCTGCGCATGATCGGCCTTTCCGTGCGGGTGATGCCGCTACTGCGCAAGGAAGTGCAGATGAGCGACATCCGCGTCGACGGTCTCAACCTCAGCCTGCAGCGTGACGCCAAGGGCCACGGCAACTGGGAAGGCGTCGGCCGCCCGGCCAAGGCCGCCACAGACACCTCGCAGCCCGGCGAACAACCCGCCGTGGCCGACACCCCCGGCACTGAGCAAGCCAGCAAACCCGCAAGCCAGCCACTCAAGCTGGATATCGACAGCCTGACCCTGAGCAACTCGCGCATCGACTACGACGACGCGCAGAAAGGCCAGCAATTCACCGTCGAGAACATCGAGCTGAAAACCGGGGCGATTCGTGAAGGCGCCAGCATTCCGGTCAAATTCAGTGCCTTCTTCGGTACCAACCAGCCCGTGCTGCGCGCACGCAGTGAAGTGGAAGGCTCGCTGCGCTTCGACCGCGCCCTCAAGCGCTACCAGTTCGAAGACCTCAAGCTGGCCGGCGAAGCCTCGGGCGAGCCCCTCAAGGGCAAGACCCTGAATTTCTCCGCGCAGGGCCAGTTGCTGCTCGACCAGGCCGCCAATATCGCCGAATGGAACGGCCTCAAGCTCTCCGCCAACCAGTTGCGCGCCCTGGGCGAACTCAAGGTGCGCGAGCTGGACAAGGACGCCAAGCTCGCCGGTGGCATCTCCATCGCCTCACTCAACCTGCGTGAATTCCTCGACGGCATCGGCATCGAACTGCCCGCCATGCGTGACGCAAACAGCCTCAACCAGTTCGAACTGGTCAGCCGCCTGAATGGCTCCAGCAAGGGGCTGATGCTGGAAAACCTCGACCTCAAACTCGACGGCAGCACCTACAGCGGCAGCCTTGGGGTCAGTGACTTCAGCCAACAGGCACTGCGCGCCGACCTCAAGGGCGACAAGCTCGACCTCGACCGCTACCTGCCGCCCAAGAGCAAGGACAGCGCCGCCGCTGCACGCCAGTCCGAGGTCAAGGAAAGCATCGCCAACGCCGGCGCCAACGGCACCACACCGCTGCCCAACGCACCAACCCAGCAGGCTTGGAGCGACGAGAAAGTGCTGCCCATCGATCGCCTGCGCAGCCTCGACCTGCAACTGGCGTTGAGCCTGGGCCAACTGACCTACGACCAGCAGCCCTTCACCGACGTCAGCCTCAAGGCCAACGGCAGTGGCGGCCTGATCACCCTGGAAGAAGCGCGCGGCAAACTGCAGGGCGGCAGCTTCGTCGGCAGCGGGCGCATCGACGTCCGTCAGGCCGAGCCGATGCTCAGCATCGAGAAGCGCCTCAGCCGCATCCCCGTCGAGCCCTTTCTCAAGAAGGACGATCAGCCCTCGCCGATTCGCGGCCTGCTTGATCTGGATGCCAAGTTCAACACCCGTGGCAACAGCCAGAAGGCCTGGATCGAAGCGCTCAACGGCAACGCCAGCTTCGTGCTCAACGATGGCGTCCTGGTCGATGCCAACCTCGAGCAGCAACTGTGCCGTGGCATCGCCACCCTCAATCGCAAGGATCTGAGCAATCCGCCGACCGGTAAGGACACCCCCTTCCGCGAGCTCAAGGGCAGCATGAGCGTACGCGACGGTGTGGCCCACACCCCGGATCTGGCCGCGCAGATACCGGGCCTGGCGGTCAGTGGCAATGGCGACCTCGACCTGCGCGTGCTCGGCCTCGACTACAAGGTCGGTATCACCATCGAAGGCGACCAGCGCGAAATGCCCGACCCGGCCTGCCAGGTCAACGAGCGCTATGTCGGCATCGAGTGGCCGCTGCGCTGCCGTGGCCCGCTGGAGCTGGGCGCCAAGGCCTGCCGCCTGGATCAGGACGGCCTGGGCAAGATCGCCGCACGCCTGGCCGGCAACAAGCTGACCGAGAAGCTGGAAGAAAAGCTCGGCGACAAGGTCAGCCCGGAACTGAAAGACGCACTCAAGGGCCTGTTCAACCGATGAGTCCCGAGCAATTCAACGGCGCCGTGCTGGCCTGGTACGACCAGCACGGGCGCAAGGATCTGCCCTGGCAGCAGAACATCACCCCGTATCGCGTCTGGGTCTCGGAGATCATGCTGCAGCAGACCCAGGTCAGCACCGTGCTCGGCTACTTCGACCGTTTCATGGCCGCACTCCCCACGGTGAAAGACCTGGCCGAAGCGCCGGAAGACGAAGTGCTGCACCTGTGGACGGGCCTGGGCTACTACACCCGCGCCCGCAACCTGCAGAAGACCGCGCAGATCATCATGCGCGAGCATGGCGGCGAATTTCCGCGCAGCGTCGAAGCGCTCGCCGAGCTACCCGGCATCGGCCGCTCCACCGCCGGTGCCATCGCCAGCCTGAGCATGGGCGTGCGCGCGCCGATCCTCGACGGCAACGTCAAGCGCGTACTGGCGCGCTACGTGGCGCAGGAGGGCTATCCGGGCGAACCGAAAGTGGCCAAGCAACTGTGGGACGTGGCCGAGCGCCTCACCCCGCACGAGCGCGTCAACCACTACACCCAGGCGATGATGGATCTCGGCGCCACTCTCTGCACCCGCAGCAAGCCCACCTGCCTGCTGTGCCCAGTGCGCAGCGGCTGCCAGGCCCATCTGCTCGGCCTGGAGATTCGCTACCCGATCCCCAAGCCGCGCAAGACACTGCCGCAGAAACGCACCCTGATGCCGATTCTGGTCAACGAGTCCGGCGACATCCTACTCTATCGCCGCCCGACCACTGGCCTGTGGGGTGGGCTGTGGAGCCTGCCGGAACTGGACGATCTCGCCCAGCTCGACGACCTCGCCGGGCAGCAACGACTGAGCCTCGGCGAACGCCGCGAACTGGAAGGCCTGACCCACACCTTCAGCCACTTCCAGCTAGCCATCGAACCCTGGCTGATCGAGGCCACCGAGCAGCCCGGCCGCGTGGCCGAGGCCGACTGGCTCTGGTATAACCTCGCCACCCCGCCGCGCCTGGGCCTCGCCGCCCCGGTGAAGAAGCTGCTGAAACGCGCGGCGCAAGCCATTACTGCTGGAGAACCGACATGACCCGCACCGTACAGTGCCGCAAATACAAACAGGAACTGCCCGGCCTGGATCGCGCGCCCTACCCCGGCCCCAAGGGTGAAGACATCTTCGCCAACGTTTCCAAGCAAGCCTGGGACGAATGGCAGAAGCACCAGACCATGCTGATCAACGAGCGTCGGCTGAACATGATGAACGCCGAGGATCGCAAGTTCCTCCAGGCCGAGATGGACAAGTTCCTCTCCGGCGAGGAATACGCCCAGGCCGAAGGCTACGTGCCACCGAGCGAATAAGTATGCCTGTGGGAGGGGCTTTAGCCGCGACAACCGCCGCATATCCATGCACGCAGCCCCGGCCCGCCCTCCCCGTTTCCTCCGCTCACGAACCTAAGCGCCCGAAATAATTAAATATTTTTCAAACCTGCGCTTGACACTGATCCTCCAAATCCGTCTAATAGCGCCCCGTTGGCCCAGGTAGCTCAGTTGGTAGAGCAGGGGATTGAAAATCCCCGTGTCGGCGGTTCGATTCCGTCCCTGGGCACCACCGATTGATTACAAAAAGCCTCAGCCACGTGCTGGGGCTTTTTGCTTTCTGCTCCCGGCAAATGTCCTGAGCCATTGTTTCGCTTGCGCGACAAGCAACTGCAGCCAGGCGACACCCTGACCGTGAAGAAAGCCACAGGCCAGCAAACGGCTTGGCGGTCACGGAAACGCTATGCTAGCTTGGCCGCCAGCCAGGACGGCCAGGCACGCCGGAGCGCTATCAAAGAAAAAGAGGATCTCATCCCATGGCCGAGGCGACGCCCGCGCTGGAAATCCGCAACCTGCACAAACGCTACGGCGATCTCGAAGTGCTCAAGGGTATTTCCCTGACGGCCAAAGACGGCGACGTCATCTCCATTCTCGGCTCCTCCGGCTCCGGCAAGTCCACCTTTCTGCGCTGCATCAACCTGCTGGAAAACCCGCACGAAGGGCAGATATTCGTCGCGGGCGAGGAGCTCAAGCTCAAGGCCGCGAAGAACGGTGATCTGGTCGCCGCCGACAATCAGCAGATCAACCGCCTGCGCAGCGAAATCGGCTTCGTCTTCCAGAATTTCAATCTCTGGCCGCATATGACGGTGCTCGACAACATCATCGAGGCACCACGTCGCGTGCTCGGCCAGAGCAAGGCCGAGGCCATCGAAGTGGCCGAAGCCCTGCTGGCCAAGGTCGGCATCGCCGACAAACGTCACGTCTATCCCAACCAGCTTTCCGGCGGTCAGCAGCAGCGCGCAGCGATTGCCCGCACGCTGGCCATGCAACCCAAGGTGATCCTGTTCGACGAACCGACTTCGGCGCTAGACCCGGAGATGGTACAAGAAGTGCTTAACGTGATTCGTGCACTCGCCGAGGAAGGTCGCACCATGCTGCTGGTGACCCATGAAATGAGCTTCGCTCGTCAGGTTTCCAGCGAGGTGGTGTTCCTGCACCAGGGCCTGGTCGAAGAGCAAGGCCCTCCCGCTCAGGTTTTTGACAACCCGCAATCGGCACGCTGTAAACAATTCATGTCCAGCAATCGATAACACGGAGCAAAACTAATGCAGAACTATAAAAAGATCCTGCTGGCCGCGGCCGCTACCCTGGCATTCGGCACCAGCGCGGTTGCCGCCGACAAGCTGAAGATCGGCACCGAAGGCGCCTACCCTCCCTTCAACCTGATCGACGCCAGCGGCAAGGCCACCGGCTTCGACGTGGAAATCGGTCAGGCGCTGTGCGCCAAGATGAAGGTCGAGTGTGACGTGGTCACCTCCGACTGGGACGGCATCATCCCGGCTCTGAACGCCAAGAAGTTCGACTTCCTGATCGCGTCCATGTCGATCACCGACGAGCGCAAGCAGGCCGTTGACTTCACCGATCCCTACTACACCAACAAGCTGCAGTTCATCGCCCCCAAAGGCGCTGACTTCAAGACCGACAAGGACAGCCTCAAGGGCAAGGTGATCGGCGCCCAGCGCTCCACCATCGCCGGCACCTGGCTGGAAGAGAACCTCGACGGTATCGTCGATATCAAGCTCTATGACACACAGGAAAACGCCTACCTGGATCTCGCTTCCGGTCGCGTCGATGGCGTGCTGGCCGATAAGTTCGTGAACTGGGAATGGCTCAAGAGCGATGCTGGCAAGGACTTCGAGTTCAAGGGTGAGCCGGTCTTCGACAACGACAAGATCGGCATTGCCGTGCGCAAGAACGATCCGCTGCGCGAGAAGCTCAACGCTGCTCTGAAGGAAATCGTCGCCGACGGTACCTACAAGCAGATCAACGACAAGTACTTCCCGTTCAGCATCTACTGATCCTGACCCAGGTGCCCCGCGAGGGCATCCCGGATCGCCCGCACGCAGCCATCGGCACGCGGTTGGTGTAGATGATCGGTGTGCCGCTCGCCTCAGGCGGGCGGCACCGCCAAATCAGCTACTCCGCGCGATGCAGGTGCGACGGGCTTACCGGGTGCTCCAGATGGCCACCACTGCCTCCGACCAGACTAACGATCATGATTTTTGACCTGCATGGCTTCGGCAACCAGCTTGCCGAAGGCACGCTCATGACCATCAAGCTCTCGCTGGCTGCCGTCTCGATCGGCCTGCTGCTGGGCTTGCTTGGCGCCATTGCCAAGACTTCGCGCTTCCGCGCCCTGCGTGCGCTGGGGACGCTCTATACCACGCTGGTTCGCGGCGTTCCGGAAACGCTGTGGGTGCTCATGGTCTACTTCGGCACCGTCAGCGGCCTCAATGCACTGGGCGCGCCGTTCGGTTATCCCGACCTGGCGCTGTCGCCCTTCGCCGCTGGCACCTGCGCCCTGGCCCTGTGCTTCGGCGCCTATGCCACGGAAGTGCTGCGCGGCGCCTTGCTGGCCATTCCCAAGGGTCATCGTGAAGCGGGCCAGACCCTTGGTTTGTCCTCGTTTCGCATCTTCTGGCGCATCATCCTGCCGCAGGTCTGGCGTATCGCCCTGCCCGGCCTGGGCAACCTGTACCTGGTGCTGCTCAAGGACACCGCGCTGGTTTCGCTGATCTCTCTCGACGAGATCATGCGTAAGGCCAGTATCGCCTCCAACGCCACCAAGGAACCCTTCACCTTCTACCTGGCGGCGGCGCTCATCTACCTGAGCCTGACCGTCGTGGCGATGACCATCATGCACCTGGCGGAAAAACGCGTGAGCCAGGGCTTCACGAGGAACGAGCTATGAGCGAGTGGGAACTGCTCGCCAAATGGACGCCCAAGATGCTCGAGGGCGCCCTGCTCACCCTCGAACTGCTGGGGCTTTCGGCCATCATCGGTCTGATTCTCGCCGTGCCGCTGGGTATCGCCCGCGCATCCCGGCACTGGTACGTGCGCGCCCTGCCCTACGGCTACATCTTCTTCTTCCGCGGTACCCCGCTGCTGCTGCAACTGGCGCTGGTGTACTACGGGCTGGCGCAGTTCGAGGCGGTGCGCAAGAGCATGCTCTGGCCCTACCTGCGTGACCCGTTCTTCTGCACCCTGCTGGCGATGTCGCTGCACACGGCGGCCTATATCGCCGAGATCCTGCGCGGCGCCATCCACGCGATCCCCAAGGGGGAGGTGGAAGCTGCACGTTCGCTGGGCATGTCACGCAAGCAGGCACTGTTTTTCATCATCCTGCCACGCGCCACGCGCATCGCCCTGCCGGCTTACAGCAACGAGGTCATCCTCATGCTCAAGGCCAGCGCCGTGGTCTACACCGTGACGCTGTACGACCTGATGGGCATGGCCAAGACCATCGCCGCGAAGAACTACCAGTACATGCTGTTCTTCTGCTACGCCGGCCTCTTCTACTTGCTCATCACCCTGGTGCTGACTCTGCTGTTCCGCCGCCTGGAACGCTGGCTGCGCGTCGACGCCTGCCAGGGCCGCTGATGACCATGGGCCGTCGACGCTCGACGGCCCATGACATGACTCCCGCTCCTAGATCTCGCCGCGTTGTGCCCCATGTCCGAGCCCATCCTCCAAGGCACCGCACTGCTCGAGCGCTTTCAGGTGCTCGATGACTTTCTCGTCGAGCATCAGGCGCTCTGGCGTCCCAGGCCGTTCACCTGCCTGCAATTGCCTTGGGAAGCCGACTGGCCGGAGCTGGCCGCCTGGCTGCGCAGCCGCACGCTGGAACAAGCCGAGGCCGACCATGGCCAGCCCTGTGCACTCCTCGCGCCAGCACCTTTCCCGCATTGGGCGCAGCGCGCACGCGAGCTAAGCAACCTCGGCCAGTTGCCACAACTGATCAGCGCAAGACCACGAACAGCCCAGCAGATCACGGCCATTCCCGGCCGCAAGTTGCAGCAGATCGAGGCCTTCGCCGCCTGCCTGCAATTTGCCAAAGCGCCTCGGCACTGGCTCGACTGGTGTTCGGGCAAAGGCCATCTGGGACGCTGGCTGACCCGTGACGGGCAGGCCCTCACCTGCCTGGAATACGACCCACTGCTGGTCGAAGCCGGCAACGCCATCAGCTCCCGACTCGGTATCGAGGCCCAGCACCTGTGCCAGGACGTCATGGCCGAAGATGCCGTCGCGCGGCTACAACCGGAGCACAGCCCGGTAGCCCTGCATGCCTGCGGCGATCTGCACATGCGCCTGCTGCAACTGGCCAGCGTCAAGGGCTGCGCTCACTTGGCGGTCGCCCCCTGCTGCTACAACCGCATCGCCGCGCCGCAGTACCAGCCATTGTCAGGTGCCGCGCAGGCGTCCGCCCTGCAACTGTCGCGCGACGACCTCGGCCTGCCGCTGAGCGAAACCGTCACCGCCGGGGCCCGGGTCAAACGCCAGCGTGATCGCTCGATGGCCTGGCGCCTGGCCTTCGACCTGCTGCAACGCCGCCTGCGAGGCAGCGACCAGTACCTGCCCACCCCCTCGCTCGCCAGCGAATGGTTCGACAAGTCTTTCACCGAATTCTGTCGCGATCTGGCCACCCTGCGCGGCGTCCCCGCACCAGGCGAGCAAGATTGGGACAGCCTGCAAACACAAGGCTGGCAACGCCTGGCCGAAGTGCGCAACCTGGAACTGGTACGCAACCTGTTCCGCCGCCCGCTCGAGCTCTGGCTGCTGCTCGACCGCGCGCTCTATCTGCAGGAACAGGGTTACCAGGTGCGTCTGGGGCATTTCTGTGAATACCGCCTGAGCCCGCGCAATCTGCTTCTGCTGGCCGAACGCCCCTGAGTTGCACACAGAAGCTGTGGATAACTCTGTTGATCTTTTCTGGGCAAATGCCTGCGGCGACCTGATACAGCGCCTCGCCGACAACTGGTCATTTTCTAGACAGCCGTCGCAACATCAATGAAAACAATCACTTGCGAAAAACAGTGATCTATCGCACAGCCTTTGTGCAACCTGCTTCAACTTGCATTCCAATTGTGCATAAACATTCGCCCCCTGATAGCCGAGGCGAAAATAACCAAGACGATCATGGCTTTACTGGGGCCGACGAATGGATATAATGGCGCCCCACTTAGGCCGGTATAGCTCAGCTGGTAGAGCAACTGACTTGTAATCAGTAGGTCCCGGGTTCGACTCCTGGTGCCGGCACCATATTCCCCAAGGGCTCCAGCCACCCGACGGCTGATGCTGACGCGACCCAACGTAACAAGCCGCGTAACAAGCTGCCCTCTAACGCGTATGCGCGCACACCTGTAGCGCCTGGGAAAATCTCAGGTACTGGGGGTGGTCTGTAGAAAGAGTAATTTCTGTAATCTGCCTGTGGAAAACGGCGCAAAGCATTGAATCCGCTAGCGTTTCCATCGATCCGCAGAGGTAACCTTTAAGTAACATGAAGGTAATCTAATTACTTTTCTAAAAGGTGATTTTCTGATTCTAAAAAATCCTTATAAATCAGGCTCTTGCAGAAAAATTACTTTTCTAGTTACCTCAAGATTACCCCTCTTTGTAATCTCCAAAGCCCCGAATTGCGCGGGCTCCAGCCATGTCCCTCTGCAAGATTGCGGAAATTACTCTTTCTCAAAATAGGCCCCTATCCCTGAAGCGGGACAGTTGCAGCTGGGCACCCTGAAAAACGCCCTGTGTGCAGGGTTTCGCAGGGTTTCCATCGGCCCCCATACCTGCCCGAGGCTCAGCTACTGCGCTTCCTGGAGAGGCTCGCAGGGGTGAAGAAAAAGCACCCTATTTAGACCGGGGGCGTGGAGTGGGGACGAGGGCGCGCGCCGGGTGCCAATGCCTTCCCGATCCCATAGACTTGAGGTCCACCGTTGATCTGGGGAAAGCAATGAAGCGAGATATGGGATTGATACGGTTGCTGCTACTCAAACTCGAGGAGATTGATCAGGACGGCCGAAGCATCTACCACTTCGTCGAAGGCGATATTCAGCTGGAGGGTTATAGCTGGGACGAGATCGAGTACCACTACGATCTCGCTGACGAAGCAGGACTCGTTGACATGGGTGGGAACGGCGTCATGAACGGCATTCTATTCAGGCGACTGACCTGGGCAGGTCATGACTTTGTTGATGCAGTGAGAGATGAAGAAATCTGGAGGAAGACCAAGGAAGGAGCACTGGCGGCTGGTGGAATCAGCATCGATTTGGTGAAAGATCTTGCCAAGGGATTCGTACGCAAGAACATTGAGAAACTCACCGGCATTGAGCTCTAAAAAGCCGCCTCATGGGCGGCTTGGTGCATCTGCGTTGCAGTCAGCTTGCGGCACTGGTGGGTAGCTCGTAGGGGCTGAACCTCACCACCTCTTCACCCAGCCAATCGTTGATCTGCATGAGCCTGGCTTGTACTGGCTCCAGCTCGTTGACTGCCCACACCTGGGCGGCCTCACGGATCGAACCGAACCCCCCGGCGTTTTGCGGTACCACGCCCATCAGTTGCGGCGGGATGCGCAGCATGGCGAGCTGGTCATCGCGGCTGATGTTCTTGATGGCGCCAAAGTCATCCTTGGCCGCCACCTCGCTGATCGGAATCAGCTGGATGCCGTCCTTTTTGCCGTTCGGCGCGTACATGAACAGGTTACGGAAGTTGCCCGGCCCCTTGCTGTCGCGCATCGCCTTGCGCAGGTCCTTGACGTAATTCTCGTCGAAGGCAGCGTCGGTCATGTACAGGATGAAACCCGCGTGCGATCCGTTGGCGAAATACTTGCGCCGGAACAGCGTAGCAGCCTCATTCAGTAGCGCGCTCTGCAGGCCCGGCAGCCACTCCGGCAGCCCATAAATCTCCTGATTGATGTCAGCTTCCCGAAGGTGACACACGCTGCCTCGCTTGAACTCGTGTTCGTCTTTCCAGCCCCGCACCTGGTAGTAGGTATCGAGCTCCACCCCGCGCCGCATGTACTTGGCCAGGCATGGCAACAGCCCCAGGGCCTGCCTGAGCATGTTGTTGCGCTTCTCCAGGTACAGATTGCCCGACCACCCCCAGTCCGTGACGATCTGCTCGAAGGCCGCCCGACTCAACAGCTTGTGCGGAATGAACGTGCGAGACAGCGCGTTGCGCTTGAACACCAGGGCAGACGGCAGATAGACGCCCGCTTTCGACGCCTTCGCCAGGTTGTCCAGCGAGACGGGCGGCTCGTACCAGCGACCGTTGGCATAGCACTCCAGATAATCCAGGAAGTCACGCCCATCGAGCACCGCCGTAGGCTCACCGAAGGTAAAGGCCATGCCGCCCGGCACGCTGGCGGCCGGCAGCTCAGTGATTGTCTCGTTGCTCATCAATAGAACTCCATAACGCCCGTATTGGCTGCCGTCTGGCCTTCCAGGGGCTCGTTGTGCAAAGCGTGGAACAGCGCCCACGCCAGATCGGCGTGGCCCGTGTTGTCGTTGCGACCGGCGGTGTAGGTGAACTGCCGCCCGCCCGGCGTGACCGTCTTGCGAATCGCCATCAGCGACTGCGCCATGTCCGTCCAGCCGGCGTCGAACTCAAGGCGCCCCTGGCTGATCACATGCCACGCCTTCATCACCAGGCGCGTCTTCACCTCGGGGCTGTAGCTGAACGTCGTCAGGCCTGGGAAGAACTGGCGCACCAACTGCGCCACGGCGCTGCCGATGCCAGTGGTATCAATGCCGATATAGGTCACCCAATAGCGCTGGGTGACCTTCTGAATCGTCCTGGCCTGGCTGTCGAAGTCCATGCCCTTGAACTGGTGCCGCTCCAGGATGCGGAATTTCCCACCCGGTACCGCCGGCGGTGCCACCACCACCAGGCCGGCCGAGTCGCCGCTCTCCGCAGGGTCATAGCCAAGCCACACTTGGCGCGAGCCAAACGGGCGCATCTCCAGCGGTTTGAAGTCATCCCAGTCAACCCAGCTATCCACCATCCCGCTCTGCAGCATGCTCAGCGGGAAGATGCTCGCCCCATCGTCGACGAACTGGCACATCAACAGATTCTGGAACGCCGCCGCGTCGTACTCGCGCCGCAGCTCGTCGATATCGAACAGGTCGCAGCCTCGGTCGGCCGCATCCAGAATCGTCACGATCTGGCGCCAGATGCTGTCCTCGCACAGCCGGCCCTGCTGCAGCTCAGCGTGGCTCACATCCAGGTTAATATGCTCGGCAGACGGCTTGCCCTTGTTGAACCGCTCACCCGTCCAGAACGGATAGGCCTCATGCGCCATGCTGCTCGGTGTCGAGAAGTACGTCCGGCGAAGCGTCCATTGAAGACGACGTGCTGTTGCAACTGATCCAGGCTGCAGGCGGACGGTTCGAAAGGTTCTATTGGCCATTCGACATGGCCGCTGAACTCGCCGAAGTCCGCAAGCTGCATACCGCCGAAGACTTTCGACTGCTGTATCTCGGGGAGTGTTTCGCGTGACCACCCTGCGCCAGGCCCTCTACGGCGCCGCCCTGCTCGGCGCCCTTGGCCTGCTGCTGTGGGGTACCTACCAGCAGAGCCAGGCCGCCTCGGCCCGCGCCGAGCGTGACGCCCAGCTCATCGACCAACTCAAGCAGCGCAGCGCACGCCAGGCCGCCAGCATCGTGCGCATGGGCAACGAGCTGGCGGCCCAGCGCGTCGCCCAGCAGGGCATGCAAACGGCACAGGCCGACGTGCGCCAACAGCACGCCACCAGCCAGATCCAGAAACAGGAGATAAGCCGCAATGACCCGAGTTTTAGTGATTGGGGGCGGCAGCCTCTGCCTGGCGCTGCTCGCCGGCTGCATGAGCGCCCCGCCCTCACCGGAGCAGACGCTTGCCGTTGCCATCACCTACGGCCATGCGGCTGATTTGCAGCGGGTTGCCGAGGGCTGCGGCGTTGGCGAGCTTGGCCTCGCCGACGGCGGTGAGAATGGCGAAATAGGTCTGGCTCATGGGTAGACGCTCATGGTGTCGATGGTGTGGGCGGCGCCGCCGAGCAGCACGGCGGTGCTGCTGACCTCAATCGGGCCGGGGGCGTATGGGTAGACGGTGAGGGTTTCGCCATCGGTGGCAGCGGCGCCGATGTATGCCCGGCCACGTACTTCCAGGCCGATGGCCAGGCCAATCAGGTGGCGGCTCAGCGGCTTGGCGTCGTCGATCAGGAAGGACAGCTCCTGGTACATGGCTTCGTCGATGCCGGTGTCGAGCACGCCGATCAGCAGGCGGAAGGTGCCGGGCACGCCGGCCGGCACTTCCTGCCACCACTCGCGCACCTCGATCAGGTAGCCCAGCGGCTCGACCACGCGACGCAGGGCGCCGATGGTGCCCTTGTGCGCGTGGATGAAGTAGGCGGCGCGGATGGCGGCGCGCTTGGCGCTCTCGGGCCAGGATGGCGACCAGCGATCAACGGAGAACGCCCAGGCCAGGTACGGCAGCAGCTCGACGGGGCAGGTGTCCGGGTTCCACAGGTCGCGCAGCGGTACGGGCACGCGCTCGATCTGCGCCAGGGCGTCGGCGGCGAGGCGCTCCACCTCGCTCGCGTTGCCGGGTAGCAGGCGGGCGGCCATTACTCAGCCACCGAGACGTTGAAGGCGGTGCAGTAGGGCGCCTGGGTGAGGGTGGCGACCACGTCGACCCAATCGAGTAGATCCACACGGCGCACACCTTCGATATGCAGGGCGGCGTCCAGCGCGGAGCGGTTCACTTCCATGCCAAGGCGGCGACGTCGGTTGACCAGGGCCAGGCCTCTGGCCAGGGCGGCGGCTCGGATCGGCTCGGCCTCGGGGCCGGCGCTGGTGAGGTGCAGCACGGCGTTGACCTGGTAGGGCAGCACCTCGGCACTTTGCACGGTGAGGCGGTCGGCAACCGGGCGGCGGTCTTCATCGGACAGGTAGGCGGCGACGATGCTGAGCACCTCGGCGGATGCGGTGCCGTTGCCCAGGTTGCTTTGCACGGTGACAACCACCTCGGCCGGCGCCGGGCTTATGGCGGTAGCGTCGGCTACGCGGCCGTCCGCGCTGCGGGCATGGAAGATGTAGGCGTTGCGTGGGCCTGCGGTGCTTAGGCCTTCCATGGCCATCTGGATGCGCTCGCGGAGGCTGTCGTCTTCTTCCATGACGGCCGCCACTGGCGGTACCGCGCTCGGGTTAGCCGGGGTGATAACCAGGCGCTCGACGTTGAAGCGGGCGCCGATCTGCTCCAGGTCGGCACGCTTGGCGAAGGGCAGCAGCACGGCCAAGGCTGCCTCGTTGACGCGCTGTCGCCAGAGGGTTTCGCGGTAGGCATTTTCCTGCAGCAGCTTGGTGAGCGGCTCGGATTCCAGGGCCAGGGTGGCGGCGACTTCTGCTTGCTGATCTGCCGGCCAGAGGCTGATGGCGTAGGCCTTGCGCTCGGCGAGGATGGCCTCGAAGTCGATGGGCTCGACGACGTTGGGCGCCGGTAGTTGGCTGAGGTCGATGGGGGTAAAGGTGACGGTCATGCGGCAGCCCCCAGGCTGATGGGTACGCGCAGGCTCAAGGGCTCGTTGGTGTCGGTGACGGTGCCTTCTACGTCCAGGATGGCTTGGCCGGGCACGGTGCCGGGGGTGAGCAGCACGCGGCTGAGGCGGATGCGCGGCTCCCAGCGCATCAGGGCGGTGGCGACGGCGGCATAGGCCTGCAGGCGGGTGGCTGCGTTCAGCGGCCAGTCGATGAGGTTGGCCAGGTGGCAGCCGTACTCGCGGCGCATCACGCGGCTGCCAACCGGGGTGGTGGTGATGTCGGCGATGGACTGGGCCAGGTGCTGCTGGCTGGTAATGGTGCGGCCGGTGCGGGCGTTCATACCGATCATGCTTAGCCCCCTGCGAATACGTTGGGCGAGCCGGCGGCGACGCTGCTGCCACAGGCGAGGGGGTCGCCAATGCGGCCAATCGGCTTGCTGTTGACGAATACGGTAGGTGCGGCGGTGCAGGCCTTCACGGTCGCCATTGGCGGGGTGCTGGTCGCTGGTAAGGCCGGTGAGGGCCACGCCCTGAGCGAGGTTGCCGGAGGGGCTGAACAGAATGACTTGCTCGCCTACGGTGGGCGGATCCCACTCGCGATCTTCGCCGGCGCGCAGGTTGAGCCAGGGGCGCCAGGCGGTGGTGATGTTGCCGGTTTTTACGCGCACGCGGGGCGGATCGACCTGGACGGCTTCGACGGTGCCGAAGCGGATGAGGTTTTCGATAAGGCGGGCGAGTTCGGCGAGGCTGTTCATGCCGCTGATGCTGCGGCTCACGCGCGCGGGGCGCACGCTGCGCCCCATGTAGCGGGGCGCGGTACAGGGCGAGGCTAGTGAGTGAGGTGGTCGAGCAGGCTGTCGCGGATCAGCTCGATGGCTGCGTGGTTGAAGCCGAGCAGCTCGCGCTTGGCGTACTGCACTTCGGCCTGGCCACGGCCAGGGCGGTCGCGCAGGCCGCGCTGGTGAACCTTGGCGATACGGGCGATGCGGCCGGTGAAAGCGATGGCGATGGAATCTGCGGTGCTCTGCAGGCGCAGGTTTTTGGCCTGGCGCAGGCGGGTGAACATCTGGCGCTTGATGCGGCCCTGTTTGCTGCGCAGTGCCTTGGCCTTGCGCGGTGCGTAGGGCGTACCGTCTGGGTTGCGCTGGGTGGCGATGCGCTGCTGTTGGTTGCGGCGCAGGTCGCGGCCGATGCGGGTGGTGAGCTTGCGCCGCTCGGCGGGGCTGAGCTTGGCGAGCAGGGCGCCGGCCCAGTCTTCCAGTGCTGCGAGGTTGTCGGTCATAGCCCGAAATCCGGCTCGGGCGGGTGGGTGACTTCGAGGCTATCGTCCGGTAGGCGCTTGACGATGACGCGCTCGGTGAGGGGCATGGTGATGGACAGGTCTACCTTGTCGTTGCCGAGGATGTCGGCCTCGAAGCCGATGGCGTCTTTGCCCTTCTCGATGTTGGTGAGCAGGTCGGGCTGGTTGCGGCGCAGCCAGGCCAGCAGCGGGATGGCGATGGCGTCGGGGTGGCCGGCGTAGTCGGTGATGATGATGTTGAGGGTGTAGAGCCATTCGAACGAGAGCCCCGGAGCGGCCGTGGCGCGGATGTTGCCCTGGTCGATGAAGACGAGCAGCCGCTCGGGGTTCTGCGCGAGGGTTGGGTCAGCGGCGAGCAGGTGCTCGCGCAGGCTGTTGGGTTTGTTCACGGGTCAGCCCTCGGCTGCTGTTGCTGGTACTGGTAGACGGCGTCGACCTGGGCGGCGCATTCGGCCCAGGCGGCCTGCAGGTAGTCGTTGTCGTCACTGAGGCCGGCGTTGTTCTGCGGCGCTGCTGGCAGCAGGCTGCAAGGCGTTACGACGGGACAGCCAAGCACGGTAACCTACCCGTGCCCAACCGCCTGCAAACGGCGCTGGTGCGCGAAACATATCAGGCCGACCTCAACGAGCTCAAAATCGACCCGGCCAACGCCAGCCAGATCATCGCCGAGCTGGTAATCCCCGAAACCGAGGGCGGCTACTGGCTGCGTGAAATGGGCCTTTATGACGTGGCCGGCGACCTGATCGCCGTGGCCAACTGCCCACCCAGTTACAAGCCGCAAATGACTGAAGGCTCTGGCCGCACCCAGGTGCTGCGCATGGTGCTCATCGTCTCCAGTACCGCCGCTGTGCAACTCAAGATCGACCCGTCCGTGGTGCTGGCTACGCGCGCCTACGCCGATGCCATCCAGGTCGCACACCTGGCCGCCGCCGATCCCCACCCGCAATACGCCACCGTGCCAGAAGTCAACGCGCTGATCGCCGCCGAAATGAACAGCCGCGACAGCAAACAGAGCGCACGCTACACAACCACCGGCAACATCAACCTCAGCGGCCTGGCGGCACAGTCCGGCGGCGACTGGCCAGCAGCCCTGACGGTGGGTGATCGAGTATTAGCGAAAGATCAGGCCACCGGCGCCAACAATGGGCTTTACGTTGCTGCCGCCGGCGCCTGGGTGCGTGCTGCGGATGCCGAAGCGTCCACCGAGGTAACGCCCGGCATGCTGGTGACCATCGAAGAAGGCACCACACTGGCTGACACCGTCTGGGAGCTAACCACCAACGGCCCCATCGTGCTTGGCACCACCGCGCTCACCTTCGAGCTTACTGCCGCACTCACCGCCACCCAGGCAGACGCCGAAACCGGCACCAACAATGTTCGCCGCATGACCGCCCTGCGTGTGTTCCAGGCGCTACGGTCGGCTGCAGCCAATGCCACCGAGCTACTGCGCGGCGTGCTGCGCGTGGGTACTCAACCAGAGGTCGAAGCTGGCGTGCTGGATAATGTGGTGGTTACCCCCAAGAAGCTGCGCTGGGGATTTTCCGCTAACTTGGCCAGAAATGGTTATATCGTTTTCCCCACTTGGTTTAGCGGGCTGGTTATCCAGTGGGGAAATGCACTTGAGGGAGCAACAACGCCTTTCCCGATAGCTTTCCCCAGCGAGTGTTTTTGTATTACCGGATCATGGGAGACCTCTGCGTACCCAGGGACAAACGGAACGTCCGCTATTGCACTGAGCAATGCAACGTTTCGCCTAAATGTCGGCTCAACCGGTACCGACAACTCAGTCAACTGGGTCGCTTTTGGGAAATAAATTGGGAGTGAAGTGATGCTTTATTCAAAATCCACTGGCGGTATCTATGACCCGGCGATCCACGGCGTCAGCATTCCGGTTGATGCGGTCGCCATGTCGGCCGAGCGCTATAACTCAGTAATTGCTAACCCAGTCCCAGGCAAAATCCGCAGTCACGACGCCGAAGGCCTGCCGATCCTGATCGATCCGCCCGCCTACGTGCCGACCGCCGACGAACTCTGCCAGCGCATCGACACCGCCGCAGACGCCGCCCGCCGCGCCGTCGCCGGCGACCCGCTACGTGCCGTCGAGTACGACCGCGCCCGCCTGGCCGCCGAGCAATTCGCCGCTGCCGACTACCTGGGTGAAGTGCCGGCCATGGTCGCCGCATGGGCCATCAACGGTCGCACGCCGCAGCAGGCGGCAGACAGCATCCTCGCCGAGGCTGCTGCCTACACCAACGCCCTGGAGCTGCTGCGCAGCACCCGCCTGGCCGCGAAAGAGCAAATCCGCACCCTGATTGCCGCTGGCGAGGTCGAGCAGGCCCAGCAGCTCACCGACCAGACCATCGCCACCATCGAGGCCGCCGTTGCCGGCATCGGCAACAACGCCTGACCTCACGCCTGCTGCATACATTGCCCCGCCCAGTGCGGGGCTCTTTTATCCCCGCCCTGTACCGCGCCTCGCTACAGCCCCCGCTGCTCGCGTCACTTGCGCGCGCGCGTCACCCTCAAGGCTCACTGCAACGGCACCACGCCACCAGGAGCTAGCCCATGGCTATCTGGACACCAACCCCGCGATGGGCATTGAGGCGCCGGACGAGCGCAAGCAGCGCCGTCTACCCTCTCATGAGGTCATGCAACGCCTAATTGATCGAGCGCGCGAGCTGGGCAAGCTGAAACGCGGCCAGAAAGATGCGGTACCGCCTCACCTGGCTTACGTCATGGAGCTGGCTTATCTGTGCCGCCTGCGCGGCATCGAAGTGGTCACCCTTACCGATGCCAACGAACTGGCCGAGGGCGTCCTCACCAATCGGCGCAAGGGCAGCCGTGACAACGTCGTGGCCTGGACGCCACGCCTGCGCGCAGTCTGGCAGGCAGCCAAAGCGCGGCGCGCCGAGATATGGAAAGGCCGAGGCATGGCGGTACCGGCATACCCCGAAAGCCGATTCATCATCACAGCAGAGCACGGTGGCCCACTGGCAAAGCCCGGTCTGGACACGGCATGGGGCCGATTCATGCGTAATGCCATCGCAGCAGGCGTTATCACGGCCGAGCAGCGATTCGGCTTGCATGACCTCAAGCGCCGGGGCATCACCGACACCCCAGGCACCAGAGCCGACAAGCAACAAGCCAGTGGCCACCGTGACGAGTCAATGCTCGACATCTACGACCTCAGCGTCCCACTAGTCGCCCCTTCCGCGCTTTAACCCCCTTCCTACTGCGTAACAAGCGTGCCGGACTCCGCATGGAATCCGGCCGCTAACGCCTGCCTTACGTAACAAGCCGGAACCTAAGTCACTGACGGCTAGGCAGAAAACGGCTTTCTTGTAATCAGTAGGTCCCGGGTTCGACTCCTGGTGCCGGCACCATATTGAAAAGCCCCGCAATGCGGGGCTTTTTGTTTTCTGCTTTTTCTTCCTAAGCCTCAACCACGACGAACATCACCACGCCCCATGATGCCAAGCAGCACTTGGTTGAGATCCATCAGGGGCAGTTGATCAGCCTGCACGCCGGTTGCCCCAGGTAACCACGCCTTCGCCCGATAGGCTAACGACGGTCGGGATGATCAGAGACACATGCATCAACCAATCGTCTCACTCGCTGGTGCACGACCGTAGAGGTCGTTGAAGCGGACGATGTCGTCCTCACCCAGGTACTCGCCACTCTGCACCTCGATCATCACCAGTTCGATCACACCTGGGTTAACCAGACAGTGATGATGGCCGGCGGGGATAAAAGTCGATTCATTAGTGTTGAGCAGAAAATCGCGCTCACCATTTATCACCCGCGCCATCCCGCTGACGACGATCCAGTGCTCGCTACGGTGATGATGCATCTGCAGCGAGAGCGATTCGCCGGGGCGCACCATGATGCGCTTGATCTTGAAGCGCGGGCCTTCCTCAAGCACGGTGTAGCAGCCCCACGGGCGCGTGACGGTGCGGTGCAGGCGATAAGCCTCGTGGCCACGCTGCTTGAGCGCCTGGGCAACGTACTTTACATCCTGGGTGTTGTTGGCATCGGCGATCAGCAGCGCATCCGGAGTGTCGACCACCACCAGGTCATGCACACCAACAGCGCCAATCAGGCGGTAAGGCGAATCGATGTAGCACCCCGTGACCTCGTGCAACACGGCCTCACCGCGCACCTGGTTGCCATCATCATCGACTGGCGTCAGCTCACGCAGCGCCTGCCACGAGCCGATATCGCTCCAGCCCAGATCGCATGGCACCACCGCCACTCTGGAAGAGCGCTCCATCAGTGCGTAATCGATGGAAATATCTGTCACCTCGGCGAAGCTCTGCGCATCCAACTCGCATTGAACGCCCTGCTTACCCACCGCCGGCGGGCTCATCGCCAGACAGCGCTCCACAGCCTCAACCATGTCCGGGGCGTGTTCGCGCAGTTCACGCAGCACCACGTCGGCACGGAAACAGAACATGCCGGCATTCCAAAGATGGTTGCCGCCGGCCAGATAGGCCTGGGCAGTCGCTTGGTCGGGCTTCTCCACGAAGCTGGCCACGACATGGCCGCCCGCTTCGAGGGTATCCCCCAGCTGGATATAGCCGTAACCGGTTTCCACATGACTGGGGCGGATACCGAAGGTCACCAGCCACCCCGCCTTGGCCAACTCGCGAGCCTGAGCGATAGCGGCAACGAAGGCCTCCTGTTCACGGATGAGGTGATCGGCGGGCAATACCAGCAGGTGGGCGTCCTCGCCATGATGACGGGCAACATGCAGCGCCGCCGCTGCGATCGCAGGCGCGGTATTACGCCCGAACGGTTCGAGCAGGAAGTCCAGCGACAGCTGTCCTTGATTCAGTGGTCGATAATCGTCCAAGGTCCGGAACAGCAACTCGCGATTGATCACCGTGAGCAACTGAGCGACATCTGCCAACCCCACCACGCGCTCAAAGGTTTTCTGCAGCAGGCTCTGGCCATCGGCCAGACGCATGAACGGCTTGGGCATGGCCTCACGCGAGACCGGCCACAAACGGGTACCGGCACCACCCGCAATGATGCAGGGAACAAGGGCGCTCATGGCTAGTAGGCCTCTTGAGTGAACAGAACCGCGGGCAAAGTACGGAACAGGATGTAAAGGTCGAACCAGATGGACCAGTTCTCGATGTATTGCAGGTCATACTCGACGCGTTTCTCGATCTTTTCCAGCGTATCGGTCTCTCCGCGGTAGCCGTTGATCTGTGCCCAGCCCGTGATACCCGGCTTGACCCGATGGCGCGCAGTGTATTCCTTGACCGCATCCTCGAAGAGGATACCGGCCGCCTTGGTCGCCGTGGCATGGGGCCTGGGCCCCACCATCGACATGCTCCCCAGCAGCACGTTGAACAGTTGCGGCAGTTCATCCAGGCTGGTTCGGCGGATAAAACGACCAACACGGGTGATGCGATCATCATTGCGCGTCGTTTGCCGCTCGGCATTGGCGTCAGCCTTATCGCAATACATCGAGCGGAACTTGAACACTTCAATCAGCTTATTGTTATAGCCATAGCGCTTCTGCCGGAACAGCACCGGCCCAGGCGAATCGAGCCGGATCGCCAGAGCGACTAGAAGCATCACGGGCAAGGCCAGCACCAGAGCCAGCGAGGCCAGCATCAGATCTTCCAACCGTTTGATCAAGGGCGACCAACCATCGAGCGGGCGCTCGGAGACATTGAACATCGGCAACCCGGCTACCTGGGTGATCCGGTTGCGCGCATGCCGGAAGGCCTGCATGTCCGGAACCAGCAGCACATTGACCGGTAGTCTGCGCAGCTCACGGACGGTCTGCTCGATACGACTTTCCGCTGCCCAGGACAAAGCAACCAGTACCTGGGTGATGCGCTCCTCACGTACCAGGCGCTCCAGTTCGTGACTGTCTCCCAATAGCGGAAATCCAGCGACCTGCTGCGGCAAATGTTCGATACGGTCATCGATGAACCCGATCAGGCCCGAGCGAATATCGGCGTGACGCTGCATGAACTCGGCAAGGCGTATACCGTTTTCGGTTGCCCCGAGTATCACTGCAGCCTGCAGGTACTGTCCCGATCTCATCCAGTAGCGAAACAATGCAAGCATCAGCAGGCGTTCGACACCGAATGCCACCAGGCTGGCGACGAACCAGAAGCTGAGGTAATACCACTGCATGAAATTGAGCATGGACAGCGTCTGATGCATGAAAAGCAGCAAGCAAAAGGCCGCCGACCAGGCGAAGAACATCACCCGGAATCGCAACAAACTACTGAAAATTTCATCTGAATAGACGCCTAGCGCCTGGAACATCATCACCGTCAGCACGCTGAAGAACGGCAGCGCGGTTGCATAACTCTGCGTGACGGCCGAATCCTCCGACAGCCACAACAGAAGCAGCCCCCCTGGCAGCGCAGCGGTAATACCGTGCAGTAGCCGGCAACCCGCCAGGAAGTACTCGATGAAGCCAGGGCGCGCCAGCAATAAACTACCGCCTGACGACTGACGCATGAAGCAGATACCCCCGCCGTAATTTCTGCCTGCATGCCATTGCGACGCCAGAAAAAAGGCAGCTAGAACAAAAAGAAAGCCAAGATGACAGAGTTTCGCTGAAATAAGTATGGCGCGACTAAAGCACTTTTATGGTGGCACTTCAATATTCGAACTAATCAATAGCACAGCAAATAAATGACGCCATGAAATCTGCGGAAGATCTGCTCTCAATGACGCATGGCAATCTGTGCTCCGGTCGATTTCGGCTGCTGGCTCCATTCCTTGAGCCATGACCAAACCAGCTCTCGGCTGTACCTCTACGCTGGTTTATGATCGCCAGGCACGCACGCCTCCTATCAATAGGTTATCCATGCGCATTCTGATTACCGGCGGCGCCGGCTTCATCGGTTCGGCCCTGACGCGGCATCTGATTCTCGACACCGAGCATGAGGTACTCAACCTCGACAAGCTGACCTACGCCGGCAATCTGGAGTCGCTGCAGAGCATCAGCAGCCATCCACGCTACCGCTTCGTCCAGGGCGATATCGCTGATAGCGCCCTGGTCAGCCAACTGCTGGCCGAATTCCAGCCGGATGCCATCATGCACCTGGCCGCCGAGTCTCACGTCGACCGCTCCATCGATGGACCAGCCGCCTTCATCCAGACCAATATCGTCGGCACCTACAGCCTGCTGGAGAGCGCCCGCGCCTATTGGCTCGGACTGGATGCCGAGCGCAAGGCAGCCTTTCGCTTCCACCACATTTCCACGGACGAGGTCTATGGCGACCTGCACGGCGTCGACGACCTCTTCACCGAAACCACGCCTTATGCCCCCAGCTCACCCTACTCGGCGAGCAAGGCGGCGTCCGATCACCTGGTTCGCGCCTGGCAACGCACCTACGGCCTGCCGGTGCTGATCACCAATTGCTCCAACAACTACGGCCCCTATCACTTCCCCGAGAAGCTGATCCCGCTGATGATCCTCAACGCCCTGGCCGGCAGACCGCTGCCGGTGTACGGCAATGGCCAGCAGATCCGCGACTGGCTGTACGTGGAGGATCACGCGCGCGCTCTGCTGCAGGTCGTGACCAACGGCAAGGTGGGCGAGACCTACAACATCGGCGGGCACAACGAGCAGAAGAATCTCGATGTGGTGAAAGCCATCTGCGCACTGCTGGAAGAGCTGGCCCCCGAGAAACCAGCGGGTATCAGCCACTACGAAGACCTGATCACCTACGTCAAGGATCGCCCGGGCCATGACCTGCGCTACGCCATCGACGCCAGCAAGATCGAACGCGAACTGGGCTGGGTGCCGCAGGAAACCTTCGAAAGCGGTCTGCGCAAGACCGTGCACTGGTACCTGACCAATCTCGACTGGTGCCGCCGCGTTCAGGATGGCAGCTACCAGGGCCAACGACTCGGCGCCCTCTAGAACGTAAGACGTAGGGCGGGTGCAACCCGCCAGCCAGGCAGCGGCGTGCTGCACCCGCCCGACGCATCGACAAGGAGCACAGCAAACATGAAAGGCATCATCCTCGCCGGCGGCTCCGGCACCCGCCTGCACCCCATCACCCTCGGCGTCTCCAAGCAGTTGCTGCCGATCTACGACAAACCGATGATCTATTACCCGCTATCGGTGCTGATGCTCGCCGGTATTCGCGACATTCTGATCATCTCCACCCCGCAGGATCTGCCCAACTTCATCAAGATGCTCGGCGACGGCAGCCAGTTCGGTATCCGCCTGCAGTATGCCGAGCAACCCTCACCGGACGGCCTGGCCCAGGCCTTCCTGATCGGCGAGTCGTTCATCGGTGATGACGCGGTGTGCCTGATCCTCGGCGATAACATCTTCCACGGCCAACACTTCACCGAGAAACTGCTGCGCGCCGCCAGTCAACCGAGCGGTGCCACGGTCTTCGGCTACTGGGTCAGCGACCCCGAGCGCTTCGGCGTGGTGGAGTTCGATGCCGCCGGCAACGCCTTGTCCATCGAGGAAAAGCCGATCCAGCCGAAATCCAGCTATGCCGTTACCGGTTTGTACTTCTACGACAACGACGTGATAGAGATCGCCAAGGCGGTCAAGCCCTCAGCGCGTGGCGAGCTGGAGATCACCGACGTCAACAACGCCTATCTGGCCCGTGGTGACCTGCGCGTGGAGCGCTTCGGTCGCGGCTTCGCCTGGCTCGACACCGGTACCCACGACAGCCTGCTGGATGCCTCCTACTACGTGCAGACCGTGGAAAAACGCCAGGGCCTGAAGATCGCCTGCCTCGAGGAGATTGCCTACGGCCAGGGCTGGATCGACCGCCAGCGCCTGCTGGAGCAGGCCAAGGCCTTCGGCAAGACCGGTTATGGCCAATACCTGTACAAACTCGCCGAGGACGACGCATGAACATCATCGCCACGGCTCTGCCGGAAGTGCTGATCATCGAGCCGCAGGTATTCGGTGATGAGCGTGGTTTCTTCTACGAGAGCTTCAATGCCAAGCGTTTCGCCGAACTGACCGGCGTGCAGCGCGACTTCGTCCAGGACAACCACTCGCGCTCGGCTCGCGGCGTATTGCGCGGCCTGCATTATCAACTGCAGCAGGCGCAGGGCAAGCTGGTGCGCGTCACGGCAGGCGAGGTCTACGACGTAGCGGTGGATGTTCGCCGCAGCTCGCCGACCTTCGGTAAATGGGTCGGCGTGCACCTTTCGGCGCAGAACAAACGCCAACTCTGGGTGCCGGAAGGCTTCGCCCATGGTTTCCTGGTGCTCAGCGACTACGCCGAATTCCTCTACAAGACCACCGACTACTACGCCCCGGCGCACGAACGCAGTATCCGCTGGGATGATCCGCAACTGGCCATCGACTGGCCCCTCGACGGTCTGACGCCCGTGCTGTCGGCCAAGGATCAACAAGCCTCAGCGTTCGCCGAGGCCGAGGTCTTCGCATGAAAATTCTGATCGCTGGCCATACCGGCCAGGTCGCCCGTGAACTGCAACGCGC
This sequence comes from Pseudomonas sp. C11, assembly GCF_034683865.1. NCBI lineage: Bacteria > Pseudomonadati > Pseudomonadota > Gammaproteobacteria > Pseudomonadales > Pseudomonadaceae > Pseudomonas > Pseudomonas sp. C11. The sequence goes on from NZ_JAWIIP010000003.1 coordinate 363,610, forward strand.
GCTTGCCCAGCATGAGCTGGTCAGCCTGGGCCGCGCCGATTTCGACCTGGCGCAGCCCCAGAAACTGGGTGAGATCATCCTGCGTGAACGTCCAGCGCTGGTCATCAACGCCGCCGCCTACACCGCTGTCGACCAGGCCGAGCAGGAGCGCGAACTGGCCTTCACCATCAATGCCGAGGCGCCGGGCGCCATGGCCGATGCCTGCTTCGAGCTGGACATCCCGCTGATCCACTACTCCACCGACTACGTCTTCGACGGCAGCAAGGCCACGCCCTACCGTGAGGCCGACACGCCGCACCCGCTGAGCGTCTACGGCGCCAGCAAGGTGGCCGGCGAGCAGGCACTGCGCATCAGCGGCTGCGATCATCTGATCCTGCGCACCAGCTGGGTCTACTCGCAGCACGGACGCAACTTCCTGCTGACCATGCAGCGCCTGCTACAGGAGCGCGAACAGCTCAAGGTGGTGGATGACCAGATCGGCGCGCCGACCTGGGCCGGCAGCATCGCCAGCGCCACGGCCGAGCTGATCGACAAGTGGCAACAGGGCCGCCAGCGCTGGGGCACCTTCCACCTGACCTGCCAGGGCCAGACCAGTTGGTTCGGCTTCGCCAGCGCCATCGCCGATCGCTTGCGCGCACAGGGCAAGCGCTGCGCCGAGCTGCTGCCGATTCCGTCCAGCGACTACCCGACGCCGGCACGCCGGCCGCTCAATTCGCGCCTGGATGGTGAAAGGCTGGAGCAGGAATGGCAGATCATCCTGCCGCACTGGGAGCAGGCACTGGACGCCTGCCTGGCGCGCCAGGGCTGACCCGCACAACGCGCTTTGTGCGGCGAAACGAAAACAGACCACAGCGGGAATGTGCATAATGCGCCGATCATTTCGGCGCCATGTTCCCGCTCCATGACCACAGCCCCCAACACCTTGCGACGCCCCCGCTGGCGCAGCCTGCTGCTGCTGGCGCTGCTGCTCGCCCCGCTGCTGTGGCCCGTGCACTATCTGGCCGAGCGTTATTACCGCGACGTGCTGCTCGAACAGAACCGCCAGACCCTCGACCTGTACGTCGCCAACCTGCTCGGCACCCTGCGCCGTTACGAGGTGCTGCCCCAGATCCTCGGCGATCTGCCAGGCGTGCGCGCCGCCTTGCAGGCACCGGAAGACCCGGCCGTGCTCGACGGTGCGAACCGCCTCCTGGCCCGCACCCGCGCGCAGACCGGTGCTGACGTGATCTACCTGATGAACCCGCGCGGCATCACCCTGGCTGCCTCCAACTGGGACAAACCCGACAGCTTCATCGCCGGCAACTTCGCCTTCCGCCCCTACTTCCGCGAGGCCCTGGCCGGCCGCCTCGGGCGCTTCTTCGGCCTCGGCACCACCTCGGGCAAGCGCGGCTACTACTTCGCCTACCCGGTACGCGAAGGCGAGCGCAACATCGGCGCGCTGGTGGTCAAGGTCGACCTCGACCACACCGAGACGCTGTGGGGCAACACCCCCGAACAACTGCTGGTCACCGACACCAATGGCGTGGTGATCCTCACCTCGCGGCCCGACTGGCGCTTCCACGCCAGCCGCCCGCTCGACCGGGTCGAGCAATCCGCCATTGCCGCCAACCAGCCCTACCCCACGCAGGCGCCACCGGCACTGGATCTCGACCCCAGCGCCTGGATCATGCAGAGCCGGGTGCTGGAGGAAACCGGCTGGACGGTGAATATCCTCGCCCCGCGCATCCTCCTCGACCGCCCGGTGCGCAGCGCGGTAGCGGTTGGTGCTACGGCCTTGCTGGTGCTGCTGTTGCTGCTCGGCCTGCTGATGCAGCGCCGTCGCCATTACCTCGAACGCATTGCCCTCGACACCCGCGCCAAGGCCGAGCTGGAGCAGCGCGTGACCGAACGCACGCATGATCTGGAACTGCTCAACAGCCGCCTCAAACAGGAAGTGCTGGAGCGCGAACAGGCCCAGCAGGAATTGGTGCGCGCCCAGGACGAACTGGTGCAGGCGGGCAAGTTGTCGGCATTGGGCACCATGAGCGCCAGCATCAGCCACGAACTCAACCAGCCCCTGGCGGCGATTCGCAGCTATGCGGAAAACGCCAGCACCCTGCTCGATCACCAGCGCAGCGACGACGTGCGCGCCAACCTCGGCCTGATCCGCGAGCTGACCGAGCGCATGGCCTCGATCATCGCCCACTTGCGCGCCTTCGCTCGCCGTGATCGCCACGCGCCGGAGCGGGTCGCCCTGCAACCGGCGCTCGACGACGCCCTCTCGCTGCTCGCCAAACGCCGCCGCGCCATGGACGTGGAGCTGATCCGCGACGTACCGGACGCCACCCTCTGGGTGCAGGCCGGTGAGACCCGCCTGCGTCAGGTACTGGGCAACCTGCTGGCCAACGCCCTCGACGCCATGGTCGAGAAGGCACCGCCGCGACGCCTGTGGATCAGCGTGCACAGCGATGGCGAGCAGCTCGAACTGCACTTGCGCGACAACGGCTCGGGGTTCTCCGCCGAGTCGCTGGCGCGCGCCCGTGAACCCTTCTTCACCACCAAGACCAGCGCCCAGGGCCTGGGGCTGGGCCTGGCCATCTGCGAAAGCCTGATGCGTGCTCTGGGCGGCGAACTGCTGCTGGGTAATCATCCGGACGGCGGCGCGCTCATCACCCTGCGCCTGCGCCTGGCCAGCCCTGGCGTCAACCTGCAACCACCGGAGGATCCCTCGCCATGACCAGCGACAGCGCCATCGACAGCCGTACCCAGGTTCTGCTGATCGACGACGACGCCCACCTGCGCCAGGCGCTCAGCCAGACGCTCGATCTGGCTGGCCTCAAAGTGCAGAGCCTGGGCGACGCCAAGGGCCTGGCCGAGCGCATCCCGGCCGACTGGCCTGGCGTGGTGGTCAGCGATATCCGCATGCCCGGCATCGACGGCCTCGAACTGTTGCAGCAACTGCGCGAGCGCGACGCCGAACTGCCGGTGCTGCTGATCACCGGCCACGGCGATGTGCCGCTGGCCGTGCAGGCGATGCGTGCCGGTGCCTACGATTTTCTGGAAAAACCCTTCGCCAACGATGCGCTGCTCGACAGCGTGCGCCGGGCGCTCGACCTGCGTCGCCTGGTGCTGGACAACCGCAGCCTGCGCATGGCGCTGACCGACCGCCAGCAACTGGCCGGGCGCCTGGTCGGTCAGTCGCCAGCCATGCAGCGCCTGCGCGAGCAGATCGGCGCCCTGGCCAGCATCGCCACCGACGTGCTGATCCTCGGCGAAACCGGTGCCGGCAAGGAAGTCGTCGCTCGCGCCCTGCACGACCTGTCCAACCGCCGCAACGGCCCGTTCGTCGCCATCAACGCCGGCGCCCTGGCCGAATCGGTGGTGGAAAGCGAGCTGTTCGGCCACGAGGCCGGCGCCTTCACCGGCGCGCAGAAGCGCCGCATCGGCAAGTTCGAGTTCGCCAATGGCGGCACCCTGTTCCTCGATGAGATCGAGAGCATGAGCCTCGACGTGCAGGTCAAGCTGCTGCGCCTGCTGCAGGAGCGCGTGGTCGAGCGCCTTGGCGGCAACCAGTTGATCCCGCTGGACATCCGCGTCATCGCCGCGACCAAGGAGGATCTGCGCCAGGCCGCCGATCAAGGGCGTTTCCGCGCCGACCTCTACTACCGGCTCAACGTCGCGCCACTGTCGATCCCACCGTTGCGCGAGCGCGGCGAAGACGCCCTGCTGCTGTTCCAGCATTTCAGCGAAAGCGCGGCCGCACGTCATGGCCTGACGGTGCGCGAGCTGCAGCCAGGCCAGCGCGCCCTGCTGCTGCGCCACCCCTGGCCGGGTAACGTACGCGAACTGCAGAACGCCGCCGAACGCTTCGCCCTGGGCCTGGAACTGGCGCTGGACAGCAACGCGCCCAATCTGCCGCCGGTGCAGGGGGGGCTGAGCGAACAGGTCGAGGCCTTCGAGCGTGCCCTGATCGCGGGTGAGCTGAGCCGCCCGCACGGCTCGCTGCGCAGCCTGGCCGAAGCCCTGGGACTGCCGCGCAAGACCCTGCATGACAAACTGCGCAAACACGGCCTGACCTTCTCGGGATCTGGCGGAAGCTCGCCAGATGACTTCGAATGATTGGCGGTTAACCGCCAATTACAGCGAATATCTGCACCTGCTGCGCTGAGCCGAGTTGCGCAAGGCAGTGCCTGGTCAACTCGTCAGCCCTCTAAATCAAGCCTTTGCGGGCTTTTCACACGCCTGTAGCAAGACCGGTGGCACTCTGGCACAGGGGTTGCTCTGAGCAAGAGCAAGCGAACCCACAAGTACAAGTCCAGGCATCGCTGCCCATCGACGGCATTTTTCCCCACGCCGCCTAGACTTGCTCTTGTCCGTTCGCTACGACACTCAGATGTCAACGCAATAAACACAACAAGAGGAAGCATCCGCATGTTCAAAACGACTGCCAAGGCTCTTGCCTGCGCCCTGTCCCTGTCCATCGCCGGCATGGCTCACGCCGCCGATCCGATCGTCATCAAGTTCTCCCACGTCGTTGCCGAGCACACCCCGAAAGGTCAGGGTGCCATGCTGTTCAAGCAACTGGCCGAAGAGCGCCTGCCCGGCAAGGTCAAGGTAGAGGTCTACCCGAACTCCTCGCTGTTCGGTGACGGCAAGGAAATGGAAGCGCTGCTGCTCGGCGACGTGCAGATCATCGCCCCGTCCCTGGCCAAGTTCGAGCAATACACCAAGCAACTGCAGGTATTCGACCTGCCGTTCCTGTTCGACGACATGGCCGCAGTCGATCGCTTCCAGAAGGGGCCGGAAGGCCAGAAACTGCTGACCTCCATGACCGACAAGGGCATCACCGGCCTGGCCTACTGGCACAACGGTCTGAAGCAGCTGTCGGCCAACAAGGCGCTGCTGGAGCCGAAGGACGCCCGTGGTCTGAAGTTCCGCGTACAGGCTTCCGCCGTACTGGAAGAGCAGTTCAAAGCCGTGCGCGCCAACCCGCGCAAGATGAGCTTCGCCGAGGTCTATCAGGGCCTGCAGACTGGCGTGGTCAACGGTGCCGAGAACCCCTACTCGAACATCTACAGCCAGAAGATGCACGAAGTTCAGAAGTACATCACCGAGTCCAACCATGGTCTGCTGGACTACATGCTGATCACCAACACCAAGTTCTGGGACGGTCTGCCGGCTGACGTACGTGACGAGCTGACCAAGATCATCGCCGAGGTCACCGTCGAGGTGAACAAGCAGGCCGATGCTCTGAACCAAGGTGACAAGCAGCGCATCCTGGATGCCGGCACCACCGAGATCCTGACTCTGACTCCCGAGCAGCGTAACGAGTGGCGTACCGCCATGCAGCCGGTGTGGAAGAAGTTCGAAGGCGAGATCGGTGCTGACCTGATCAAGGCCGCGCAAGCCTCCAACAAGCAGTAAGGCCGGAGAGCCGTAGGGTGGGCAGTGTCGCCAGATACTGACCCACCGCGGCGTCCACGACGCCGAAATGCTGCGACTGGTGGGTCGGCAACGACCGCCCCACCCTACGCCCTTTCCATTCGGGAGATTTATCCATGAACGCCTTGCGGCGCGTCTGGGAGCACTTCGAGGAAGGCTTCATCGCTTTCCTGCTGGCGGCCATGACGCTGGTCACGTTCGTCTACGTGATCCTCAATAACATGTACACCGTTTTCTACTGGCTGGGTGACACCTTTGGTGGCAATGAAACCCTGCTGGGAATCGGCGACTTCATCCTCGACCTGGCCCAGGCCATGACCTGGAGTAGCGCCCTGACCAAGGCCCTGTTCGGCTGGCTGATCTTCTTCGGCCTGGCCTACGGCGTGCGCACCGCCGGCCATATCGGCGTCGACGCCCTGGTCAAACTCGCCCCACGCGGCGTCCAGCGCTTCATCGGCGTGATCGCTTGCCTGTGCTGCCTGGGCTATGCCGGCCTGATCGCGGTCGGCAGCTTCGACTGGGTTCGCACCCTGTTCACCGCTGGTATCGGCGCCGAAGACCTCGGCCACTACGGTATCCAGCAATGGCACATCGGCATGATCGTGCCGTTCGGCTATGCCATGGTGTTCATCCGCTTCCTGGAAATTCTCGTGCGCATCCTGCGCAACGAGCAGACCGGCCTCGGCCTGGCTGACGAAGCCGCCGATGCGCTGAAGGTCAATGAGCACGAGGAGGCCAAGTAATGACCGTTCTGTTCCTCTTCCTGCTGCTGTTCCTGCTGATGTTCATCGGCGTGCCGATCGCTGCATCGCTCGGCCTGGCCGGCTCGATCACCATCATGCTGTTCAGCCCGGACTCCGTACGTTCGCTGGCGATCAAGCTGTTCGAAACGTCCGAGCACTACACCCTGCTGGCGATTCCGTTCTTCCTGCTGTCCGGTGCCTTCATGACCACCGGCGGTGTGGCCAAGCGCCTGATCGACTTCGCCAACGCCTGCGTCGGCCACATCCGTGGCGGCCTGGCCATCGGTGCGGTGCTGGCGTGCATGCTGTTCGCCGCTCTGTCCGGTTCTTCGCCAGCCACCGTAGCGGCAGTGGGCTCCATCGCCATCGCCGGCATGGTGCGCTCCGGTTACCCGCAGGCGTTCGGCGCCGGCATCGTGTGCAACGCCGGTACCCTGGGCATCCTGATCCCGCCGTCGATCGTCATGGTGGTCTACGCCGCCGCTACCGAGCAGTCGGTGGGCAAGCTGTTCATGGCCGGGGTGATACCGGGCGTGCTGCTGGGCGTGGTGCTGATGGTGGCGATCTACATCGTCGCGCGTATCAAGAAGCTGCCGGCACTGCCGCGCGCCAGCTTCCGCGAGTGGCTGCGCGCCGCCCGTGAGGCGATCTGGGGCCTGCTGCTGATGGTGATCATCCTCGGCGGCATCTACACCGGCATGTTCACCCCGACCGAAGCTGCGGCCGTGGCGGCGGTTTACGCCGGCTTCGTCGCCCTGTTCGTGTACAAGGATCTGACCATCCGCGAGTGCCCGAAGGTGCTGCTGGAGTCCGGCAAGCTGACCATCATGCTGATGTTCATCATTGCCAACGCCATGCTCTTCGCCCACGTGCTGACCACCGAGCAGATTCCGCAGCAGATCACCGCCTGGGTGGTCGAGCTGGGTCTGCAGCCATGGCAGTTCCTGCTGGTGGTGAACATCGTGCTGCTGGTGGCCGGTGCCTTCATGGAGCCGTCGGCGATCATCCTGATCCTGGCGCCGATCCTGTTCCCGATCGCCATGCAGTTGGGCATCGACCCAATCCACCTGGGCATCATCATGGTGGTGAACATGGAGATCGGCCTGATCACACCGCCAGTAGGTCTGAACCTGTTCGTCACCTCGGCGGTGACCGGCATGCCACTGACCTCGGTGATCCGCGCGGCCATGCCGTGGCTGATGCTGTTGCTCAGCTTCCTGATGATCATCACCTACATTCCGGCCGTGTCCCTGGCGCTGCCGAACTGGCTGGGGATCAACTGACGAAGGTTTGGTACTTTTGGTACCTGCTAGCCCGGCCTCGTGCCGGGCTTTTTTATGGGCTTCGTGAGTTGCTGGGCTTGATACCGGACTGGCAAGTTTGTGTGTTGGCTTGTTGGCCCGTGTTAGTGTTCTGGACGCCGCCTTGGGTGTTTTTAGAGACTCCGGGTTTCGCCCCCTCGGGCGACTCACTTTTCTTTGAAATGCGCAAAGAAAAGTAAGCAAAAGAAAGCGCACCCCACCATCCGGGTCTCGCTTCGCTCGACTTCCCTCACTCCGGCACCGCTCCGGGGTCGGCTTGCAAGGGCCATCCATGGCCCTTCAAGCCTCTCGCGGCATCCATGCCGCTCGCCCCCTGCGCAATGCCTACTTTCGGCCTCCTGAAGGGGGATTTTCGCGCGCCTGAAACTATCGGTTTAACTCTACGGGGCGGTCGTTCGCTGTCGCTCTTTCCAGAGCACTCCCAGCTACACCTGAGTTACCCCAGGTTCAGGCGCGTGCAGAGCCCGCCCAGGAGGGCGAACGGAATCGTCGTGGAAGAGGTCGAGCGACATGGATGTCGCGAGAGCCGCGATGGGCCAGGGATGGCCCTTCGTCGGTGGGCCGCATCCGGTCGGGCCTCTGGAACGGCGATGGAGTGAGCGAACCCTCGCGTAGCGAGGGCCGGATGAACGGGCGGAAGGGTTTGGTTACTTTGCCCGCAAAGTCACTTGTAAGTTGTTCCACACCTGCTCCAGACCGCCAGTGACTAGATCTCCAGATCGTGGGCGAGCGAGGGTCGGAGC
>NZ_JAWIIP010000030.1:0-1382 GCF_034683865.1 Pseudomonas sp. C11
TGCTGTAATGGACTCTCCCCACACCACAGTTCTATACCAAGATGTCGAGGTTTTCTGAGCGGGAGAGTCGTTATGAAGCGCATTGCCGTTGATCTGGCCAAGTCCGTTTACCAAGTTGCCGAGAGTGTCCGTTCCGGCCAGGTGGTGCAGCGCAAGCGGCTGAACCGAGAGGCGTTCAGGCGATATATACAGGAGCAGTCCGAGCCGGTCGAGTGGGTGATGGAGTCCTGTGGCACGGCGCATTACTGGGGGCGCCTGGCGCAATCGCTCGGTCATCAGGTGAAGCTGCTGCACCCACGCTATGTGCGGCCCTATCGCCGACGTAACAAGACCGACCGCAATGACTGCGATGCCATGCTGGAAGCCGCGCGCTGCACCGATATGCATCCCGTGCCTGTGAAAAGCCACGATCAACAACAGCTCCAGCAGTTGCATGGGCTGCGGGAAACCTGGAAGAAGAGCCGCACCCAGCGCATCAACCTGCTGCGCGGCATGCTGCGTGAAGCGGGGATCGAAGCGCCGGCCTCGACCACCGCCTTTATCCGGGCAGCCAGTGAGTTGGTTGAGCAACCTGAACTCGCGCCCCTGAGCCGCCTGCTGCATATCGTCCTGGCCGAGATCAACCTGCACGAACAATGCATGGCCGAATGCGAGCAGCAGCTCAAGCGCTGGCACGCTGACGATGAAATCGTGCGCAAACTGGATGAGGTCAGTGGTATTGGGCTGCTGACTGCCAGCGCCCTGACGACCGCCGTCGGTAAGCCCGAGCGCTTTGCCAATGGTCGCCAGCTTAGCGCCTGGCTGGGCATGACGCCGCGTGAGTTCAGCAGTGGCAATAGCCGCAAGCTCGGCCATATCAGCCGGCAGGGCAATGTCTATGTGCGCACGTTACTGATCCACGGCTCACGTGCAGCCTTACTTGCCGCACAACGCTGCCAGGCCCGCACACCGGAAAAGCTGACGCAGTTGCAGCGCTGGGCCGTGACAACGGCAGCACGGATCGGCCACAACAAGGCAGCGGTGGCCCTGGCCAACAAACTGGTGCGGATCTGCTGGGCGGTGTGGTGCCATGAGCGGCGGTTCAGTGGCAATTGGCAGAGCGTCAAGCCCGCCTGACGGCGGGGGTAATCAATGAGGGAGTGATGGTTTTCTTGTGGTTGTGGTGAACAGCAGCACTGTCGGAACAGGCGAGTCCTGCAGCGGAACAAGGCCGATAACAATGATGATCTCTGTGATCGATTGAACGCTTGGCCCCCGCTGCGCGAACTACAGAATGGCCAGGGCGGTAGCGCCCACAACAGGCCGGATATACGAATGCAACCGCGCTGACGACAGGTGCAAAGGCAAAGCTTTACTCACTACTTGTGGGGAGAGTCCATATA
>NZ_JAWIIP010000031.1:0-1298 GCF_034683865.1 Pseudomonas sp. C11
GGTACGACTCACCCACATAGGTGACAAATCGGTTCAAGCACATGGGTAACAGTTTTTAACCTGGCAGAGGACTCCTCAGGAGGGTGACCTCATGCCTTGGCGAGAGCTGAAACCTATGGACGAAAAAGTGATGTTCATTGCTGATTACCTCCGGCAGGTAAACAGCTTCACGGGGCTATGCGAGCAATTCGGCATCAGCCGCAAGACGGGCTACAAGTGGGTTGAACGCTACAAGCAGTCAGGAATGAACGGGCTTGTTGAGCGGAGCCGGCGTAGGCATGAGCAAGAACGGATTCCCTATGTAATCCGTGAGTACATCATTGATCTGCGGCGACGCTCCACAGTTGATCTTGGCCCGAAAAAGATCCAGGTCTTGGTTGAGCAGCGTTACCCCGAGCAAAGCCCTTCCAGAACCACGATCTACACAATCCTCAAAGAGGCTGGGCTCATTACGCCCCGGAAAGTTCGCCGACGGGTACCCAGTTATCCAAAACCCCTGCAGGCCGCTGATGTACCCAATGAACTGTGGAGTGCCGATTACAAAGGCCAGTTTCTGACGCGTGACGGCAAGTGGTGTTATCCCCTGACCGTCATGGATCACGCCAGTCGTTACCTATTGGCCTGCGAAGGCATGCCGGGGACGCGTCTCGAGGAGACCAAGGCCGTCTTCGAGCGCCTGTTTCGTACATATGGATTACCCATGCGTCTAAGGACTGACAACGGCGTTCCCTTCGCCAGCACAGGCAAGACAGGCCTGACTCAGTTATCGATCTGGTGGTTGCGCCTGGGGATCATTCCAGAACGGATCGCGCCAGGAAGGCCTGAGCAGAATGGGCGGCACGAGAGGATGCACCGAACCTTGAAGCAGGCTGCTATCCAAACAGCAGCGTCGCATATGACGGAGCAGCAAGTGTGCTTCTATCAATTCATCCAGTACTACAACGAGCTACGCCCCCATGAGGCCCTGAATCAGCAGACACCACGGCAGTGCTATCAGGAGTCACCGCGTGCTTATCCAGAACAACTGCCCGAGTTGGCGTACCCGAGCCACATTGAGGTCTACAAGGCCGACTGCAGCGGTATCCTGAACAGAAGAGGGTTACGGATCTATGTGGGGCATTTGCTCAAACATGAGCGGATTGGGTTGGAACAGATAGGCGAAGAACTTTGGGCTGTTCACTTCGGCCCGGTTGTAATCGGTCGGCTTGATGAACGAGAGCAGCGGGACGGGTATCTAACCCTGCAGGTGTCACCCATGTGACTGAACTTTTTTGTAACCCATGTGAGTGACTCGTACA
>NZ_JAWIIP010000032.1:0-1222 GCF_034683865.1 Pseudomonas sp. C11
CCACCCTTGTATCTCGACCAAAGCCTTTCAGTGAGGCTATGGTTCCCGACTGATCATCGGGGGAGGAGTTGCAAGCCGTGTCCGCCCTTAAGCCTTGAGCTTGTAACGTAGATTGCGCTGCGCTCCTCCGCACTCATCCAGTAAGTCCGAACGGTATCCAGAGCTTCGAGCTCGCATCAGCAAGGTTGGACGGATGCAGTGACGATCAGTTACCCAAAGGAGGAGATGATGAGCACAGTTGTGGGTATCGACATCGCCAAGCACACCTTCGACATCGCGACCCTTCAGGCCAATGGCAAGCATCGCACCAAGGCCAAACTGAGCAACGACCAGAAGGGGTTTGACGTTCTGCTGCAATGGCTGGACAAACATGCTGAGCCGCAAGCCTGGATCTTGATGGAAGCGACCGGTATTTATCACGAAGCCTTGGCTGAATGGTTGTACGAACAGGGCTATCGGGTCTGCGTGTTGAATCCAGCGCAGATTGCGTTTTACGCCCGCAGTCAGTTGCAACGCGTGAAGACCGACAAGGTCGACGCCAAGCTGATTGCCGATTATGGCCATCGGCATCAGCAGGAGTTGCGTGCCTGGAAGCCAGAGCAACCAGCGATCAAGCGTCTCAAAGCTTTGACCCATCGTCTGAAGGATCTTCAGGAGTTGGAGCAAATGGAACAGAACCGTCTGGATGTGACCAGCGATGCCAAAGTCGCTGCGTCGATTCGCTCGGTACTTGAGCATATTCGCCAGCAGATCGCTGAGACGCTGGAGGCGATCAAACAGCACTTCGATGACAACGATGATCTGCGGGGCCAGCGCGACCTACTTAAAAGTATCGATGGTATCGCCGACAGAACGGCCGCGTTGCTGTTGGCAGAGCTAGGCGATGTACAGCGTTTCGATAACAGTCGCGCTGTTACGGCCTTTGCTGGTTTGAACCCCAAGCTACAGGACTCGGGGAAACACAAAGGTCATGTGCGCCTATCTCGGATGGGCTCTTCAGTGTTACGTAGCGGGCTTTACCTGCCGGCGGTGGTTTCCCTGACGCACAACGCGGCAATCCGTGCGATGGCCGAGCGATTGAGGGCAAGAGGCAAAGCCGGCAAAGAGATCGTCTGCGCGGCCATGCGTAAGCTGCTGTGTATTGCCTACGGCGTGCTCAAATCCGGCAAACCTTTTGACTCACAGCTAGCGATTGCGAGGTGATGAGTAAGACGGTATCTAC
>NZ_JAWIIP010000033.1:0-1123 GCF_034683865.1 Pseudomonas sp. C11
GGCGAGCAACCGTGTCCAGCGTCAAGTCACTTGAGGCCTGAAATGAGCCTGATCACGGAGCATCGCATTGAGGATGGTAAGCAGTTTACGCATGCACGCGACGACCGCTACTTTGCCTGGTTTCCCCTGTTCCTTCAGTCGCCGGTAGAAGCTGTACACGACCTCGTTGTGGCTGCGAATGGCCGACAGCGTAGCCATGTAGAGCACCTTCCTGACTTCGGATCGCCCACCCCAGACTCGCCGGGTACCCCGGTAGTAGCCGCTGTCCCGATTGAAGGGCGCCACCCCCACCAGTGCCGCAATCTGCTTGCGGTTCAGGAGGCCCAGCTCTGGCAGTAGAGCGAGTAACGTGATTCGACAAACGGGCCCTATGCCTTTCACTTCAGCCAGCAAGTCATCCTTGGCCCGCCAGATCTCTGACTTCTGAATGGCGTCATTTAGCCCAGCATCGCTAGCTCTGAGGCGCTTCTCCAGCCACTGGATGTGCAGCTTGATGTCGCGTCGCAGGGTCTTGCCTACCGCCTGCTGCAAGCGCAGCTTTTCGGCGACCATCATGTCGACCAGTTGCCGCCGACGCCCAACCAGATCCGCCAGTTCGAGCGCCTGCTCATTGGGTAACGGGCGGATGGCGGGACGGATGGCAATGCCGAATGCGGCGAGAACCCGAGCATCCAACGCGTCGGTCTTGGCCAGTTGACCCGATGCCTTGGCAAAGTCACGGACTTGCCTTGGGTTGACCAGCACCAAGGGTAATTTCTGTGCAGCCAGCTCCGCAATCAGGAGGCGTTCCAGGCCACCCGTTGCCTCAGCCACGATCAGATTGGGTACCAAGGCCAGCATATCGGTAGCCAGTTGGGCCCTGCCTGGAGCGTCGTTGGCATAGCGCTGGAGCGTGGCGCTGCCACTGACGAAGACATCGAGAAAGTTCTTCGAGATATCGATTCCAACAACGAGAAGTTCTTGGTTCATGGCATTCCTCTCTCACCCTGACTTGCAGAAACGAGCTTTGAGCTCAGGCAACCGTTCGGGCTAATCAAGAAAAACCTGCTCCGACCCTCGCTCGCCCACGATCTGGAGATCTAGTCACTGGCGGTCTGGAGCAGGTGTGGAACAACTTACAAGT
>NZ_JAWIIP010000034.1:0-1025 GCF_034683865.1 Pseudomonas sp. C11
TGTGATCTCTCAGTAGGTTGTTCATCCGGGGCATTCCCGGAATTCTGGAAGCGCGACCAACACAGCCTTCCAGGAGCCCCGGATGAACCTGCATAAACATGCCCGTCTTACCCCGCGAGGTCGAGCCCTTCTCGTGCAGCGCATGCTCAACGGTCTGCGAGTCGAAGATGCGGCACAAGCCGCTGGCGTCAGTGTGCGTACAGCCTACAAGTGGCTCAAACGCTTTCGTGAGGAAGGTGAGATTGGCCTGATGGATCGTTCATCACGTCCGCACTCATGCCCCCATGCCACGGCAATCGCTCTGGTCGAGCAACTGATCGAGCTACGTCGCTTTCGCAAGACTTACCGGCAGATCGCTCAGATACTCGGCCTGGCCGTCAGTACCGTGGCCCGCCGCCTCAAGCAGGCCGGCTTTCATCGGCTGGCTGAGCTGGAACCCGCTCCTGTGGTGGTGCGTTATGAATACGCCAATCCTGGCGATCTCCTGCACTTGGACATCAAGAAGCTTGGCCGCTTCTGGAAACCCGGGCATCGAGTCACTGGCGACCGTCAGCAGTGCTCCGACGGCGCCGGCTGGGAGTTCATGCACGTGGCTATCGACGATGCGTCCCGACTGGCGTTCACCAGCCTGCATCCAGATGAGCGCGGCAGCAGCGCCTGCCGGGCCTTGCTGCAAGCACTGCGCTACTACCGCGGGCTGAACATCTGCTTTCGGCGCGTCATGACAGACAACGGCGCCTGTTATCGGTCCCGGGCGTTTCAACGGTTGTGTGCTCGACTCAGGCTGAAACACATCCGTACCAAGCCCTATACGCCACGCACCAACGGTAAGGCCGAGCGCTTCATCCAAACGAGCCTGCGTGAATGGGCCTATGCCCGTAGCTACGACACTTCACAGCAGCGAGCAGCGCACCTGCTGCCCTGGCTGCATCACTACAACTGGCACCGACTGCACGCCAGCCTCGGATACCTGCCCCCGATCAGCAGAGCGCCGCTTCCACTGAACAACGTGCTGGGTTTACACA
>NZ_JAWIIP010000035.1:0-528 GCF_034683865.1 Pseudomonas sp. C11
ATATGGCGGACTCAGGAGGATTCGAACCTCCGACCGCTCGGTTCGTAGCCGAGTACTCTATCCAGCTGAGCTATGAGTCCGTTTGGCGCTTTTAGACCAGATCACCGCTGGTTGAAGCAAAATGGCTTGCAGCGATGCAAGCCATTTTAATATGGCGGACTCAGGAGGATTCGAACCTCCGACCGCTCGGTTCGTAGCCGAGTACTCTATCCAGCTGAGCTATGAGTCCGTTTGGCGCTTTTAGACCAGATCACCGCTGGTTGAAGCAAAATGGCTTGCAGCGATGCAAGCCATTTTAATATGGCGGACTCAGGAGGATTCGAACCTCCGACCGCTCGGTTCGTAGCCGAGTACTCTATCCAGCTGAGCTATGAGTCCGTTTGGCGCTTTTAGACCAGATCACCGCTGGTTGAAACAAAATGGCTTGCAGCGATGCAAGCCACTTAAATATGGCGGACTCAGGAGGATTCGAACCTCCGACCGCTCGGTTCGTAGCCGAGTACTCTATCCAGCTGAGCTATGAGTCCG
>NZ_JAWIIP010000036.1:0-467 GCF_034683865.1 Pseudomonas sp. C11
TCGGCTTGCAAGGGCCATCCATGGCCCTTCAAGCCTCTCGCGGCATCCATGCCGCTCGCCCCCTGCGCAATGCCTACGTTCGGCCTTCTGAAGGGGGAGTTAGCGCGCCTGAACGTACAGTTATTCCGAGCATGACCGGCGTGCTCTGGTAGCTATGGAGCCTCGATTTGGCTGTCGAATTAAACCGATACTTTTATCCGCGCAGTTTCATGCATTGAACAGCTTGCCGGCTTGCAGCCAGCATTCAGGTCAGCCCTAAGGCTGACCCACGTTCAAGAACTCCACGCTAATTCTGGGTTACCTCACGTTCAGGCGCGTGCAGAGCCCGCCCAGGAGGGCGAACGGAATCTTCGTGGAAGAGGTTGAGCGACATGGATGTCGCGAAAGCCACGATGGGCCAGGGATGGCCCACCGTCGGTGGGCCGCATCCGGTCGGGCCTCTGGAACGGCGATGGAGTGAGCGAACC
>NZ_JAWIIP010000037.1:0-331 GCF_034683865.1 Pseudomonas sp. C11
CTTAGAGAACTTTTTGTTCTCATGAAGAAAGCACGGACTGTGCCATTTCCGTCATCCCGCTCCAGCGTGGGCGCCGGCCCCTGCAACCATCCCGCAAGCCGGAAAAGGCTGCACAATCGCGGGGCAAAGCGCGCCACTGCGGCGCATGAGGGGGATTTTTGAACAGAGGGTGTGAGGGGTGAAGAAGTGGTGGTGATGGGATGGAAATGGACTGGCGGACTGTTCGCCTAGGCCTGCCCTTGTATCTCAAGCAACGCCCTTCAGTGAGGCTATGGTTCCAGACTGATCATCGAGGAAGGAGTTGCAAGCCGAGTGCGCCCGCTAAGTCATT
>NZ_JAWIIP010000038.1:0-317 GCF_034683865.1 Pseudomonas sp. C11
AACGATACCGTCCGTTTCGAAGATCAAGTGGTGATAGTCACCGGTGCCGGCGGTGGTCTGGGCCGTGCCCATTCGCTGCTGTTCGCCCGCCATGGCGCCAAGGTGGTGGTCAACGATCTGGGAGGCAGCACCCACGGTGAAGTCGCCAACGCCTCCGCCGCCGACAAGGTGGTGGAAGAGATTCGCGCCTTTGGCGGCACCGCCGTGGCCAACCATGATTCGGTGACCGATGGCGACAAAATAGTACAAACCGCGCTTGATCATTTCGGCCGCATCGACGTGCTGGTCAACAACGCCGGCATCCTGCGCGACAAGAG
>NZ_JAWIIP010000039.1:0-310 GCF_034683865.1 Pseudomonas sp. C11
CGACATCCATGTCGCTCGACCTCTTCCACGACGATTCCGTTCGCCCTCCTGGGCGGGCTCTGCACGCGCCTGAACCTCCGGTAACTCAGGTGTAGTTGTGAGTGCTCTGGCAAGAGCAATAGCAAACCGCTGTGGTCTACGAGTGAAACCGATAGTTTCAGGCGCGCGAAAATCCCCCTTCAGGAGGCCGAACGTAGGCACTGCGCAGGGGGCGAGCCGCATGGATGCGGCGAGAGGCGTAATGGGCCAGGGATGGCCCATGTACGCCGACCCCGGAGCGGTGCCGGAGTGAGGGAAGTCGAGCGAAGCG